>NZ_JBHWKQ010000005.1:0-311692 GCF_042730865.1 Streptomyces sp. NPDC059897 | reverse complement strand
TTTTGGTTTATACTTCTGTGGTTTGCCCGCGTTAATCTATTTATGTTGTTATGGATTTCTTTACTCATTAGCCCCACATAAATGTTTTGTCGTGACTACCTATTGGTTGGCCCCGCCTTCTTGTGCGCCCGGGGCCCGTTACCGCCGGGCCCGGCTGCGGCCGGGCGGGAGTGCGGGGCGCGCGGGCCGCCGGTCCAGCGGGGCCGCCGACGCGTCCTCCTCGATGCGCAGCGCCAGCGCGGGGCAGCGGCGCACGGCCCGTACCGCGTTCGCCTCCGAGTAGGCGGGCACCGCCGCCTCCGCGACCGTCGGGAAGCCGTCGGGGCCCAACTGCAGCAGCTCCGGCACGATGTCCGCGCACAGGCCGTGCCCCCGGCACAGCGTCCAGTCGACGGCGAGCCGCTTCCCGCTGGGCGTCGAGCTCGCCGGCGCCTCCGCGTGCAGCGGCAGCACACCGAGCACCGGGCGGCCGCAGCCGGCGCCCAGGACGTGCGCGGCCAGGTCGTCCGTGAACGCCGAGATCGTCGACTCGATGAACGCCGCCGAACCGTCCGGGTGCTTGCACGCCCCGCGCCGCTTCACCGCGCGCGTGACCTCGCGCAGCGCCTCAAGGGCGGCCGGCCCGCCACCGTTCAGCACGTCCTCCAGGCCGCGCGCCGCCGCGGGCAGCCCCAGGTAGCAGGGGCCGCACTGGCCCGCGCTCTCCGAGGCCAGCCACTGCGCCACCTTCAGGGCCTCGCCGAGCGGGCAGGTGTCGGGCCCGATCGGCAGGATCGCCCCGGCGCCGAGCGCGCCGCCAGAGGCCTCCAGGGAGGCGCGGGAGACGATGGCGTCCTGTGCGCCGACCCCGTCGAGCCACTTGCCGTGATAGCCGCCCGTGAGGACGCCCTGGGGGAGCGGGGGAGCGCCCGCGAGCTGGAGTACGTAGCGCAGCGGGACGCCGGACGGCACTTCCAGGACCATCGGGCGTGCGACCGCCCCGGAGAGCGTCAGCAGGACCGTGCCGGGCTCGTCGTGCAGGCCCGTGCGGCAGTAGCGCTCGGCTCCCGTGCGGGCGGCGACGGCGAGTTGGGCGAAGGTCTCCGCGTTCGACAGCAGCGTGGGGGCGCCGCCCACCCCGGAGTCGGAGGCGCGGACCTTGCGGCCCGGCGGCATCGGCGGGCCGCCGTCCGCCGAGCGGATCAGGGCGGAGGACTCGCCGGTGACCATGCGCACCGGATTGCGCTGCACACGCGCGCGTAGCGGCGAATTGCGGCGGTTCGACAGGCCGCGCTCGGCGAGCGCCGCCTGCATCGACGCCTCGGTGGAGTCGCGGGTCACCCCGACGACGAGGGTGCGCGCGCCGATCGCCTCCGCGACGAGCAGGGCGCCGTCCAGGATCAGGTGCGGGGCCCGGTTGATCAGGACCGTGTCCTTGCGGCAGGCGGGCTCGTCCTCGCTGCCGTTGACGACGACCACCGGGCGCACCCCGCGCCGGATCGCCGACTCGGCGACCGCGCGGAGCTTCTTGGCGAAGGGGAAGCCTGCGCCGCCGCGGCCGCGCAGGGATATCGCCTGGGCCAGTTGCGCGAGCTGTTCGCCCGCCATGGGCTCCAGTGGTCCGTGCACCTTGAGGTGCATGTCGAGGTCGAGCCGCTCCACGAGGTCGAACCCCGAAGTGAGCTGGGGAAGACCGACGACCCGGACTTCCGGGACGTCGGGCAGTGCGGTGTTCACTGCGTGCCTCCGTAGGGCGTGGTCCAGGGCTCGCCGGAAGCGGGTGCTTGGTAGGGGCCGGGGAGCGGTTCGGTGGGATCGGGCGCTTCCTTGTAGGGGGCTTCGTGTGCGCCGTGGTTCGTGCTGTTTCCGTAGGAGGCGGGGTAGCCGGGAACGCCTCCGTAGGGGGTGTCGTACGTCGGGTCGTACAGGGAGGGTGGGGCCTGGGCCGGTGGGGGCGGGGAGGGGGCGGGCCAGCGTTCGGTGGGTGCGGGTGCCGTGGGCTGCGCGTACTGCTCCACGTAGGGGGCCGAGTGCTGCTCCACGTACGGGACCGACTGTGTGGGCAGCTCCGAGCGGGGGAGGGCCGACACCGCGCGGTAGGCGGCGGCGAAGCCGATGTCGGACTGCGTAGGTGTCGGCGTCGGTGGCTGTGTCGGTATCGGGGGAGCGGGATCGAAGGTGCGCGGTGCGGGCTCGGGGCGGGGCTGCGGGAGGGGGGAACCGGCCCGCCTGGTGCCGCTCGCGCGCGGTCCCGCGTCCAGGAATTCGAGGATGCGCACCGCCACCTTGCGGCGCACGGCCTGCGGCGACGCCCGCAGGGCGATCGCGCCGGCCACCGCGACCAGCGCCAGGCAGTACAGGACGGTCACGTAACCCTTCGCGGGCCGGCCCGAGTACAGGCCGTGCATGAGGGCGAAGCACCAGGCCGGGTAGGCGAGCATGTGGGTCGCGCGCCAGCGGGCGGCGAGCCGGGCGGGGGAGGCCATGGAGCTGCGCAGCGCGCCCGTGACCCCTGTGGTGATCATGAGGAGTCCGGCGGTCACGCCCAGGCCGATCAGGCCCGCGCTGCCGCTGAAGCCCCCGGAAAACGGGATCAGCGCGCCGAGCAGCGTCACGTGCGAGAGCGCGAGCTTCACGCTGATGTGCAGCAGCAGGAAGACCAGCGCGGCGACCGCGGTGATCCGGTGCACGGCCTGCGCGAGCAGTCGCTGCCGCGAGGTGAGGAAGACCCGGTCGGAGGCGACCAGGCCCCAGACGACGGACGAGGTCAGGGAGACCAGCGAGAGCACGCCCGCGCCGAAGTCGAGCGTCGCCCGCACGGCGTCGCTCCCGATGGACACCAGTACGGGCAACAGGAGGAGGACGCCCGCGATGAGCAGCCCCGTTCTCCTGCGACGGCCGGTGCCGGGGTTACGTGAACTCATCGGCGTACGAAGGGAGTTCAGGGAGCGAGAGGTTCGAGGGTTCATGGGGGTGACTCCGAACGGTTCGGCACGGTGGTCCCACGGCCCGCACTCTAGATCGAGGCATACCGGGCAGTACGGGGTTTGAGTTATCTCGCTGTTATCTACGAGATGTTTGCTCTCTGCGTTGTCCTGATAGAGGGCGGTACGCCGAGTAATCCCTGGGGTACGGCGGGCCGCGGGGAAGCCCGTCGCGGGCCGGACGAGGGCTGCGGTACCCTGACGCCATGCGTGCCGTACGCCTTCTGCTTAGCGAGCCGCGCTGATCAGTCCCGACCCGCCCCCGGGGTGAGTGGTCGGAATCGGCGCGGCGTCCCCTCCTGTGCGAGGGGCTTTTTCATTTCCTAAGCACGGGACTTCCTGAGCACTGGCCGCTGGCAGAGACGATCGATGGAGCTTTGAGGATCATGAGCGAGACGAACACCGCCGCCGCTTCCGAGGCGGCGGTCGCGCCGCACCGCTATACGGCGGCCATGGCCGCCGACATCGAGGCACGCTGGCAGGACTTCTGGGACGCCGACGGCACGTACGAGACGCCCAACCCGAGCGGTGACCTGGCCGGGTCCACCGAGGCCGACCGGGCGGTCGCGTCGCGGCCCAAGAAGTTCATCATGGACATGTTCCCGTACCCCTCCGGCGCGGGCCTGCACGTCGGCCACCCGCTGGGCTACATCGCCACCGACGTCTTCGCGCGCTTCCAGCGCATGACCGGGCATAACGTGCTGCACACCCTGGGCTTCGACGCCTTCGGCCTGCCCGCCGAGCAGTACGCCGTGCAGACGGGCACGCACCCGCGCGCGTCGACCGAGGCCAACATGGTCAACATGAAGGCGCAGCTGCGCCGCCTGGGCCTGGGCCACGACAAGCGCCGGTCGTTCGCCACGATCGACCCGGAGTACTACAAGTGGACGCAGTGGATCTTCCTGCAGATCTTCAACTCCTGGTACGACGACGACCTGAAGAAGGCCCGTCCGATCGCCGACCTGGTCCAGCAGTTCGAGACCGGTGAGCGCGCCGTTCCCGGCGGCGGCTCCTGGAGCGGGCTGAGCGAGCGCGAGCGCGCCGACATCCTGGGCGAGTACCGCCTGGCGTACGCCTCCGACGCGCCCGTGAACTGGGCGCCGGGCCTGGGCACCGTCCTGGCCAACGAGGAGGTCACCGCCGACGGCCGCTCCGAGCGCGGCAACTTCCCCGTCTTCAAGTCGAAGCTGCGCCAGTGGAACATGCGCATCACGGCCTACGCGGACCGCCTGATCGACGACCTGGACGGCCTGGACTGGCCCGAGGCGATCAAGCTGCAGCAGCGCAACTGGATCGGCCGCTCCGAGGGCGCGCGGATCGACTTCGCGGTGCCGGACGCCGACGGCTCCGGCCAGGAGAAGATCACCGTCTTCTCGACCCGCCAGGACACCCTGTTCGGCGCCACCTACATGGTGCTGGCCCCCGAGCACGACCTGGTCGAGAAGATCACCCCGGCCGCCTGGCCCGAGGGCACCCACGACGTGTGGACGGGCGGTCACGCGACCCCCGCCGAGGCCGTCGCCGCCTACCGCAAGCAGGCCGCCTCGAAGTCCGACGTCGAGCGCCAGGCCGAGGCCAAGGACAAGACCGGCGTCTTCACCGGCGCGTACGCGACCAACCCGGTCAGCGGCGAGCAGGTCCCGGTCTTCATCGCCGACTACGTGCTGATGGGCTACGGCACCGGCGCGATCATGGCCGTCCCGGCGCACGACAGCCGCGACTTCGCCTTCGCGCGCGCTTTCGAGCTGCCTATGCGGTGTGTTGTCGAGCCGTCGGACGACCGCGGCACCGACCCGGCGACGTGGGACGACGCGTTCGTCGCGGGCGACGCCAAGCTGGTCAACTCCGCCGGCGAGGACATCTCCCTGGACGGCCTGGGTGTCGCCGACGCCAAGGCCCGCATGACCGAGTGGCTGGAACGCAAGGGCATCGGCACGGGCACGGTCAACTTCCGGCTGCGCGACTGGCTGTTCAGCCGCCAGCGCTACTGGGGCGAGCCCTTCCCGATCGCCTACGACGAGGACGGCATCGCCCACGCGCTGCCCGAGTCGATGCTGCCGCTGGAGCTGCCCGAGGTCGAGGACTACAGCCCGCGCACCTTCGACCCGGACGACGCCGACACCCGGCCCGAGACGCCGCTGTCGCGCAACGAGGACTGGGTCAACGTCACGCTGGACCTGGGTGACGGCCGTGGGCCGCGCAAGTTCCGTCGCGAGACCAACACCATGCCCAACTGGGCGGGCTCGTGCTGGTACGAGCTGCGCTACCTGGACCCGAACAACAGCGACAAGCTGGTCGACCCGGAGATCGAGCAGTACTGGATGGGCCCCCGCGAGGGCATGCCCACCGGTGGCGTCGACCTGTACGTCGGCGGCGCCGAGCACGCCGTACTGCACCTGCTGTACGCGCGCTTCTGGTCGAAGGTGCTGTTCGACCTGGGCCACATCTCGTCGGCCGAGCCGTTCCACAAGCTGTACAACCAGGGCATGATCCAGGCGTACGTCTACCGGGACGCGCGCGGGATCGCCGTACCGGCCGCCGAGGTGGAGGAGCGCGACGGCGCGTACTACTACCAGGGCGAGAAGGTCTCCCGCCTGCTGGGCAAGATGGGCAAGTCCCTGAAGAACGCCGTCACGCCGGACGAGATCTGCTCCGAGTACGGCGCGGACACGCTGCGTCTGTACGAGATGGCGATGGGCCCGCTGGACGTCTCCCGGCCGTGGGACACGCGCGCGGTGGTCGGCCAGTTCCGGCTGCTGCAGCGCCTGTGGCGCAACATCGTCGACGAGACGACCGGCGAGGCCACCGTCGTGGACGTGCCCGAGGCGGACATCGACGTGGCCACGCTGCGCGCCCTGCACAAGGCGATCGACGGTGTGCGCGGCGACCTGGAGGGCATGCGGTTCAACACCGCGATCGCCAAGGTCACCGAGCTGAACAACCACCTGGTCAAGTCGTACGCGGGCGGCCCGCTGCCGCGCTCCGTCGCCGAGCGCCTGGTGCTGCTGGTCGCGGCGCTGGCCCCGCACGTCGCCGAGGAGCTGTGGCGCAAGCTGGGCCACAGCGACTCCGTCGTCCACCAGGACTTCCCGGTCGCCGACCCCGAGTACGTGGTCGACGAGGCCGTGACCTGCGTCGTCCAGATCAAGGGCAAGGTCAAGGCCCGCCTGGAGGTCTCCCCGGCGATCTCCGAGGAGGAGCTGGAGAAGATCGCCCTGGCCGACGAGAAGGTCGTCGCGGCGCTGGACGGTGCCGGTATCCGCAAGGTGATCGTGCGGGCGCCGAAGCTGGTGAACATCGTGCCCGCGTAAGCGTCCTTGCATGATCGTCAGCGCGTGACCGTCAGCGCGTGACCGTCAGCGCGTGATCGTCTGCGCGCAACGGTCTCGGGGTTGTTCCCTACGGGCAGGTTGGGGGTTCCGCTGGAACCCTCGGCCTGCCCGTTCCGTTTACGGTGGAGAGACCGGTTGAGCGGGGCGACCTGAAGGAGAGCGCGATGGAAACCGTGCTAGTGATCATGGCGCTGATTTTCGTCGCCTTCCTGGCGTTCGGCGGATACATGACGGTGAAGGCCGTCGGCGCCGCCAAGCGCGGGGTGGACCGCAAGGTCGAGCAGGCGCGGCGGGCGGTGGAGGACACCACGCTGCGCGCGAAGAGCTTCGCGCAGCCCGGCGCGGCGGCCGAGGTGGCACAGCTGCGGCTGAAGCTGCGCACCTCCATGCGTGCCACGCAGGACGCGCTGCACGAGCGGGTGGCCGAGGACCCCTCGCTCAAGGAGTCCCTCGGCCTCTTCGAGCGCCTGAGCGCGCACGGGCACGAAGTGGACGCCGAGCTCAAGCGTCTGGAGGGCGAGCCCGACAAGGGGCAGGTGGCGCGGGTGCTGCCGGAGCTCAGGACCCGTACGGAGCAGATCACGCGGTCCGCCGACGCGCTGCGGCACGCGGCCCGCGACCGGGCCGGCCGGTTCGCGAGCGACGACCTGGACGCGCTGAGCTCGCAGATCGACCTGGAGGCCGGGGCGCTGCGGCACTGGACGTCGGAGCCCGCGCAGGAGTCGGCCGCCGGTCCCGGCCCCGCGCAGGAGCGGGACAGGGAGCGGAACCGGGCCGCGATCACTCCGCCAGGTGTACGCCCCGTGTACCCGTGGGAGAAGAAACCCCGCCCGGAGAGCACGACTTGAACCGATGCCGGAGGGTAGGGGCCGGGCTGCCGTGCACCGGCCGCGGCAGGTAATCTCCGGTGCATGTCCCGCCATGTCGCGATCGTCACCGATTCAACGGCCTACCTGCCGCAGCGGACGATGGAGCGCCACGGCATCACGGCGGTGCCGTTGACCGTGGTCCTGGGTGACCGGGCGCTCGAGGAGGGTACGGAGATCTCCGCCCGCTCGGTCGCGGAGGCGCTGCAGAAGCGCCGGTCGGTGACGACGTCGAGACCCAGCCCGGAGCTGTTCGCCGAGACCTACCGCGAGGTGGCCGAGTCCGGCGCCACCGCCATCGTCTCGCTGCACCTGTCCGCCGAGATCTCCGGGACGTACGACGCCGCGGTGCTGGCCGCGCGCGAGGCCCCGGTACCGGTCCGCGTTGTGGACACCGGAATGGTGGCCATGGCCCTCGGCTTCTGCGCGCTCGCGGCGGCGGAGACGGCCGAGGCGGGAGGCACCGTCGACGAGGCGGTGAACGCGGCGGAGAAGCGGGCCTCGGGCACCTCGGCGTACTTCTACGTCGACACGCTGGACTATCTGCGCAGGGGCGGCCGGATCGGCGCCGCGCAGGCGCTGTTCGGGTCCGCGCTCGCGGTCAAGCCGCTGCTCCAGCTCGACGGCGGCCGCATCGAACTCCTGGAGAAGGTCCGCACGTCGTCGAAGGCGATCGCGCGGCTGCAGGAGATCGTGGCCGAGCGGGCGGGCAGCGCGCAGGTGGACGTGGCCGTGCACCATCTGGCCGCGCCGGAGCGGGCCGAGGCACTCGCGGAGTGGCTGCGCGAGCGGCTGCCGGGCCTGGCCGAGCTGCATGTCAGCGAGGTGGGCGCGGTGATCGGGGCGCACACGGGGCCGGGGCTGCTGGGGGCCGTGGTCTCGCCCAGGACGTAGGGAGGCGGCCCGATGACGGGCGCTCCGTCGTCGCTCGTGTGAGTGGCGGGGTTTTCCACAACTGCCGGGTTCTCCCCGGGAATTGAGCAAGATCCACTCGTGGGTGGCGTGCTGCCTAACGTCTCGTGTCATGGAACTTCGATCACGGACACGGGCGACGTACGCATCCAGCGGGCCGGGGCGCGGCCGCACTTCCGACGGCCGCACTTCCGACAGCCGGGCCCGGCAGCGGCACGTGGCGCGGCGGCGCGCGCGGCGCAGGCGCGTCGAGGCGGAGCGGACCCGGGTGCGGGCGGAGGCGCTGTTCGCGCCACCGCCGTCGGCGGGGGTACCGGGACGTGTCGTGTCGGCGGCGGCGTCGGAATCGGCGTCGGTGTCACCGGAGGCGGTGGTGCCACCGGAACGGGCGGCGTCGGTGCCCTCGTCGAGGCAGCGTGCCGTGCTCGCCGTGCGGGACCGGTTGCCGTTGTGGGTGCAGACGCGGTGCGGTGTCGAGCGGCGCGGGGCCGTTGCGCTGGCCGTCCTCGTCGCGGTGGTGGGGCTCTTCGCCGTGCAGCACTTCTGGGCGGGGCGTACGCAGCAGGTGCGGGCGCCCGAGACGGTGCGGGCGGCGGCGCCGCGAGCCGTGGAGCCACCGGGCGGCGGCGTCTCCCCGGGCGCTTCGGGGCCGGGGCCCGTGGCGACCGGTGCCGCCGGGGTCGTCGTGGACGTCGGCGGGAAGGTCCGCAGGCCAGGGGTGCGTCGGCTGCCCGCCGGGTCCCGTGTCGCGGACGCGTTGCGGGCAGCCGGTGGGGTGCGGCCCGGTGCGGACACCGCGGGGCTCAACAGGGCGCGGCTCCTCGTGGACGGCGAGCAGGTCCTGGTGGGCGAGCCCGCGACGGCGGCCGCAGCGCCCGCGGGTGGGTCCGCGGGAGCGTCGGAGCCGGCGGGCCCGGTCGGCCTCAACACGGCCACCCTGGAACAGCTCGACACCTTGCCGGGCGTCGGCCCCGTGCTGGCGCAGCACATCGTCGACTACCGCACGGAGCACGGCGGTTTCCGCTCCGTCGACGAACTGCGCGAGGTCAATGGCATCGGCGACCGCCGCTTCGAGGATCTGCAGAATCTCGTGCGGCCATGAACCGCACGGCCATGAACCGCACGGCCATGAACCGCACGGCCTTGAGGGGTGAGCGGGAGGCGCCGTCCGTGGCGGGCCGGCTCGGTGACGCGCATCCGCGTCAAGAGGGGCCGCTGGACCTGCGGTTGGTGCCGCCCGCGCTCGCGGCGTGGGGCACGGCGGCGCTGGCGGTGACCGGTTCGCCGTGGTGGGCGGGGCTCGTGGCGGTGGTGTGTGCGGTCGGTGGGGCGGGGTTGTTGCTGGCGGGGCGCGGTGGGGCCCGGGGCGGGGTGCCGGGCTGGCGGGGTCCGTCGGCGGCGGCGCTGCTCCTGTGCATTGCCGCCGCCGCGACCTCCGCCGGTCTGCACGGGGCCGACCTGCGGCGCGGTCCCGTGCCCGAATTCGGGTCCCGATTCGCCCGGGTGGAGGCCGAGTTGGAGGTGACCTCCGATCCCCGGCTCACCCGGCCGAGGGTCCGCGGGGACCACGCGGCGCCGACGTCGGTGCTGGTGGAGGCGGACGTGGTGCGGGTGACGGGGACGGACGGGGGCGAAGCGCGGACACGGGCGCCGGTGCTGGTCGTGGTGAGCGGGGGAGGCAAGGAGGACAGGGCGGCAAAGGGTGACAGCGATGCCCTTTCCCCGGGAGCCACCAGCGATGCCCTTTCCCCGGGCGCCACCGACAAGCCGCCGCAGGTGCGCGGCCGTTCATGGCTTGCCGTGCTGCCGAGCACCCGGTTGCGGGTGCGGGGCAGCCTCGCGCCGCCGATGGTCGCGGGGGACCGGGTCGCGGCGGTGCTGCGGGTCGGGAGCGGGGAGCGGGCGTGGGTCGTGGGGGCGCCGAGCCGGTCGCAGCGGGTCGCCGGGGCGCTGCGGGCGGGGCTGCGCGAGGCCACGGACGGGCTTGAGGCGGACGCGCGCGCACTGCTCCCCGGGCTGGTCGTCGGCGACACGGCGCGCGTGACACCGGAGCTGCACGTCGCCTTCGAGGAGACGGACCTGTTGCACCTCATGGCCGTCAGTGGGGCCAACTTCACGATTCTGCTCGCCCTGTTGATCGGCCCGCCCGGCACCGCCCAACTCGTGGAGCGGCGTGGGCTCGCGCCCCGGGTCGGGCTGCCGTTGCGGACGACCGCGGTGCTCGGTGGAGCGCTCACGCTCGGCTTCGTGGTGGTGTGCCGGCCCGAGCCGAGCGTGCTGCGGGCGGCGTCGTGCGGGCTGATCGCGCTGCTCGCCGTGGCGACCGGGCGCCGCAGATCCCTGATCCCCGCGCTGGCCACGGCGGTGCTGCTGCTCGTCCTGTACGACCCGTGGCTGGCGCGGAGTTACGGGTTCCTGTTGTCGGTGCTCGCCACGGGCGCGCTCCTGACGCTGGCCCCGCGGTGGAGCGCGGCGCTGCGGCGGCGCGGGGTGCCGGGGCGGCTCGCGGAGGCGCTGGGGGCCGCCGCTGCCGCGCAGGCGGTGTGCGCTCCGGTCGTCGCGGTGCTCGCGGCGCGGGTGAGCTTGGTGGCGGTGCCGTGCAATCTGCTCGCGGAGTTCGCGGTCGCGCCCGCGACCGTGCTCGGGTTCGCGGCGCTGGCGACGGCGCCGCTCGCGATGCCGGTGGCGAAGGCCCTGGCCTGGTGTGCCGGTTGGCCCACGGGGTGGATCGCGGACCTCGCCAGGGCCGGGGCCGCCCTGCCCGGCAGCGGGGTGGACTGGCCGGGCGGCTGGCGCGGCGGGGCCCTCCTCGCGCTCGGCACGGTGTTCCTCGTGCTCGCCGGGCGCAGGGTGCTCCGGTCGCCCTGGATCTGCGGGATCTGCGCGCTGCTGCTCGTCCTGGTGGTCACGCGGCCCGCGCCGCTGGTGCGGGGTGTCACCGGCTGGCCGCCGGCCGGCTGGCGTCTGGCCGTGTGCGACGTGGGGCAGGGCGACGCGCTGGTGCTCGCGGCGGGGGCGGGGAGCGGGGTGGTGGTGGACGCGGGACCCGATCCGTTGCTCGTCGACCGGTGTCTGCGTTCGCTGGGCGTCACCCGGATCCCGGCGGTGGTGCTCACGCACTTCCACGCGGACCACGTGGCCGGGCTCGCGGGGGTGCTGCGGGGGCGGGCCGTCGGGCAGATCGAGACGACCGGGTTCGAGGAGCCGCCGGGCCAGGTGGCCTTCGTACGGAGGGAGGCAGCCGTGCGCGGGGTCCCGGTGGTGCGCGCGGCGGCGGGGGAGCGGCGCAGGGCCGGCCCGCTCGACTGGCAGGTGCTGTGGCCCCCGCCGGACCCGGCCGCGACGCCGGACGGGCCGAACGACGCGAGCGTGACCCTGCTCGTCCGCGTCGCGGGGATGACCCTGCTGCTCCTCGGCGACCTCGAACCACCCGCGCAGCGGGCCCTGTTGAGAACGCCCGCCGGGGCCCGGCTGCCCCCGGTCGACGTGCTCAAGGTCGCCCATCACGGCTCGGCGTACCAGGATCCGGGGCTGTTGCGCAGGGCCGGGCCCCGGGTCGCGCTGATCTCGGTGGGCCGTGACAACCCGTACGGTCACCCGGCCCCCAGCACGCTGGCGGCGCTGCGGGCGCGCGGGACCGCCGTGCTCAGGACGGACCGGGACGGGGCGGTCGCGGTCGTGGGAGGGGGTGGGGACGCGCTCCGGGTCTTCCCATAGCACCGCGGGCGCGGACGCAGGGTCGAGTTCTTGCCATGTGGGCACATGTTGCCTCGAAACTGCCCACGATGATCGAATGCCTGTCGAATACAGAAGATCAGGTAGTTGTACAGGCGTTCTGGGGTGGGTAGGGCATGTTCGGTCGTTGGCGCAGAAACCGCACTAACCGGTCAGTAGGTTCGAGTTCCCTCACGGGGACGGCGATGCCGCCGGGTGCGGGGGTGCTCAGCGGCCGGATCATCGACGCCGTCGGCGAGCCGGTGCGCGGTGCCGAATTCTCGGTGAACGACGCGATGGGGCGCAAGGTGGTGAGCGGGGGCGTCGACCCGTTCGGTTCGTTCGTGGCGACCGTGCCCGCGGGGGAGTATCGGCTCGCCGTCTCGGCCGAGGGGTACGCGCCGTTCCGCGGCGGGATCACCGTGGCCGAAGGTGAACAGGCGGCGCTCGGTGACGTGACGCTCCAGATCTCCGCGCCGCCGCCGCTGCCGACGCCGGGGGACTGGGAGGTCGAGCCGACGCACTCCTCGGTCGGGTTCACGGCGCGGCACATCGGGATGGCGCGGGTCTACGGCCGGTTCAACACCTTCGCGGGGGTGCTGCGGGTGGCCGAGCGGCCCGAGGACTCCGCGATGCACGTCGTCATCGACGCCTCGTCCATCGACACGAACGTGAAGATGCGCGACGACCACCTCAGGTCCGCGGACTTCCTCGACGTCGAGCGCTTCCCGACGCTGGAGTTCTACAGCGACCGTTTCGTGCACAAGGGCGGCAACCGGTGGGCGATCACCGGGGCCCTCTCGCTGCACGGTGTGACCCGGACGGTCACGCTGGACGCCGAGTACCTGGGCGTGGGCACCGGCATGGAGGGCGAGACCCGGGCCGCCTGCCGCGCGAGCACGGAGCTGCACCGCGACGACTTCACCGTGAGCTGGCAGACCATGCTGGCGAAGGGCATCGCCGTCGTCGGCTCCAGCGTCCGCATCGACCTCGACATACAGGTCGTGCCCAAGGGCTGACCCCGTGCGGCGCGGCGCCGTCGGCGTACCGGAAAATGGTGGCGTGAGCGATGTGAGACACGTACTGGTGCTGCCCGACCGCGACGCCGCGGAGGAGGCCGTGGAGGCGCTCCGGGAGCGCTTCGGGGTGACCGAGGAGCCCCAGCTCGTACGGGACGCCCTGGCCGGTGAGGACGACGCCGAGGACGCGCAGTGGCTGGTGGTCGTCGAGGACGCGGCGGGGCGGCTGGCCGCCGAGGAGCTGGACGGGTTCGCCGGCGAGTGGGACGGGTGGCGCGAGGAGCCTTAGGGCGCGCGCCGGTACCTGCCTGTTCGGCCGTCGGCGCCTGCTCGCCCCCTCCGTGGGGCCGGCGCCCGCCTCCGTCGGGCCGGCCCGTGGCCCGTCCCGTAGGCCCCTTGTTGTCAGTGGCGCGTGGGATGCTTGGGCGCGATGGCCAGGAAGAGTGCAAACGACGAACCGCTCGCTCCCCTCACCGTCGCGGTGGGGCAGGAGGAGCTGCTGCTCGACCGCGCGGTGCAGCAGATCGTGGCGGCCGCGCGCGCCGCGGACGCGGACACCGACGTACGGGACCTCACCCCTGATCAGCTCCAGCCGGGGACGCTGGCCGAGCTGACCAGTCCCTCGCTGTTCGCCGAGCGCAAGGTCGTCGTCGTACGCAATGCGCAGGACCTTTCGGCGGACACGGTCAAGGACGTCAAGGCGTACATCGGCTCGCCCGCCGAGGAGATCACGCTGGTGCTGCTGCACGCCGGCGGCGCCAAGGGGAAGGGCCTCCTTGACGCGGCGCGCAAGGCCGGGGCCAGGGAGGTCGCCTGCCCCAAGATGACGAAGGCGTCGGATCGGCTGGCATTCGTGCGGGCCGAGTTCCGGGCGCTCGGGCGGTCCGCCACCGGTGAGGCCTCGCAGGCGCTCGTCGACGCCATCGGGAGCGATCTGCGGGAGCTGGCGTCCGCCGTGTCGCAGCTCGCCGCCGATGTCGAGGGGACCATCGACGAGGCCGTCGTCGGGCGGTACTACACGGGGCGGGCCGAGGCGTCCAGCTTCACCGTCGCCGACCGGGCCGTGGAGGGGCGGGTGGCCGAGGCGCTGGAGGCGCTGCGGTGGTCGCTGTCGACCGGGGTGGCGCCGGTGTTGATCACCAGTGCGTTGGCCCAGGGGGTGCGGGCGATCGGGAAGCTGTCGTCCGCGCGTGGGGGGCGGCCGGCGGATCTCGCGCGGGAGTTGGGGATGCCGCCGTGGAAGATCGATCGGGTGCGGCAGCAGATGCGGGGGTGGACGCCGGACGGGGTCGCTGTTGCGTTGCGGGCTGTTGCCGAGGCGGATGCCGGGGTCAAGGGGGCCGGGGATGATCCCGAGTATGCGTTGGAGAAGGCCGTGGTGACCGTGGCGCGGGCTGCCCGTGCGCGCGGGCGATAGAGGTCGCCCCCGCCGCCCCTACCCGTCCCATCCCTGGGGGCTGCGCCCCCAGACCCCCCTGGCGGCCTTCGGCCGTGTCCTCAAGCGCCGGACGGGCTGGAGATGGGCGCTCGGCCGTGTCCTCAAACGCCGGACGGGCTGGAGATGAGTGCCCGGACGGGCTGGAGATGAGTGCCCGGACGGGCTGGAATAAGGCGCCCAACGGACCGGAACGCACCGAAGCCCCGCCCTGGGGAAGGGCGGGGCTTCGGGTCAAGCTTGGTGTGAGCCCGCACCCGCGTGGCGAACGCAGATCGCGTGCGGGCTCTGGGTGTCGGTCGGGGGCGGATGAGAGGGCCCGCCCGGGTCCCACCGACGGTCGATCAGGTCAGGTCAGGTTCAGGCCTGGATGGACGCGACCTTCGAAGCAAGCGCCGACTTCTTGTTGGCGGCCTGGTTCTTGTGGATGACGCCCTTGGAGACGGCCTTGTCGAGCTGACGCGCGGCAGCGCGCTGGGCCTCGACGGCCTTCTGGACGTCACCGGAGGCAGCGGCCTCGCGGGCCTTGCGGATCGAGGTCTTGAGGGAGGACTTCACGGCCTTGTTGCGCAGCCGAGCCTTCTCGTTGGTCTTGATCCGCTTGATCTGGGACTTGATGTTCGCCACGAAATGAGCCTTTTCAGGTTCAGGCACGGATCAGTTGAGGGACCCGTACCGGTGATTGTCACTGAGTGCGTGCCTCGCGCTGAGAGGGCAAGAGACACAGCTGCCCACGGTATCAGCCGTCATCCAGGCGGCCCAAACCGAGCGCAGCCCCCCGCTCATGGGACCATGGAGGCTACGTATTGATCCCAACCGAGGCCGACCTGAGGCAGAAGGCCTCAAGAGACAGGACCCTGCGTGCCCGCGATCCCTAAAAATGTGCCCGAGCCGAGCCGCACCGACCCGGCTCTGATTCGCAACTTCTGCATCATCGCGCACATCGACCACGGCAAGTCCACGCTCGCCGACCGGATGCTCCAGCTGACCGGTGTGGTCGAGCAGCGGCAGATGCGTGCTCAGTACCTCGACCGGATGGACATCGAGCGAGAGCGCGGCATCACGATCAAGTCCCAGGCGGTGCGGCTGCCCTGGGCCCCGACCGAGGGGCCCGACAAGGGCAGTACCCACATCCTCAACATGATCGACACGCCGGGCCACGTGGACTTCACGTACGAGGTCTCGCGCTCGCTGGCGGCCTGTGAGGGCACGATCCTGCTCGTCGACGCGGCGCAGGGCATCGAGGCGCAGACCCTCGCCAACCTGTACCTGGCGATGGAGAACGACCTCAAGATCGTTCCGGTGCTCAACAAGATCGACCTGCCGGCCGCCCAGCCGGAGAAGTTCTCGGAGGAGCTCGCCAACCTCATCGGCTGCGACCCCGAGGACGTGCTGAAGGTCTCCGCGAAGACCGGCATGGGCGTCGAGGCGCTGCTCGACAAGGTCGTCCACGAGGTCCCGGCCCCGGTCGGCGTCAAGGACGCCCCCGCCCGCGCGATGATCTTCGACTCGGTCTACGACTCCTACCGCGGCGTCGTGACGTACGTACGAGTCGTCGACGGCCAGCTCAACAAGCGTGAGCGGATCCGGATGATGTCGACCGGCGCCACGCACGAGCTGCTCGAGATCGGTGTGTCGTCCCCCGAGATGACCCCGGCCGACGGCATCGGCGTCGGCGAGGTCGGCTACATCATCACCGGCGTGAAGGACGTCCGTCAGTCCAAGGTCGGTGACACGATCACCTCCCTGCACAAGGGCGCGACCGAGCCCCTCGGCGGTTACAAGGACCCGAAGCCGATGGTCTTCTCGGGCCTGTATCCGCTGGACGGCTCGGAGTACCCGGACCTGCGCGAGGCCCTCGACAAGCTGCAGCTCAACGACGCCGCGCTGGTCTACGAGCCGGAGACCTCGGCCGCACTCGGCTTCGGCTTCCGCGTCGGTTTCCTCGGTCTGCTGCACCTCGACGTGATCCGTGAGCGGCTCGAGCGCGAGTTCGGGCTCGACCTCATCGCCACCGCCCCCAACGTGGTCTACCGCGTGGACATGGAGGACGGCACCGAGCACCAGGTCACGAACCCGAGCGAGTTCCCCGAGGGCAAGATCGACAAGGTCTACGAGCCCGTCGTGCGCGCCACGCTCCTCGCGCCCAGCGAGTTCATCGGCGCGATCATGGAGCTCTGCCAGACCCGCCGCGGCACCCTCCTCGGCATGGACTACCTCTCCGAGGACCGGGTGGAGATCCGCTACACCCTCCCCCTCGCCGAGATCGTCTTCGACTTCTTCGACCAGCTGAAGTCCAAGACCCGCGGTTACGCGTCCCTGGACTACGAGCCCACCGGCGAGCAGGCCTCCGACCTGGTGAAGGTCGACATCCTGCTGAACGGCGACCGCGTCGACGCGTTCTCCGCCGTCACGCACAAGGACGCCGCGTACGCGTACGGCGTGCGCCTGGTGGCCAAGCTGCGGGAGCTCATTCCGCGGCAGGCCTTCGAGATCCCCGTCCAGGCGGCCATCGGGTCCCGGGTCATCTCCCGCGAGACCATCCGCGCCATCCGCAAGGACGTTCTCGCGAAGTGCTACGGCGGTGACATCTCCCGTAAGCGCAAGCTGCTCGAGAAGCAGAAGGAGGGCAAGAAGCGGATGAAGATGGTCGGCTCCGTCGAGGTGCCGCAGGAAGCCTTCATCTCGGTGCTCTCCAGTGACGACGGCGGCGGCTCCAAGAGCAAGAAGTGAGCCACTGACCACACAGGGTCCGGCAGGCGTTCGCGCCGCCGGGCCCTGCTTTTGTGTAAGCCCTGTGAGGGGTGGGGGCGAAGCGCGCAGTCGGGTGAAGTCGGAGGCCGGAGCCCCTTACGCGGCGGGCGGGTGACCCTTACCCTGATCACTGCCCAATGGTTACTCACCAGTTAAACAAGCCGCTGAAACAAGCCGCACTGCCGCGGGCCCGGAGGACGTCGTGAGCGACACACAGACCTTGATCGAGAACCGTCCGCCCTCCGTGGCGAACCTCTTCCAGGAGCGCGTGGCGGCGACGCCGGACGCCGAGGCCTACCGCTACCCGGTGCCCTCGGCCACCGGCACGGGCCCCGACGACTGGAAGTCGCTGAGCTGGGCGCAGGCCGCGCAGCGCGTGTACGCCATCGCGGCGGGCCTGGTCGAGCTGGGCATCGGCCCGCAGGAGCGGGTGGCGCTCGCCTCCTCGACCCGTGTCGAGTGGATACTCGCTGACCTCGGCATCATGTGTGCGGGCGCGGCGACCACGACCGTGTACCCGCAGACCAACGAGGACGAGTCCTCATTCATCCTGTCGGACTCCGAGTCCAAGGTGATGGTCGCGGAGGACGCCGCGCAGCTCGCCAAGGCGCGGGCCCGCCGCTCCGAGCTGCCCGAGCTGCGGCACGTCGTGGTGATCGACGCGACCGGCGTCGAGCCGGACGCCGCCGACCCCGACGGCTGGGTGCTCACCCTGGAGGACCTGGAGGCGCGCGGCGCCGCGTACCTGGAGAAGAACCCGGACGTCGTCACCGAGCGGGTCGCGGCGATCGAGAAGGACCAGCTCGCCACGCTCATCTACACCTCCGGCACCACCGGCCGCCCCAAGGGCGTCCGCCTCCCGCACGACAACTGGTCGTACATGGCGAAGGCCATCGCGGCGACCGGCCTGGTGAGCGGCGAGGACGTGCAGTACCTGTGGCTGCCGCTCGCGCACGTCTTCGGCAAGGTGCTCACCTCCGGCCAGATCGAGGTCGGGCACGTCACCGCGGTCGACGGCCGCGTAGACAAGATCATCGAGAATCTGCCGGTCGTGCAGCCGACGTACATGGCCGCCGTGCCGCGCATCTTCGAGAAGGTCTACAACGGCGTCGCCGCGAAGGCGAAGGCCGGTGGCAGCGCCAAGTTCAAGATCTTCCAGTGGGCGGCCGGGGTCGCGCGCGAGTACGCGAAGGTCAGCCAGGACAACTTCCGGCGCACGGGCGTCGCCTCGGTGCCGTTCAAGCTCGCCTCGAAGCACAAGGCCGCCGACCGCCTGGTCTACGGCAAGCTGCGGGAGGCATTCGGCGGGCGACTGCGGGCGTGTGTGTCCGGCTCCGCCGCGCTCGCCCCCGAGATCGGCTACTTCTTCGCCGGCGCGGGCGTGCACATCCTGGAGGGCTACGGACTCACCGAGTCCAGCGCCGCCTCCTTCGTGAACCCCGGTGAGGCCTACCGCACCGGCACCGTCGGCAAGCCGCTGCCCGGCACCGAGGTGCGGATCGCGGACGACGGCGAGATCCTGCTGCGCGGCCCCGGCATCATGGAGGGCTACCACGGCCTGCCCGACAAGACGGCCGAGGTCCTGGAGCCCGACGGCTGGTTCCACACCGGCGACATCGGCGAGCTGTCCAACGACGGCTACCTGCGGATCACCGACCGCAAGAAGGACCTGATCAAGACGTCCGGCGGCAAGTACATCGCGCCGGCCGAGGTCGAGGGCCAGTTCAAGGCCGTGTGCCCGTACGTCTCCAACATCCTGGTGCACGGCGCGGACCGGAACTTCTGCACGGCGCTCATCTCCCTCGACGAGCCGTCCATCCTGGAATGGGCCAAGGAGAACGGCCTCAGCGGCGCCTCCTACGCAGAGGTCGTCGCGGCCCCGCAGACGGTGCAGCTCATCGAGGGCTACGTGAAGGAGCTGAACGAGGGCCTGCAGCGCTGGCAGACCATCAAGAAGTTCAGGCTCCTGCCGCGCGACCTCGACATCGAGCACGGCGAGCTGACACCCAGCCTGAAGCTGAAGCGCCCGGTCGTCGAGCGCGAGTACAAGGAACTGCTCGACGAGATGTACTCCGGCAGCCGCGAGGGCTGACGCCCCGAGGAGGCGCCGCGGTTGAACGGACGCGCCAGGGCCCTGATCCCGGGCCCTAACCCCGGCGCATCAGCCGCAGCGTCTCCTTCATCTCCCCGATGTCGTGGCGGAGTTCACGCACATCGGGGTCCACGTTCTCCGACAGGCGGCGCTCCATCGTCGCCATGCGGGCCGTGAGCTCGTCCAACTGCTGGTGTTCACGCGTCAGAAGGCGCTGCAACTGGCGGTTCTTGCGGTGCAGGTCGAGGAAGACGGTGACCTTCGCGCGCAGCACCCACGGGTCGAAGGGCTTGGTCAGATAGTCCGCCGCGCCCGTCGCGTATCCGCGGAAGGCGTAGCCGGTGTCCGCCTCCGTGCCGGTCAGGAAGATGATCGGCACGTCCTTCGTCTGGTCGAGACGCTTGATGTTCGTCGCCGTCTCGAAGCCGTCCATGCCGGGCATCCGGATGTCCAGGAGCACGACGGCGAACTGCCTGCGCAGCAGCGCCTTCATCGCCTCCTCGCCCGAACGGGCCCTGACCAGCGGCTCGTTGAGCGGCCCCAGGACGGCTTCGAGGGCGGTCAGGTTGTCCTCCATGTCGTCGACGAGGAGGATGCTGGCCCGATCCGCCGAAGTGGACTCTGCAGTGGTCATGTTGACGGTGCCTCACTCAGTGGTCGCCGGAGTACCGGAGGCCTCGGGGACGGACAATTCCGCCTCCTCGGGGGCCAGCAGCTCGCACACGACGTTCAGCAACTGGTCGACGTCCACCGGTTTCGGTACGTAGTCGTTCGCGCCCTTGGCGATCGATTTCTCGCGGTCGCCGGGCATGGCCTTGGCGGTGAGCGCCACGATGGGCAGGCCGGCCCATCTCGGTGTGCCACGGATGACGGAGATCGTCTCGTAGCCGTCCATCTCGGGCATCATGATGTCCATCAGGACGAGTTCGACATCGGGGTGGCTCTCCAGCGTCTCGATGCCCTCGCGGCCGTTCTCCGCGTACAGGACCGGCATGCCGACGCGGCCGAGCACATGGGTGAGCGCGAAGACGTTGCGGATGTCGTCGTCGACGATCAGGACGCGGCGGCCCGGCAGGACCTGGCCCGGCCTGCCCGTCTTCCACTGCTCCAGCTTCGTCGTCGCCGGCCAGTTGTCCTCCTGCTCCGGCTGCTGCGAGGTCGCGTACGCGTCCGTGGGGGCGCCCTGCTCGGGCACCGGGGACGCCTGCGCCAGGGCGGGCGGCTCCTGCTCCTGTCCGGGCGGCAGCTCGTGCCCCGGGCAGCGCACGGGGACGTAGAGCGTGAACGTGGAGCCCTCGCCCGGCTCGCTCTCCGCGACGATGTGGCCGCCCAGCAGCGCGGAGATCTCCCGGCTGATGGACAGGCCGAGGCCCGTGCCGCCGTACTTGCGGTTCGTCGTGCCGTCGGCCTGCTGGAACGCCTCGAAGACGACGGCCAGTTTGTCGCGCTGGATGCCGATCCCGGTGTCGGTGACGGCGAAGGCGAGCAGGTCGTCGCTGTCGCCCAGCTGGGCCCCCTCGGGGCTCTTGACCCGGCGGACCCGCAGCTCGACCCGGCCCTGCGCGGTGAACTTGATCGCGTTCGACAGGAGGTTGCGCAGGATCTGCTGGAGCCTCTGCTCGTCGGAGAACATCTCACGCGGCACGTCCTCGCCGACCGACACCTCGAAGGCGAGACCGCGGTCGAGGGTGAGGGGCCGGAACGTCGCGTGGACGTAGTCGAGGACCTTGATGAGGGGGAGCTTCTTGGGGCGTACGTCCATCCGGCCGGCCTCGATCTTCGACAGGTCGAGGATGTCGGTGATGAGCTGGAGCAGGTCCGAGCCGGAGCGGTGGATCGTCGTCGCGAACTGCACTTCCTGGTCGTTGAGGTGGCCGTCCGGGTTGTCGGAGAGCAGCCGGGCCAGGATCAGCAGGGAGTTGAGCGGGGTGCGCAGCTCGTGCGACATGTTCGCCAGGAACTCCGACTTGTACTGCGAGGAGGTCGCCAACAGGGCCGCCTTCTCCTCCAGTTGGGCGTTCGAGCGCTGCAACTCGGCCTGCTGGCGCTGGAGTTCGTCCGAGCGCTCCTGGAGCTGGATGGCGAGCCGCTGGGACTCGCCGAGCAGGGACTCCGTACGGGAGTTGGCGATGATGGTGTTGATGGCGACGCCGATGGTGTTCACGAACTGGTCGAAGAACGCCAGGTGGACGTCGGAGAAGCGGGAGAAGGAGGCGAGCTCGATCACGCCGAGGAGGGTGTCCTCGAAGAGGATCGGGATGATCACGAGCGACGCGGGCGCCGCCTCGCCGAGCCCGCTGTTGATGTTGATGTAGTCCGGCGGCACCTCCTCCACCAGGATCCGCTTCTTCTCGAGCGCCGCCTGCCGTACGAGGCCGTGGACCGGCATCCCGCCCGTGTCGATGACCGAGGCGGAGCCCGAGCCGTACCCCGCGATGTACGCAAGTCCCTTGGCCGGAACGGCCTTCGGCTGCCGGGTGCCGTCCTCGTCCTCCTCCGCGAGGTAGAAGGCGCCGTACTGCGCGTTCACCAGCGGGGTCAGCTCGCGCAGGATCAGGTCGGCGACCTCCATCAGGTCGCGGTGGCCCTGCATCAGGGCGGCGAGGCGCGCCAGGTTCGACTCCAGCCAGTCCTTCGCGCGGGTCGTCTCGCGGAGGTTGGCCACCATCAGGTTGATGTTGTCCTTGAGCTCGGCGACCTCGCCCTGCGTGTCGACCGTGATCGAGCGGGACATGTCGCCCGAGGTCACCGCGGAGGCGACCTCGGCGATGGCACGGACCTGCGTGGTCAGGTTCAGCGCCAGCTCGTTCACGTTCGTCGTCAGGCGCTTCCACGTGCCGTACACGCCCTCGACCCGGGCCTGGCCGCCCAGCTGGCCCTGGGAGCCCACCTCGCGGGCCACGCGGGTCACCTCGGAGGAGAACGAGGAGAGCGTGTCGACCATCGTGTTGATCGTCGTCTTCAGTTCGAGGATCTCGCCGCGCGCGTCGACGTCGATCTTCTTCGACAGGTCGCCCTGGGCCACGGCGGTGGCGACCTGCGCGATGTTGCGCACCTGCGACGTCAGGTTGTCCGCCATGTAGTTGACGTTGTCGGTCAGGTCCTTCCAGACGCCCGACACCCCGTGCACGGTCGCTCGCCCGCCGAGCCGGCCGTCGGTGCCGACCTCGCGGGCCACCCGGGTCACCTCGTCGGCGAAGCCGCGCAGCTGCTCCACCATCGTGTTGACGGTGTCCTTCAGCTCCAGGATCTCGCCGCGCGCGTCGACCGAGATCTTCTTCGACAGGTCGCCCTGCGCCACGGCGGTCGTGACCTGCGCGATGTTGCGGACCTGGGAGGTCAGGTTCGACGCCATGAAGTTGACGTTGTCGGTGAGGTCCTTCCAGACCCCTGACACGCCGCGGACCTGCGCCTGGCCGCCGAGGTTGCCCTCGGTGCCGACCTCGCGGGCCACGCGGGTGACCTCGTCGGCGAAGGCGGAGAGCTGGTCGACCATCGTGTTGATCGTCGACTTGAGTTCGAGGATCTCGCCCTTCGCCTCGACGGTGATTTTCTTGCCGAGGTCGCCCTGCGCCACCGCCGTCGACACGAGCGCGATGTTGCGCACCTGCGACGTCAGGTTGTCGGCCATGAAGTTGACGTTGTCGGTCAGGTCCTTCCAGACGCCGGAGACGCCGCGGACCTGGGCGCGCCCGCCCAACTGGCCCTCGGTGCCGACCTCGCGGGCCACGCGGGTGACCTCGTCGGCGAAGGCGGAGAGCTGGTCGACCATCGTATTGATCGTCGACTTCAGCTCCAGGATCTCGCCCTGGGCGTCGACCGTGATCTTCTGGCTCAGATCGCCGTCGGCCACGGCGGTCGTGACCTGGGCGATGTTGCGGACCTGGGAGGTCAGGTTCGACGCCATGAAGTTGACGTTGTCGGTGAGGTCCTTCCAGACGCCGGAGACGCCGCGGACCTGGGCGCGCCCGCCCAGCTGGCCCTCGGTGCCGACCTCGCGGGCCACCCGCGTCACCTCGTCGGCGAACGCGGAGAGCTGGTCGACCATCGTGTTCACGGTCAGCTTCAGTTCGAGCAGCTCGCCCGTCGCCTCGATCGTCACCGTGCGCGTCAGGTCGCCCTGCGCCACCGCCGTCGTCACGAGCGCGATGTCCCGCACCTGCGCCGTCAGACGCGACGCCATGGTGTTGACCGCCTCGGTCACATCGCGCCAGCTCCCGGACAGGCCCGTCACCTTGGCCCGCCCACCCAGCCTGCCCTCGGTGCCCACCTCGCGGGCCACCCGCGTCACCTCACCGGTGAACAGGGACAGCTGGTCCACCATCTTGTTGACCGAACGCCCCAACCGCCGTAAATCGCCCCGGAGTTGACGGGATCCGTCGTGCAGGTCGACACGCTGGGTCAGATCGCCGCCCGCCACCGCTTCGAGCACCCGCGTGGCGTTCGCGGTCGGCGCGACGAGCGCGTCGATGATGGTGTTCACATCGCCGACCCGGGTCACCCAGGCGCCCTGCCCCGGACTGGCGTCGAGACGCTCGTCGAGGCGGCCGTGCCGGGTGATCTCTCTGCGCACGCGCGCGAGTTCGGAATTGAAGTGCAGACTGCGGTCCGCGAGCTGGTTGAACGTCGCGCCGAGTTCACCGACCAGCCCGTCCGCGGTGGACGGCACATGAGTGAACGTGCCGTCCCGGGCAGCCGTCAGCGCGGCCAACAACGGCCGGAGATCGCTCGGGCGGATGGCTTCGTCACCGTAGCCCTTCTGAGGTGCACGCATACCACTGTTCTCACTCATAGCGGCCTACTTAGGTAACTCCGCGCTTATGGGCGTGGTCAGTCTGTCACTCTGTCGGTGTCGCCTGAGGCGTCTTTGCCACAACTACTCAGGAGCCGAAACGTGGGTTCCATTCCGATCCAGCGGGAGAGCGCTCTCGGCCACCCGGACGTGCCGGACCAGCCGGCCGGGGAGCCGATCGTCGCGCGCACGTCGCTGCCGGGAAACCCGCTCGCGCCCGCGGCCGCCCGCCGCTTCCTGCGGGCCGCGTTCGCCGACTGGACCGAACTGCCCGAGCTGTCGGTGTCCCTGACCCTCGACGGCCGCCTCATGGACGACGCGACCGTCGTGCTCAGCGAACTCGTCACCAACGCCGTCGTGCACGCGGGCACCGGGGTCGACCTCCTGTGCCGCCTGGAGGGCCCCGCCCCCGACGGCAGCGCCACCGCCGGGCTCGTCGTCGAGGTCACCGACCGGCACCCGGCCCGCGCCGTCCGCAACGACCGGGGCTTCCGCTCCCCGGAGACCCCCGAGTACGGCCGCGGGCTCCAACTCGTGGCCTCCCTCTCCGAGTTGTGGGGCATCACGTACGGGCACGGCACCAAGACCGTCTGGGCCCGCATCCCCGCCGACGCCCCGACGGCCGCCGCCGAAACTCCCGACACCCCGGCCCGCATGCGCAGCCTGCAAAGGGGCTTGCGCGCCGCGGAGATCCTGGCACCCGCGTCCCGGCGCGCCCCCCAGGACCAGGACTGGATCAACCGCGGCGCGCTCTCCTTCCTCGCCGAGGCCTCCGACCTGCTCGCGGGCCAGCTCGACGAGGACATGGTCGCCGCCCTCGTCGGCCAGCTCCTCGTCCCCCGGCTCGCCGACTGGTGCGCCATCTGGTTCTACGAGGAGGAGGGCCGCGGCCTGCCGGGCGTCGTCGAGCACGACGCGCTGGGCGGGGGCCCGATGCAGCTGCCCCGGCTCGCCCGCGTCTGGCACACCCACGAACAGCGGACCGAGGAGCTCCGCGGACTCCTGGAGAAGGAGCCCCCGCGGCTGCCCGACCGACTCTCCGGCGCCGTCCCCGTGCCCTGGCCCTTCGACACGCAGGGCGGCCTCGGCACCGAGGGCTCGGGCTCCGCGCTCGCCTACCGGCTCTCCGCGGGCGGCCGCGCCCTCGGCATCCTGCTGATCGGCCGCTCCGGACTGCACCGCTTCCCCGACGAGATCACCGGGCTCGTCGAGGACTTCAGCCGGCGCGTCGCCCTCGCCGTCAGCGCGGCCCGCAGGTTCACCCGGCAGGCCACCATCAGCCGCATCCTGCAGAGCGGCCTGCTGCCCACGTCCATGGCCGAGATCCCCGGCGTCAAAACCGCCCTCGTGTACGAGCCGAAGGAGGCGGGCGGCCCCGGCGGCGACTTCTACGACGTGTTCCCGGCCGGCGACGGACGCTGGTGCTTCGCGCTCGGCGACGTCCAGGGCAAGGGCCCCGAGGCCGCCGTCGTCATCGGCCTCGTACGCCCCTGGCTGCGGCTCCTGGCCCGCGAGGAGTACCAGGTCGCGCAGGTCCTCGACCGGCTGAACAGGCTGCTGCTCGACGACGCGACCGAGGCCTCCGACGCGGCGGCCCGCGCGCTCGCCGCCGTCGACGGGAGGGGCGTGCCGCCGGAGGGCTCCACCTCCCGCTTCCTCTCCCTCCTCTACGGCGAGCTGACGCTCACCGAGGAGGGTGGCGTGATCTGCACGCTCGCCTCCGCCGGGCATCCGCTGCCGCTGCTCATGCGGCCCGGCGGGGAGGTCACCGCCGCGGCCACGCCGCAGGTGCTGCTCGGGGTCGTCGACGACCCGGACTACACGAGCGAGACCTTCATGATGGACACCGGAGACACGCTCCTGTGCGTCACCGACGGGGTGACGGAGCGGCGCCGCGGGGCCCTCCAGTTCGACGACGGCGACGGGCTCGCGCAGGCGCTCGCCGGGTGCGCGGGCCTGACGGCGCAGCTCCTCGCGGAGCGGATCAGGCGGCTCGTGCACGCCTTCGGGGACAGCCCGCCGGACGACGACCTGGCGCTGCTGGTGCTCCAGGCGCAGTGAGGCGGGGTTTGCCCGAAGAGGCGGGACAATGGGGTCATGCCTTCCGCACTTCCCGACGGTGAGCCCGTGCCCGACGACGGTTCGCTGCCCGCGTCCGCCCTCGCCGGGTCCGGCTCCCGACCCCTCGGCTTCTACCTGCACGTCCCGTACTGCGCCACGCGCTGCGGCTACTGCGACTTCAACACGTACACGGCCACCGAGCTGCGCGGCACGGGCGGCGTGCTCGCGTCCCGTGACAACTACGCCGAGACACTGGTCGACGAGGTGCGCCTCGCGCGCAAGGTCCTCGGCGACGACCCGCGCCCGGTGCGCACGGTCTTCGTCGGGGGCGGTACGCCGACGCTCCTTCCGGCCGCCGATCTCGTACGGATGCTGGCGTCGATCCGCGACGAGTTCGGGCTCGCGGACGACGCGGAGATCACGACCGAGGCGAACCCGGAGTCGGTGGACCCGGCGTACCTGGAGACGCTGCGGGAGGGCGGCTTCAACCGGATCTCGTTCGGCATGCAGAGCGCCCGGCAGCACGTGCTGAAGGTCCTCGACCGGACGCATACGCCGGGGCGGCCCGAGGCCTGTGTCGCGGAGGCGCGGGCGGCCGGGTTCGACCACGTCAACCTGGACCTGATCTACGGCACGCCCGGAGAGACGGACGACGACTGGCGGGCCACGCTGGACGCGGCGCTCGGGGCGGGGCCCGACCATGTGTCGGCGTACGCGCTGATCGTCGAGGAGGGCACGCAGCTCGCGCGGCGGATCCGGCGCGGCGAGGTGCCGATGACCGACGACGACGTGCACGCGGACCGCTATCTGATCGCCGACGAGGTGCTCGGCGGGGCCGGGTTCGACTGGTACGAGGTGTCGAACTGGGCGACGTCCGAGGCCGGGCGCTGCCTCCACAACGAGCTGTACTGGCGGGGGGCCGACTGGTGGGGCGCGGGGCCCGGGGCGCACTCGCACGTGGGCGGGGTGCGGTGGTGGAACGTGAAGCATCCTGGTGCGTACGCGGCGGCGCTGGCGGGTGGGCGGTCGCCCGGGGCCGGGCGGGAGATCCTGGCCGACGAGGACCGCCGGGTCGAGCGGATCCTCCTTGAGCTGCGGCTCCGTGAGGGCTGCCCCTTGTCCCTGCTTCGGCCGGACGGCCTGGCGGCGGCGCGGGGCGCGCTGCGGGACGGGCTCCTGGAGGCGGACCCGTTCGCCGCGGGCCGCGCGGTCCTGACGCTGCGGGGGCGCCTGCTGGCGGATGCGGTGGTCCGCGACCTGGTCGACTGACCTCGGGCCGTCGTCTTTGTTGCGGCACGGTGCCGTGGCGAGGCCCGTCGTCCTTGTTGCGCGGCACCGTGCGCCGCCTTGCCCACCCTGCCGCCCAAGGCGGCAGATTGCCCAAGGCGGGGCGGCACCCGGCCGTCACGGGTGGGGAGCCGTGGTGGGCGGCGGATTGCTAGGCGGGGCGGCACCCGGCGCCCCGTGCGGCCGACGCCCCCGGAGGGGGCGTGTGGGTGGGAAATTGGGCGGGGGAACGGGGCGGTGCGGGCAGGTAAATCAAGCCCCTGCGGCGGTTGAGCAGCGGGGTCCGGGGCGGAGCACCGAGGGCGCAACGCCGGTGCGGCAAATCAGCCCCGCCGGCGATTGAGGCGCGGGGTCCGGGGCGGAGCCCCAGGGCGCAACCCCGGTGCCGTGGTGCGTTACTCCGGGGCCGTCACGAAGTCGATCAGTTCCTCCACGCGGCCGAGGAGTTCCGGTTCCAGGTCCTTGTAGGAGTGGACCCGCGACAGGATGTGCTGCCACGCCTCCCCCGTGTTCGCCACCCGCCACCCGAGCGCCCGGCACACCCCCGTCTTCCAGTCCTGCCCGCGCGGCACCCGGGGCCACGCCTCGATGCCCACGGAGGCGGGCTTCACCGCCTCCCAGATGTCGATGTACGGGTGGCCCACGACCAGCGCGTGCTCGCTCGTCACCGACTGGGCGATCCGCCACTCCTTCGAGCCCGGCACCAGGTGGTCCACCAGCACCCCGAGCCGCGCGTCCGGGCCCGGGCCGAACTCGGAGACGACCGCCGGCAGGTCGTCGACGCCCTCCAGGAACTCCACCGCCACGCCCTCGATGCGCAGGTCGTGGCCCCAGACCCGCTCGATGAGCTCGGCGTCGTGCTTGCCCTCCACGTAGATGCGGCCCGCGCGGGCCACCCGGGCGCGGGCGCCGGGCACCGCCACCGAACCGGACGCGCTGCGGGCCGGCCCGGTCGGGGCCGGCGCCGAGGGACGTACGAGGGTGACGACCTTGCCGTCGATCATGAAGCCGCGCGGCTCCATCGGGAACACCCGGAGCTTGCCGAAGCGGTCCTCAAGGGTGACCGTCGGCCCCTGCGCCGTCTTCTCGACTCGGATCACCGCTCCGCAGAAGCCCGTGGTGACCTCCTCGACGACGAGGTCGGGTTCGGCAGGCACCTCGGGGGCCGGCTTGTTCCGCTTCCACGGGGGAGTCAGGTCAGAGGTGTACTGGCGCATCCGGCAGACGATAAGAGAGACGCGCAGGTCGCGCCTACGACACGCCGAAACGCGTCGCCAATGTGGCGCGTTGCGCGCGGACGAACTCCGCATTCACCACCGAACCGTGCCCCGGCACGTACACCGCGTCCTCGCCGCCGAGGTCGAGGAGCCGGTCGAGCGCCGCGGGCCAGTGGCCCGGCGCCGCGTCCCGGCCCGCCTGCGGTTCGCCCGACTCCTCCACCAGGTCGCCGCAGAAGACGACCTCCGGGCCGCCGGGCCCGCCGGGGACGAGCACCGCCAGATCGTGGCCGCTGTGCGCCGGGCCGATGTTCGCCAGCAGCACCGTCACACCGCCGCCCAGGTCGAGCGTCCACTCCCCGCACACCCGGTGCGGCGGGGTGACGAGGATGTCGACCGCCTCGGCCGCCTCCTCCGGGGGCACCCCGTGGCGCACGGCGTCGGCGCGCAGCCCCTCGGCGCCGCGCGCGAAGAGGGCGTCGATGCCCACCGCCCCGTACACCTCGACCCCCGCGAACGCGGCCGTGCCGAGGACGTGGTCGAAATGCGGATGGGTCAGAGCGACATGCGTCACTCTCCCGTGTGCCCCGAGGAGCGCGCGGGCGTCGGCGCGCAGCCGGGCGCCTTCACGCAGTGAGGATCCGGTGTCGATCAAGAGCGCCGCGTCTTCACCGACCACGAGGCCGGTCGTGCAGTCCCAGCCGGGCAGCCGCACCCGCCCCACATTCGGCGCGAGCCCCTCCCAGCCCGGCGAGGCCCAATCGATACGTTGCGCGAACTCCATACCTCGACGCTAGCGCCCTTGCCGGGCCCGTACCCACCGGCCGTACACTGAGCCGGGGACGATTGGCACTCGCCCACAGGGAGTGCCAAAGCAGGAAGATCGCAGGCAACGAACGCAACGGCTGTTTCTGGAGGTGTGCGCCGATGCTCAATGAACGCAGGCTCGAAGTGCTGCGCGCCATCGTCCAGGACTACGTCGGCACCGAGGAGCCCGTCGGCTCCAAGGCGCTCACCGAGCGGCACAAGCTCGGGGTCTCGCCGGCGACCGTGCGCAACGACATGGCGGCCCTGGAGGACGAGGGGTTCATCGCCCAGCCGCACACCAGTGCCGGGCGCATCCCCACCGACAAGGGCTACCGCCTGTTCGTCGACAAGCTCACCGCCGTGAAGCCGATGGCCGCGCCCGAGCGGCGCGCCATCCAGAATTTCCTGGACGGCGCCGTCGATCTCGACGACGTCGTCGGCCGCACCGTGCGGCTGCTCGCGCAGCTCACGCGGCAGGTGGCGATCGTCCAGTACCCGTCCCTGACCCGGTCCACCGTGCGCCATGTCGAGCTGCTCTCGCTCGCGCCCGCCCGTCTGATGCTCGTACTGATCACGGACACCGGGCGCGTGGAGCAGCGGATGATCGACTGCCCGGCACCCTTCGGTGAGACGTCCCTCGCGGATCTGCGGGCCCGGCTGAACAGCCGTGTCGCGGGCCGCAGGTTCGCCGATGTGCCGCAGCTGGTGCAGGACCTGCCCGAAGCCTTCGAGCAGGAGGACCGGGGCACGGTCTCCACGGTGCTCTCCACTCTTCTGGAGACACTCGTCGAGGAGACCGAGGAGCGGCTGATGATCGGCGGTACCGCCAATCTCACTCGCTTCGGACATGATTTTCCCCTCACCATCCGGCCCGTTCTGGAAGCCTTGGAGGAGCAGGTCGTGCTCCTCAAGCTCCTTGGCGAGCTGGGAGATTCGGGCATGGCCGTACGGATCGGTCATGAGAACGCCCATGAGGGACTCAACTCCACGTCCGTCGTGTCGGTCGGCTACGGTTCGGGCGGCGAGGCAGTGGCCAAGCTCGGCGTGGTCGGCCCGACCCGCATGGATTACCCGGGAACGATGGGAGCAGTACGCGCAGTGGCACGTTACGTCGGACAGATCCTGGCGGAGTCGTAAGTGGCCACGGACTACTACGCCGTACTCGGCGTGCGCCGCGACGCTTCCCAGGACGAAATCAAGAAGGCCTTCCGAAGGCTGGCGCGTGAGCTTCACCCGGATGTGAATCCGGACCCGAAGACTCAGGAGCGCTTCAAGGAGATCAACGCCGCCTACGAGGTGCTCTCCGACCCGCAGAAGAAGCAGGTCTACGACCTCGGGGGCGACCCCCTGTCGCAGGCCGGCGGAGGCGGCGGGGCCGGTGGCTTCGGCGCCGGCGGGTTCGGGAACTTCTCGGACATCATGGATGCCTTCTTCGGCACGGCGTCGCAGCGGGGACCCCGGTCCCGCACGCGCCGTGGTCAGGACGCCATGATCCGGCTCGAGGTCGAGCTGGACGAGGCGGCCTTCGGCACCACCAAGGACATCCAGGTCGACACGGCTGTGGTCTGCACGACCTGCAGCGGTGAGGGCGCGGCGCCCGGCACCTCGGCGCAGACCTGCGACATGTGTCGCGGTCGCGGTGAGGTCTCGCAGGTGACGCGGTCCTTCCTCGGCCAGGTCATGACCTCGCGGCCGTGCCCGCAGTGCCAGGGCTTCGGGACGGTCGTCCCGACGCCGTGCCCGGAGTGTGCCGGTGACGGCCGCATCCGGTCGCGTCGCACGCTCACGGTGAAGATCCCGGCCGGTGTGGACAACGGCACGCGGATCCAGCTCGCGGGCGAGGGCGAGGTCGGCCCCGGCGGCGGCCCCGCCGGTGACCTGTACGTGGAGATCCACGAGCTGCCGCACCCGACCTTCCAGCGGCGCGGCGACGACCTGCACTGCACGGTCACCATCCCGATGACGGCGGCGGCCCTCGGCACGAAGGTGCCGCTGGAGACGCTCGACGGCACGGAGGAGATCGACATCCGGCCCGGCACCCAGTCCGGCCAGTCGGTTCCGCTGCACGGGCGCGGTGTCACGCATCTGCGGGGCGGCGGCCGCGGTGACCTCATCGTGCACGTCGAGGTCATGACGCCGCAGAAGCTGGACCCGGAGCAGGAGCGGGTGCTGCGGGAGCTGGCGAAGCTGCGCGGCGAGGAGCGGCCCACGGGGCAGTTCCAGCCGGGCCAGCAGGGCCTGTTCTCCCGTCTGAAGGACGCGTTCAACGGCCGTTGAGCCACCCGTGTACGCCGCACCGGCGTTACGGCCTCGGGGCTCCGCCCCGGACCCCGCTGCTCAATCGCCGCAGGGGCTTGAGATGGTCGACCAAATCAAGCCCCGCCGGCGATTGAGGCGCGGGGTCCGGGGCGGAGCCCCGAGGCGTGGGGGGACGGGGGCCCGGTCGATTCGGCGCCCCGGAGGGGACGTGGCACGATGCGGGCATGTCCTCCGCACTGACCGATCTCTGCCCCCTTCCGATCGTGCAGGCCCCCATGGCGGGCGGCGCTTCGCAACCCGCCCTGGTCGCCGCCGTGGCCGAGGCCGGAGGGCTCGGGTTCCTCGCCGCCGGGTACAAAACGGCCGACGGGATGTACCAGGAGATCAAACAGGTGCGGGCGCTCACCGGCCGCCCGTTCGGCGTGAACCTCTTCATGCCGCAGACCGAGCACGCGGACCCGGCCACCGTCGAGGTCTACCGCAACCAGCTGGCCGGCGAGGCCACCTGGTACCGCACCCCGCTCGGCGAGACCGACAGCTGCAGCGACGACGGCTACGACGCCAAGCTGGCGATCCTCGTCGACGACCCCGTCCCGCTCGTCACCTTCACCTTCGGCTGCCCCCGGCGCGCGGTCGTCCAGGCCCTGCAGCGCGTCGGCACGAAGGTCGGCGTCACCGTCACGACGGTGGAGGAGGCGCAGGCCGCGCAGGAGGCCGCCGCCGACCTGGTCTGCGTACAGGGCATCGAGGCCGGCGGGCACCAGGGCACGCACCGGGACAACCCGGAGGCCGACGGCAGCGGTATCGGTCTCCTCTCGCTGATCGCGCAGGTCCGCGAGGCCGTGCAGCTGCCGATCATCGCCGCAGGCGGGATCATGCGCGGCGCGCAGATCGCCGCGGTGCTCGCGGCCGGTGCCGACCTCGCGCAGCTCGGCACCGCGTTCCTGGTCACCCCGGAGTCCGGTGCGCCGGAGCCGCACAAGCAGGCCATGACCAACCCGCTGTTCCACCGGACCGAGCTGACGCGGGCCTTCTCCGGGCGTCCCGCGCGCGGCCTCGTCAACCGGTTCATGCGCGAGCACGGCCCGTACGCCCCCGCCGCGTACCCGCAGGTCCACCACATGACGTCGCCGCTGCGCAAGGCCGCCGCCAAGGCCGGTGACCCGCAGGGCATGGCGCTGTGGGCGGGGCAGGGGCACCGGCTCGCGCGGGAGCTTCCCGCCGGGCAGCTCGTGGAGGTCCTCGCCGCCGAACTCGATGCCGCCAGGGCCGCTCTGACGCAGCGGGGTGCCGCCTGATGACCGCTCCCGTGTTCGTCGTCGAGGGGGCCGTCCCCGGCGACCGCCCGTATGTGCTCGACGGGCCCGAGGGGCGGCACGCCGTCTCCGTGAAGCGGCTGCGGGCCGGCGAGACCGTGACCCTCACCGACGGGCTCGGCTCCTGGTGCGAGGCCGTCGTCACCGGCAGCGAGGGCAAGGACCGGCTCGCGGTCGAGGCGGGCCCCGTGCACGTCGAGGCCGAGGAGCGGCCCCGGATCACCGTCGTACAAGCGCTGCCGAAGGGCGACCGGGGCGAGGTCGCCGTGGAGACCATGACCGAGACGGGCGTCGACGCGATCGTGCCGTGGGCCGCGTCCCGGTGCATCACGCAGTGGCGCGGCGACCGCGGGCTCAAGGCGCTCGGCAAGTGGCGCAACACCGCGCGCGAGGCCGGGAAGCAGTCGCGGCGGGTGCGCTTTCCGGTCGTCGGGGAGGCCGCGACGACGAAGGAGGTCGCGGCGCTGCTCGCCGGGGCGGACTTCGCGGCGGTGCTGCACGAGGACCGGGACGCCCCGAGCGGGGCGCTGGCTTCGGCCGCACTTCCGGACAGCGGCGAGATCGTGCTCGTCGTCGGCCCCGAGGGCGGCGTATCGCCCGAGGAGCTGGCGGTGTTCGAGGAGGCCGGGGCGCTTCCGATGCGGCTGGGGCGCAGCGTCCTGCGCACCTCGACGGCCGGAACGGCGGCGGTGGCGTTGCTGCTGGGACGCACGGGACGCTGGGGGTAGACACCCGCCCGGAAGTTGTCCCGATCGTGGCCGCAACCGCACTACCGACGCTGTACGTCCGCTGGCATTCTGCCGTGCATGCGGGGATCGAAGGGGTTCGGCGGGCTGGTCCTCGTCGCTGCCGTGGTCGCCACGGGCGTCGCGTGCCAGCCGATCGAGGGCGACCTCAACCCGTCCGCGGTCGCGGTCACCACCGACCAGCAGGCCACCGATGAGCTGAACCGGCAGCGCGGCAAGGTCGCCTGGCTGAGCTGTACGGCCGTGTACAGCGGGCCCACGCCCTCCGGGGAGTCGGCGCCCAGCGAGGTGAAGGTCGACTGCCGGGGGAAGACCAAGGACGGCAAGGACATCACCGTGGAGGGGTGGATCTACGGGGTCGTCTCCGGAAAGTGCGTACGCGGGAAGACCGTCGCCCGCATCGACGACAAGGTGTGGTTCAGCTACGCCGTCCTCGGCAACTGCGCGGCGACCGGCGGCACTTCGGCCCCGCGGGAGTGGCAGCAGCCGGCGCCGTCGCAGGATCCGCAGCCGCAGGAGCCGCAGCCCGGCTCCACCAGCACGGTCACCGAGACCGTCACGGTCACCGGGCCGCCGCCCACCTTCGAGGGCAAGTGACGCCGACTTTCCGCAACAAGTGATCAGACGGGCTGACGTGGCACGCGGCCAAATTTAGGCTGGGCCGGGTGACGACTCCTGCGTACCTCCGGTTCCCGCACCTGCAAGGCGAGTTGGTGGTCTTCACCGCCGAGGACGACGTGTGGGCGGCGCCCCTCGACGGCGGCCGCGCCTGGCGGGTCAGCGCCGACAACATGCCCGTCGCACACCCCCGGCTCTCCTCGGACGGCGAGACGGTCGCCTGGACCTCGCGCCGCGACGGAGCGCCGGAGGTGCACATCGCCCCGCTGGCCGGCGGCCCCGCCAAACGCCTGACGCACTGGGGGAGTTGGACGACGAACGTCCGCGGCTGGACCCCCGACGGGCGGGTGCTCGCCACCTCCGCGTACGGCCAGGCCTCGCTGCGCCGCAGCTGGGCGCGGGCCGTGCCGCTCGACGGCGGACCGGCCGAGACGCTGCCGTACGGGCCCGTGGGCGGCGTCGCGTTCGGGCCGCAGTCCCACGTGCTGCTGCTGTCCGCGCCGATGGGCCGGGAGGCCGCCTGGTGGAAGCGGTACCGGGGCGGCACCGCGGGCAAGCTGTGGGTCGACCGGAGCGGCGAAGGCGAGTTCGGGCGGCTGCACGCCGAGCTCGACGGGAACATCGAGTGCCCGATGTGGGTGGGGGAGCGCGTCGCGTTCCTGTCCGACCACGAGGGCGTCGGCGCGCTCTACTCGTCCCTCCCCGACGGCTCCGACCTGCGGCGGCACAGCGCCGTGGACGGCTTCTACGCGCGGCACGCCGCCACCGACGGCGAGCGGGTCGTCTACGCGAGCGCCGGTGAACTGTGGCTCGTCGAAGGCCTCGACGAGGGCGTGGAGCCGCGCCGCCTCGACATCGGCCTCGGTGGCCAGCGCGTCGACCTGCAACCGCGGCCCGTCGACGCCGCGAACTGGTTCGGCGCCGCGTCCCCCGACCACACCGGCCGCGGCAGCGCCGTCAACGTGCGCGGAGCCGTGCACTGGGTGACCCACCGCGCAGGACCTGCCCGGGCGCTGGCCGCCGAACCGGGCGTACGCGCCCGGCTCCCGCACACCTTCCGCGTCGACGGCGAGGAACACGTCGTGTGGGTGACGGACGCCGAGGGCGACGACGCCCTGGAGTTCGCGCCCGCCACCGGCGCCGCGCCCGGCGCCACCCCGCGCAGGCTCGGCGCCGGGCGGCTCGGCCGGGTGCTCGCCCTGACGGTGGCGCCCGACGGCGGCCGGGTCGCCGTCGCCTCCCACGACGGCCGGGTGCTGCTCGTCGAGCGGGACAGCGGCGACGTACGGGAAGTGGACCGCAGCGAGGACGGGAACGCGAACGGCCTCGCGTTCTCCCCGGACTCCGCGTGGCTCGCCTGGTCGCACCCGGGACCGCACGACCTGCGCCAGCTCAAGCTCGCCAACACCACCGACCTCTCCGTCAGCGAGGCGACCCCGCTGCGGTTCCGGGACTACGCGCCCGCGTTCACGCTCGACGGCAAGCACCTGGCCTTCCTGTCGGCGCGCTCCTTCGACCCGGTCTACGACGAGCACGCCTTCGACCTCGCGTTCCTCAGCGGCTCACGGCCGCACCTGATCACGCTCGCCGCGACGACCCCGTCGCCGTTCGGGCCGCAGCGCCACGGCCGCCCCTTCGATGCCCCCGACAAGGACGAGACGCCCGACAGCGAGGGCGCGCCCGCGACCCGCGTCGACCTGGAGGGGCTGCTCGACCGCATCGTGCCGTTCCCGGTGGAGGCGGCGCGCTACTCCCGGCTGCGGACGGCCAAGGACGGCGTGCTGTGGCTGCGGCACCCGGTGCGCGGCGTGCTCGGCGACTCCCGCGCCGGGCTCGACGCGCCGGAGCCCAAGACCCGCCTGGAACGCTACGACCTGGTCCAGCAGCGCATCGAGGAGATCGGCTCCGACGCCGACCACTTCGAGGTCAGCGGCGACGGCAAGCGGGTCCTGCTGTGGACGGGCGAGGTCCTGAAGGTGGTCCCCAGCGACCGGCGCCCGGCCCACGACGACGACAGCGACACCAACATCACCGTCGACCTCTCCAGGGTCAGCCAGAGCGTCGACCCGGCGGCCGAGTGGCGGCAGATGTACGCGGAGGCGGGGCGCCTCATGCGGGACAACTTCTGGCGCGCCGACATGAACGGCGTCGACTGGGACGGGGTCCTCGAACGGTACCGGCCGGTGCTCGACCGGGTCGCCACGCACGACGACCTGGTCGACCTGCTGTGGGAGGTGCAGGGGGAGCTGGGGACCTCGCACGCGTATGTGACGCCGAGGGGCGGGCGGGGCTCCGCCGCGCGCCGCCAGGGGCTGCTCGGCGCCGACATCTCCCGGCACGCGGACGGCGGTTGGGTCGTCGACCGGGTGCTGCCGTCCGAGACCTCCGACCCGCGCGCCCGCTCCCCGCTCGCCGCGCCCGGCGTCGCGGTGCGCGCGGGGGACACGATCGTGGCGGTGGGCGGGCGGCCCGTCGACCCGGTGACAGGGCCCGCGCCGCTGCTGGTCGGCACGGCCGACAAGCCGGTCGAGCTGACGGTCTCGCCGGCCGGGGGCGGCGACCCGCGCCATGTGGTCGTCGTGCCGCTCGACGACGAGGAACCGCTGCGCTACCACGCGTGGGTCGCGGACCGGCGGGCGTACGTCCACGAGCAGTCGCAGGGGCGGCTCGGCTACCTCCACGTCCCCGACATGCAGGCGCCGGGCTGGGCCCAGATCCACCGGGACCTGAGCGTGGAGGTCGCGCGGGAGGGCCTCGTCGTGGACGTCCGGGAGAACCGGGGCGGGCACACGTCGCAGCTCGTCGTGGAGAAGCTGGCGCGCCGCGTCGTGGGCTGGGACCTGCCGCGCGGCAGCCGCCCCTTCACGTATCCGATGGACGCGCCGCGCGGGCCCGTCGTCGCCGTGGCCAACGAGTTCTCCGGCTCGGACGGCGACATCGTGAACGCGGCGATCAAGGCGCTCGGTATCGGGCCCGTGGTGGGCGTACGTACGTGGGGCGGGGTCATCGGCATCGACAGCCGGTACCGGCTGGTGGACGGGACGCTGGTCACGCAGCCCAAGTACGCGACCTGGATGGAGGGTTACGGCTGGGGCCTGGAGAACCACGGGGTGGATCCGGACGTGGAGGTGGTCCTCACCCCGCAGGACGCGGCGGCCGACCGTGACCCGCAGTTGGACGAGGCGATCCGCATCGCGCTGGCGGCGCTGGCGGAGAACCCGGCGAAGGCTGCGCCTGCGCTGCCGCGGGCTTCGGCGGAGTAGTGGTTGCGCTCTCGGGGCTCTGCCCCGGACCCCGCTGCTCAATCGCCGCAGGGGCTCTATAGATCAGGCTCAGCTGATCGATACGATGCGGGCATGGATGACTGCCTCTTCTGCAAGATCGCCAACGGGGACGTCCCCGCCACCCTGGTCCGCGAGACGGAGTCCACCGTCGCGTTCCGGGACATCAACCCCCAGGCCCCCACCCACGTCCTGGTCATCCCGCGCGTCCACCACCCCGACGCCGCCTCGCTCGCCGCCGCCGAACCGGCCATCGCCGCCGACGTGCTGCGCGAGGCCGGCGAGGTCGCCAAGGACGAGAAGCTGGACAGCTACCGGATCGTGTTCAACACCGGCAGCGGCGCGGGCCAGACCGTCTTCCACGCGCACGCCCACGTCCTCGGCGGCCGTGGCCTGCAGTGGCCCCCCGGATAGTCGATTCCTCATGTCCGTCCGTGAATTCGTCGTGCTCGGCACCGCGAGCCAGGTGCCGACCCGGCAGCGCAACCACAACGGCTACCTGCTCCGCTGGGACAGCGAGGGCATCCTCTTCGACCCCGGCGAGGGCACCCAGCGGCAGATGCTGCGCGCCGGTGTGGCCGCGCACGACCTGAACCGGATCTGCGTCACGCACTTCCACGGCGACCACTCCCTCGGCCTCGCGGGCGTCATCCAGCGGATCAACCTCGACCGGGTGCCGCACCCGGTGACCGCCCACTACCCGGCGTCCGGGCAGCGGTTCTTCGACCGGCTGCGGTACTCCACCGCGTACCAGGAGACCGTCGACATCGCGGAGGAACCGGTGGACGGGGAGGGCGCGGTGCTCGCCGACACCCCCGCGTACCGCCTGGAGGCCCGCCGCCTGTCGCACCCCGTCGAGTCGTACGGCTACCGCCTCGTCGAGCCCGACGGGCGCCGCATGCTGCCCGAACGGCTCGCCGCGCACGGCATCAAGGGGCCCGACGTGGGCCGGCTCCAGAAGGAGGGGGTCCTGAACGGGGTCACCCTCGACGAGGTGAGCGAGGTGCGGCGCGGGCAGCGCGTCGCGTTCGTGATGGACACCCGGCTGTGCGAAGGAGTCGACGCCCTCGCCGAAGGGTGCGACCTGCTCGTCATCGAGTCGACCTTCCTGGACCAGGACGAGCAACTCGCCACCGACCACGGCCACTTGACCGCGTCCCAGGCCGCCCGCGTCGCCCGCGACGCCGGAGTCCGGCACCTCGTCCTCACCCACTTCAGCCAGCGCTACACCGACCCGCAGGAGTTCGCGCGGCAGGCCCGCGCCGCCGGGTTCGAGGGCGAGCTGACGGTCGCCCGCGACCTGGACCGCGTCCCCGTGCCGAAGCGCCGCTGAGCCGGGGCCCGCCGTACGCTGGTCGGATGTCACTCGCACCACTCGCGCGCATCCCCAAGGCCGAGCTCCACCTGCACATCGAAGGCACCCTCGAACCCGAGCTCGCCTTCGAACTCGCCCGCCGCAACGGCATCACCCTGCCGTACGCCGACACCGAGGAACTGCGCAAGGCGTACCTCTTCGCCGACCTGCAGTCCTTCCTCGACCTCTACTACTCGCTGATGGCCGTCCTCGTCACCGAGGACGACTTCGAGGCGCTCGCCGACGCCTATCTCGCGCGCGCCGCCGAGCAGGGCGTGCGGCACGCAGAGATCTTCTTCGACCCGCAGGCGCACGCGGCGCGCGGCGTCGCGATGGGGACCGTCGTCGAGGGGCTGCACCGGGCGCTCGCCCGCAGCGAGGAGCGGCACGGGATCTCGACCAAGCTCATCATGTGCTTCCTGCGGGACCAGTCGGCCGAGTCGGCGATGGAGACCCTGGAGGCCGCGAAGCCGTACCTCGACAGGATCGTCGGCGTCGGGCTCGACTCCGCGGAGGTCGGCAACCCCGCGTCCAAGTTCCGCGAGGTGTACGCGGCGGCCGACGCGCTGGGCCTGCGCAAGGTCGCGCACGCGGGCGAGGAGGGCGACCCCTCGTACGTGTGGGAGGCCCTGGACATCCTCGGTGTCGAGCGCGTCGACCACGGCCTGCGCTCTCTTGAGGACCCGGAGCTCGTGACCCGCCTCGTCCGGGACCGGATCCCGCTCACGCTGTGCCCGCTGTCGAACGTGCGGCTGCGCGCCATCGACATGCTGGAGGACCACCCGCTGGTCAAGATGATGGACGCGGGCCTGCTGTGCACCGTGAACTCCGACGACCCGTCCTACTTCGGCGGCTACGTCGGAGACACCTTCCACGCCGTCCACGAGGCGCTGGGCCTCGACCACGACCGAGTGCGGGAACTGGCCCGCAACTCGTTCGTGGCGTCCTTCCTCGACGGCAGCGAGGCGGAGGAAGCGCTCCGGGCGCGCTACATCGCCGAGGTCGAGGCGTACGAGCTGGACGACATCTCCGGCTGATCCTGTGCGAGGGGCTCCGGCTCGACGCCGTCGGGGCCCACCGCCGTGAACGCCGTGTACGCGGGCGTCTCCACGGTCGTCTCGATGTCGAACAGCTCGACCACCGGCTGCTCCAGCACACCCGACGGCGGCACCGTCGCGCCGACCGGGGCGCCGCTGTGGCGCCGTACCGCCCCCGCGAACAGCGGGCGGCCACCGGTGTGCAGGGTCACCGCGGTGAGCGGCACCGCGAGCAGCAGCAGCGCGGCGGCGAGCACCGCGCCCATCACCGGGAAGCCGGCCGACTGGGCCAGCAGGCTGCCCGCCAGGGGACCGCACGCGGTGCCCAGCGAGGACGCCGAACCCATCAGGACCGCCCACCGTCCGCGCGGGTCGAGGGAGGCCGCGAGACCGAGGACGTACGACAGGACCACCGGGTAGAGGGTGTTCCAGGCGATCTCGCCGGTGGCGAAGGACGCGAGGTCGTCCGCGCGGGCGCTGATCAGGACGCAAGCGGCGATGGCGGCCGTGCCCACGCCGATGGGCAGCGCGCGGCCCAGGCGGACGCCGACCGCGCCCGCGCCGATCACTCCGAGCAGCCCGACGCCGAGCGCCACCGCGAAGACCGAGCCGACCGCGACCTCGGACAGGCCGGCCTGTTCGGTGCCGATGCGGCTGCTGACGCCCCACAGCGCGTTCTGCGCCATCGACCAGCAGACCAGCGTCACCGCGAGGACCAGGCCCGAACGGGCGTGGGGGAGCGGCGACTTGGGGGCCGGTGCGGCGTGGTTGTCCGGGGTGGCCGGTCCGTCGAGCCGGCCCGTCGCGGGCCACACGGTGAGCGCGGTCGCGGCGAGCGCGGCGAACGGCAGGGCGCTGCCCTCGCTGATCCGCGGGATGGTCAGGTACAGGCCGCACGCGAGCGCGGACACGGTCAGCAGGCCGAGCGTCGAGGCGCGGTGCGGGTCCTTCTGGGCGGCGATCCCGGTGGCCGCGACCGCCGTCGCCGTGCCCGAGCCGAAGCCGCCGAGCATCGCACCCGCGACGACCAGCGGAGTGGTGGCGGCGAGGGCCGCGGTGCCGTAGCCGACGGCGGCGAGCAGCAGTCCGGCGCGGGCCGCGCGGCGGGCGCCGACCCGTTCGACGCGGGCCGCGAGGGTGAGCCCCGCGGCGGCCGAGCTCAGCAGCAGCGCACTGCCGACGAGACCGGCCTGAGTGGGAGAGAGCCGCAGGTCGGCGGCGACTCTGCCGACGATGGTGGGCAGGAGATAGGCGGCGAGGTAGCCGGCCGTGAAGAGGGCTATGAGCGCGGGCCGGGACGTACGCGAGGACACGGGCGTTCCTATGAACGGCCCCTTGCCTTGGACGCTGTTTTGGGCAAGGGGGTGCTACGGCAGGGGAGTTGGGAGCGCGACGTCTTTGCGAACGGGACCGAACCGGGGACGTGGGCGCGGCCAATTTGTATCAAGTCCATGAGGGGTACATGAAGGCGGGATCCTGTGACGCGCGACACATTTGGTTTGGGGGGTGTTTCGCCGGGCAGGAGTGGCGTTTTTCCTGTGGCCCACCCGACGAAACGTCCGCAGGTATTCGTGCGACTCGCGGGTCGCCAGATACGCCACGTCGAAGCCGTCGAGCCGCCCCAGGTGGATCGTCTCGCCGAGCCCGTCACGTCCGTGCGCACCCAGCCGCGCTCGATGAGCGTCTGCAGCAGCGCGTACATGGAGCTGCGCGGCACCGCGAGTTCGTCGGCGAGCTCCTGGAGCCGCTTCGTGACAGGTTGATGTCGTCCCCCGGGGTACGGGGACCGGTCGTGCACACTGTCCGGACCCGTACCACTGCAGGGAGCGCGACGTGACCTCCACACGACCCAGAACGGACCCCCTCGCGGCGCTGCGCACCACGGCCGACCCGCCCTACGACGTCTATCTCACCGGCACCGTCTTCCTCGACATCATCTTCACCGGCCTCGACAGCGCGCCCGTGCGGGGGACGGAGTCGTGGGCGCGCGGCATGGGGTCGAGCCCCGGCGGGATCGCGAACATGGCGACGGCGCTCGCCCGGCTCGGCCTGCGCACCTCGCTCGCCGCGGCCTTCGGCGACGACCACTACGGCGAGTACTGCTGGGACGCCCTCGAACACGGCGAGGGCATCGACCTCAGCTACGCGCGGACCGTGCCCGGCTGGCACTCGCCCGTCACCGTGTCCATGGCGTACGAGGGCGAACGCACGATGGTGAGCCACGGGCACGAGCCGCCACCCGTCGAGCCCGCGCCCGACTGCCCGCCGCGCGCCAGGGCCGCCGTCGCCTCGCTCGTCCCCGGCACCGAGGAACCGTGGGTCGCGACGGCCGCGCGCTCCGGGACGCAGATCTTCGCCGACGTCGGCTGGGACGACACCGGCCGCTGGGACCTGGCGGCGCTGCCCGGCCTGCGGCACTGCGAGGCGTTCCTGCCGAACGCCGAGGAGGCGATGCGCTACACCCGCACGTCCTGCCCCCGCGCCGCCGCGCACGCGCTCACCGAACACGTGCCGGTGGCCGTGGTGACGCTCGGCGCCGAAGGTGCGTACGCCGTGGACGGGCGGACCGGCGAGACGGCCTCCGTCCCGGCCATCGAGGTCGAGGCCCTCGACCCCACCGGGGCAGGGGACGTCTTCGTCGCCGGCTTCGTCACCGCGACCCTCGCCGGCTGGCCGCTCGCCGACCGCCTCGCCTTCGCCGGCCTCACCGCGGCCCTCTCCGTCCAGGAGTTCGGCGGCTCCCTGTCGGCGCCGGGCTGGTCGGAGATCGCGGCCTGGTGGAAGGAGGCCCGCTCGAACGACCACCAGAACAGCTGCGCCCTGGACCGCTACACCTTCCTGGACCCCGTCCTCCCGGACACCTCCCGGGCCTGGCCCCTGCGCCGCGCGGTCCCCACGATCGGCTTCGGACGGTCGGCGTAGCCGGCACCTGCCACCAGGCCCCACCCGTATCCGAAACCCACTCGGCGTTGTCGTACCCGCGCCGTACCCTTGACGGTGCAGGACAGCACCGCAGAAGACACCGCTGAGAAAGTCCCGTACGGGGAGGAAGCAAGGGCCACCGGCCCGGCTCATGACGCAGACACCATCCAGCGCCCGCGCACAGTTCACCGTTCCGCCGAAGCACCCCATGGTCGAGGTGCTGGGATCCGGGGACGCGCTGCTGCGAGTGATCGAGAAGGCCTTCCCGGAGGCCGACATCCACGTCCGGGGCAACGAGATCAGCGCGACCGGAGAGCCGGCGGAAGTCGCCCTCATCCAGCGCCTGTTCGACGAGATGATGCTGGTCCTGAGGACAGGGGCACCGATGACCGAGGACGCCGTGGAGCGCTCCATCGCCATGCTGAAGACGACGCAGAACGGCGGGGGTGACGGCCAGGAGACCCCGGCCGAGGTCCTCACGCAGAACATCCTGTCGTCGCGCGGCCGCACCATCCGCCCCAAGACGCTGAACCAGAAGCGCTACGTCGACGCGATCGACAAGCACACGATCGTCTTCGGCATCGGCCCCGCCGGTACCGGAAAGACGTACCTCGCGATGGCGAAGGCGGTGCAGGCCCTCCAGTCCAAGCAGGTCAACCGCATCATCCTGACTCGCCCGGCGGTGGAGGCGGGGGAGCGGCTGGGATTCCTCCCGGGGACGCTCTACGAGAAGATCGACCCGTACCTGCGCCCGCTGTACGACGCCCTGCACGACATGCTCGACCCGGACTCGATCCCGCGGCTGATGGCGGCGGGGACCATCGAGGTGGCGCCGCTGGCATACATGCGTGGAAGGACGTTGAATGATGCATTCATCATTCTCGACGAGGCGCAGAACACCAGCCCCGAGCAGATGAAGATGTTCCTCACCCGCCTCGGCTTCGACTCGAAGATCGTCATCACCGGTGACGTGACGCAGGTCGACCTGCCGGGGGGCACGAAGAGTGGTCTGCGGCAGGTGCAGGACATCCTGGACGGGGTCGACGACGTGCACTTCTCGCGGCTCAGCTCGCAGGATGTCGTCCGGCACAAGCTCGTCGGCCGTATCGTCGACGCGTACGAGAAGTACGACACCGAGCACGGTACGGAGAACGGCTCCCGCAAGAGCCGCCCCAGAGGGAAGTAGAACAACAGCGCCATGTCGATCGACGTCAACAACGAGTCCGGAACCGAGGTCGATGAGCAGGCGATCCTCGACATCGCCCGCTATGCGCTCGGCCGGATGCGGATCCATCCCCTGTCCGAGCTGTCCGTGATCGTCGTGGATGCCGACGCCATGGAGCAGCTGCACGTGCAGTGGATGGACCTGCCGGGGCCGACGGACGTCATGTCGTTCCCGATGGACGAGCTGCGGCCGCCGATGAAGGACGAGGAGGAGGCCCCGCAGGGTCTGCTCGGTGACATCGTGCTGTGCCCGGAGGTCGCCAAGAAGCAGGGTGAGGACGCGCCGACGCAGCACTCCATGAACGAGGAGCTCCAGCTCCTGACCGTGCACGGGGTGCTGCACCTGCTCGGGTACGACCACGAGGAGCCCGACGAGAAGGCCGAGATGTTCGGGCTTCAGGCGGGCATCGTGGACGGCTGGCGTGCGGAGAAGGGGCTGACGGGGCCGTCGCCGGCGCCGACCGTGTCATGAGTTTCTCGTTGATCGCCGGGGCCGTCGCGCTGGTCGTGATCGCCTGGCTCGCGGCCTGCGCGGAGGCCGGTCTCGCGCGGGTGTCGAGCTTCCGTGCCGAGGAGGCCGTGCGGTCCGGGCGGCGCGGCGGCGCCAAGCTCTCGCAGGTGGCCGCCGACCCGACGCGCTATCTGAACGTGGCGCTCCTGGTGCGCGTCGCCTGCGAGATGGCCGCCGCCGCGCTCGTCACGTACGCGTGCCTGGAGGAGTTCCCCGAGACGTGGGAGGCGCTGCTCGTCGCCATCGGCGTGATGGTGCTGGTGTCGTACGTGGCCGTGGGGGTGTCGCCGCGCACCATCGGCCGGCAGCACCCGCTGAACACCGCGACGGCGGCGGCGTACGTGCTGCTGCCGCTGGCCCGGATCATGGGGCCGATCCCGCCGCTGCTGATCCTCATCGGTAACGCGCTGACGCCCGGCAAGGGCTTCCGGCGCGGCCCGTTCGCCTCCGAGGCCGAGCTGCGGGCCATGGTCGACCTCGCCGAGAAGGAGTCCCTCATCGAGGACGAGGAGCGCCGCATGGTGCACTCCGTCTTCGAGCTGGGTGACACGCTCGTGCGGGAGGTGATGGTGCCGCGCACCGACCTCGTCGTCATCGAGCGGTACAAGACGATCCGGCAGGCGCTCACGCTCGCGCTCAGGTCGGGTTTCTCCCGTATACCGGTGGTCGGCGAGAGCGAGGACGACGTCGTCGGCGTCGTGTATTTGAAGGATCTTTCGCGCAAGACGCACATCAATCGCGATGCCGAGGCCGAGCTGGTGTCCACCGCGATGCGGCCCGCGACCTTCGTGCCGGACACCAAGAACGCGGGTGACCTGCTGCGCGAGATGCAGCAGCTGCGCACGCACGTCGCCGTCGTCATCGACGAGTACGGCGGCACGGCGGGCATCGTCACCATCGAGGACATCCTGGAGGAGATCGTCGGCGAGATCACCGACGAGTACGACCGCGAGGTGTCCTCCGTGGAGGAGCTGGGCGACGAGCGGTTCCGGGTGACGTCCCGCCTCGACATCGGGGACCTCGGTGAGCTGTACGGCATCGAGGAGTTCGACGACGAGGACGTGGAGACGGTGGGCGGGCTGCTCGCCAAGGCGCTCGGCCGGGTTCCTATCGCCGGGGCGTCATCACTGGTCACGCTGCCCGACGGGCGGGAGCTGCGGCTGACGGCGGAGGCCGCGGCGGGCCGCCGGAACAAGATCGTGACCGTGCTCTCGGAGCCGGTGGGCGAGGACAAGGAGGAGGTCACCGGGTGACTCCTCAGGAGCTGCGAGCGTTCTGCCTGTCGTTCAACGCGGCGGTGGAGGACTTCCCGTTCGGTCCGGAGATCTCCGTCTTCAAGGTGCTCGGCAAGATGTTCGCGCTCTCGCACCTGGACGGCCGCCCGCTGACCGTCAACCTCAAGTGCGACCCCGAGGACGCGCTGCGGCAGCGCGGCGAGTACGAGGGGGTCGTCGTGCCGGGCTGGCACATGAACAAGCGGCACTGGAACACGGTGACCGTGGACCGGCCCGCCGAGCTCCCGGACCGGGTGGTCCGGGAGCTCATCGAGGACTCGTACGACCTGGTGGTGGCGGGTCTGCCGCGTGCCGAGCGGCTGCGCCTCGACCGGTCCTAGGCGCGCTGGGCGCGCTTCGTGCGCAGCCCCAGCGCCACCAGCGCCGCCGCCGCCAGGATGAGCGCCGCGTCCAGGGCGATCACCGTGTGCACTCCGGTCAGCAGGTCCGTGGACGTCGTCGCGAGGACGCCGAGGAGCGGGATGCCGACCGTCATGCCGAGCTGCTGGGTGGAGGTGACCAGGCCGGTGGCGAGGCCCTGCTCGGCGTCCGGGACGCCGGAGGTGACGGTGAGTCCGTACGAGATGATCGCGCCGAGGTGGCACATGCTGGCCAGCGATACGGCGGCCGTCGCGAGCCACACGGAGGCGCCGCCGGTGCCGATGCCGAGGAGTGCGGCGACGAGCACGCCCTGTCCGGCGAGCGAGCCGACCAGGGTGCGACGGGCGCCGAAGCGGCCGACGACCTTCGGGACGTAGGCGCCCGCGACCGCCGACAGGACGCCCTGGACGCCGAAGACGAGGCCGGTCTCGAAGGCGGAGAGGTGCAGCACGTCCTGGAGGTAGAGGGTCAGGACGAAGACGACCGTCGTCATCATCGAGAAGGTGATCAGGCCGCCCACGTTGCCCCACGCGATGGTGCGGCGGCGCAGCATCGGCAGGGAGACCAGCGGCTGGGCGCTGCGGGACTCGATGCGGCCGAACGCGGCGAGCAGGGCGAGGCCCGCGACCAGCGTGACGAGGACGTCGGTGCGGCCGAAGCCGACCTCCGCCGCCGTGGACAGCGCGTAGATCAGGGCGAGCAGCCCGCCGGTGACCGTGACGGCGCCGGGGACGTCGAGGCGCGGCCGGTCCGGGGTGCGGGACTCGGGCAGCAGGCCGGGGGCGAGCGCCAGCACGATCAGCGCGAAGACCGTCAGCAGGCCCATCGTGGAGCGCCAGCCGAGGGTGTCGGTGAGGACGCCGCCGAGCACCATGCCGACGGTGAAGCCGAGGGAGAGCAGCGTTCCGGAGATGCCGAGGGCGCGGTCGCGCTGCGGGCCCTCCGGGAACGTCGTGGTCAGCAGTGACATGCCGGTCGGCACGATCGCCGCCGCGCCCACGCCCTGCAGCGCGCGGCCCGCGAGGAAGGACGCCGGGTCCCAGGCGAACGTCGCGAGCAGCGAGGCCGCGCCGAACAGGGCGAGCCCGGTCAGGAAGATCCTGCGCCGTCCGTACAGGTCGCCGATCCGCCCGAAGAGGAGCAGGAAGCCGCCGGACGGCAGGGCGAAGGCGGTCACCGCCCACTGCAGTGCGGACGTGCTCATGCCGAGGTCGGGACCGAGCACCGGCAGCGCCACGTTCAGCACGGAGAAGTCGAGCGCCACCATGAACTGGGCGGCGCACAGGACGAAGAGGACGAGCTTGTCGCGGCCCGAGAGGCGGGGCGCGGTGGGTGGTTGGGGCAGGGGAGCCGTGGAGGTTGCGGTGTCGATCGCCATGGTCGAGAGCCTCGTACGACCGGAATATCCGTGGAGAGTGGGAACTTATGCTGGTGGTCGGACCACCAGGCAAGCGGGGGGAGTTGTACGTGGCCGAGAGCGCAGCGCTCAAGAAGCACCGGCTCAGCGAGTTGCGGGAGTTCCTGATGAGCCGTCGGGCGCGGGTCTCGCCCACCGAGGCGGGCCTGCCCGACGGTGGTGCCCGCAGGCGGACGCCGGGCCTGCGCCGCGAGGAGGTCGCGGTGCTCGCGGGCGTCGGCGCCTCCTGGTACCAGTGGCTGGAGCAGGGCCGGGACATCTCGGTGTCGCCGCAGGTGCTCGACGCCGTGGCGCGGGTGTTGAAGATGAGCAGTTCCGAGCGGCGCCACCTGTATGTGCTCGCAGGGCTCAACCCGCCCGCGTACGAGGTGGAGCCGGGCGATCAGCAGATGTGCGACGGGCTGCAGCGGCTCATCGACGCCTGGATGCCGTTCCCCGCGCACATCATGGACGCGTACTACAACTGCGTGATGTACAACGACGCGGCGTCGATCGTCCTCGCGATGCGCCCGGAGAACCGGCAGAACTGCGTCATCGACTTCTTCACCGACTCCCTCTACCGCGCCCGCAGCGAGAGCTGGGAGCAGAACGCGGCGACGGTCGTCGCCCAGTTCCGTGCCGCCTGCTCGGAGTGCCCGGACGACGAGGGGTTCCAGGAGGTGGTCGCCGAACTGAAGGCGGTGAGCCCGGAGTTCGTGGAGCTGTGGGAGCGCCGCGACATCAAGGCGCAGGGGCAGGTCCGCAAGGAGCTGACGCATCCCGTGGCCGGGCTGCTTCACCTGGAGTCGACCGCCATGAAGATCCCCGCGCGGCCGGACCTGACGGTCGTGCTGCACACGCCGCTTGCCGAGGCGGACACGGCGGCGAAGCTGGAGTGGCTGGCGTCGCCGGAGGGGCGGCGCGGCGCGATGTATCCGGTGGCCGGGTGAACACCCTGGTGGGCGTCTTCCATATGCTCACCCCATGACTGAGAGCACCGACCTCGGCCCCGAGGACCGCAAGATCGTCACCCTGGCCCGCTCCACGCGGGCCCGCAATGGCGTGCCCGAGGGTGCGGCCGTGCGTGACGAGACGGGGCGCACCTACGTCGCGGGCACCGTCGCCCTCGACTCCCTGAAGCTGAGCGCGCTGCAGACGGCCGTCGCCATGGCCGTGGCGTCCGGCGCGCAGTCCCTGGAGGCGGCGGCCGTCGTCTCCGCGTCGGACGAGCTTCCGGCGGAGGACCTCGCGGCCGTGCGCGACCTGGGCGGGGCCGGTACGCCGGTGTTCCTCGCCGGGGGCGACGGCGCCGTGAAGGAGACGCTGCCGGCCGGCTGAACTCCCTTGCCGCGCAAGGCTTTGTGAGCACGCTCACGCCCGCCGCACACCCGGGTCCGACGGCCCGGTGCGGCGGGCGTCGTGCGTGGGGGCGCGGGGGCCCGGGGAGCGGCCGGCGGGACGTTCGGCCCGGGGCGCAGGTCCCGGCGGGGCGGGGCCCCGGGCGGGGACCGAAGGGCGGTCCGGTGGGACGGGCGGCCCATGGGACGGGGGTTCGGCGTGGCTCACGGTGGAGAGGTCGCCCGCTGCGGCAGCCGACCGACCGGCCGCCGTGCCGGGCGACCCACCACGTCCCCAAACAAAGGTTCTGCTTCGTGTTCTCCGCCGCGCTTCGTCGTCCCACCGCCCGTATGTCCCGTACCCGCCGTCTGGGCACCGCCGCCGTGCTGGCCGGTGCCAGCGGGATGCTGGTGCTCGCCGGTACCGGCAGCGCGTCGGCCGCCACCGGGGCGTCGGCGTCCCAGTGGCAGTCCGTCGCCCAGTGCGAGGCCAGTGGGAACTGGGCCGCGAACACGGGGAACGGGTTCTCCGGCGGGCTCCAGTTCACGCCTTCCACGTGGGCGGCGTACGGCGGTACGCAGTACGCGTCCGCTGCGCACCAGGCCACTCCGCAGGAGCAGATGTCCGTGGCCAACAAGGTCCTCGCGGACCAGGGCCCGGGCGCGTGGCCGGTCTGCGGCGCGAAGGCGGGCCTCTGACCGGGGCCACTTAAGCCCCGCCGGCGATTGAGGCGCGGGGTCCGGGGCAGAGCCCCGAGACGTCAACCCCGACGGGGCGAAAGATTGGGGCTCTGCCCCATACCCCGCTGCTCAATCGCCGCAGGGGCTTGATTTACCGGACCTGCGCTGGACCGGAGGTCAGATCGCGTCCGGGCCGCGGTCGCCCGTGCGGACGCGGATGACCGTGTCGACCGGGACCGCCCACACCTTGCCGTCGCCGATCTTCCCGGTCCGCGCGGCCCGCACGATCGCGTCCATCGCCGGTTCGAGGTCCGCGTCCTCGACGACGACCTCGATCCGCGCCTTCGGCACCAGGTCGACCTGGTACTCGGCCCCCCGGTACACCTCCGTGTGCCCGCGCTGACGGCCGTAGCCGCTGGCCTCGGTCACGGTCAGGCCGTCCACTCCCAGCTCCCGCAGCGCGGTCTTGACCTCGTCGAGGCGGAACGGCTTCACGACCGCGGTGATCAGCTTCATGACGCGACCTTTCGGGAGACGGGGGCGGCACTCAGGACGCCGTGATCGTACGCACTCTCCGCGTGCGCCGTCTGGTCGAGCCCGGTCAGCTCCTCGTCGGCCGCCGCCCGGAAGCCCATCAGCTTGTCGATGGCCTTCCCGATCCCGTACGTGACGAGGAAGGTGTAGGCCGCGACCACGACCACCGCGAGCAGCTGCTTGCCGAGCTGCCCGAACCCGCCGCCGTAGAAGAGGCCCTCCTTGGTGGCGGAGCCGGTCATCGCGGAGGTCGCGAAGAGGCCGATGAGGACCGTGCCGATCACGCCGCCGATGAAGTGCACGCCGACGACGTCGAGGGAGTCGTCGTAGTGGAATCGCAGCTTCCAGGCGACGGCGTACGAGCAGACGACACCCGCCGCGAGTCCGACGACCGCCGCGCCCGGTACGCCCACGACCCCGCAGGCCGGGGTGATCGCGACCAGTCCCGCCACCGCGCCCGAGGCCGCGCCGAACGTCGTCGGGTGCCCGTCCCGCCGCTGCTCGACGAACAGCCAGCCCAGCAGCCCCGTGCAGCCCGCGATCAGGGTGTTGAACAGGGACGCCGCCGCGATGCCGTTCGCGCCGAGCGCCGAGCCGCCGTTGAAGCCCAGCCAGCCGAACCACAGCAGGCCCGCGCCCATGACCACCATCGGCAGGTTGTGCGGGCGCATCGCGTCCTTCTTGAAGCCGATGCGCGGGCCGAGGACGAGGCAGAGGGCCAGACCGGAGGCGCCGGACGCGATTTCCACGACCAGCCCGCCCGCGAAGTCCAGCGCGCCGAGCTGCGTGCTGATCCAGCCTCCCGGGCCCCACACCCAGTGCGCCACGGGAACGTATACGAGCAGCGCCCAGACGGGTACGAAGACCAGCCACGCCCCGAACTTCGTACGGTCCGCGACCGCTCCGCTGATCAGCGCCGCGGTGAGGATCGCGAAGGTCAGCTGGAAGGTCGTGAAGAGGAAGGTGGGGACCGTGCCGGTCACGTCGGACGGGCCGATGCCCACCATGCCCGCGTGCTCCAGGCCGCCGATCAGGCCCGCGAAGGCGTCGTCGCCGAAGGCGAGCGAGTAGCCCGCGACCAGCCACACCACCGTCACGAGGGCGATCGACACGAAGCTCATCATCAGCATGTTGAGGACGCTCTTCGAGCGGACCATGCCGCCGTAGAAGAGCGCGAGCCCCGGTGTCATGAGCAGGACGAGCGCGGTGGCGGCGAGCAGCCAGGCGGTGTCGCCGGTGTCGAGTGCGGGGGCGGCCAGGGGCACGGTCGTGGCAGGCATGCGGATCAGCGTCACGGGTGCGCGTTTCCGGAACCGCACGCTCGGGTTTCCGCCGTGTTTCTTGTTGCCGGGCGGTTACCGGGGCCTCACTGTGCTGCGGCACCCCCGCCATCGGGGACAATGGGCGCCATGAGCGCTCGTACCCAGCAGTCCCAGTCGTCGAATTCCTCGGAGCCCGTGCACCGCGCCGGCTTTGCCTGCTTCGTCGGCCGCCCCAACGCGGGCAAGTCCACCCTCACGAACGCTCTGGTCGGCAAGAAGGTGGCCATCACCGCCGACCAGCCGCAGACCACGCGGCACACCGTGCGCGGCATCGTGCACCGCGAGGACGCGCAGCTGATCCTGGTGGACACCCCCGGCCTGCACAAGCCGCGCACCCTGCTGGGCGAGCGCCTCAACGACGTGGTGCGCACCACGTGGGCCGAGGTCGACGTGATCGGCTTCTGCCTGCCCGCCGACCAGAAGCTCGGCCCCGGTGACAAGTTCATCGCCAAGGAACTCGCGTCGATCAAGAAGACGCCGAAGGTGGCCATCGTCACCAAGACGGACCTCGTCGACAGCAAGGCGCTCGCCGAGCAGCTCATCGCGATCGACCAGCTCGGCAAGGAGCTGGGCATCGAGTGGGCGGAGATCGTGCCGGTGTCGGCGGTCGGCCATCAAGAAGGGGTGGAACGTAGTTCCTCGAACAAGGGCGGTGGTGGGAGAGGGGCAGGCCAGGTGGACCTGCTGGCCGATCTGCTGATCCCGATGCTGCCCGAGGGGCCGATGCTCTACCCGGAGGGCGACCTCACGGACGAGCCCGAGCAGGTCATGGTCGCGGAGCTGATCCGCGAGGCCGCGCTCGAGGGCGTGCGGGACGAGCTGCCGCACTCCATCGCCGTCGTGGTGGAGGAGATGCTGCCGCGCGAGGACCGGCCGAAGGACAAGCCGCTCCTCGACATCCACGCGTTCGTCTACATCGAGCGGCCCAGCCAGAAGGGCATCATCATCGGCCCGAAGGGCAAGCGGCTCAAGGACGTCGGCATCAAGTCCCGCAAGCAGATCGAGGCGCTCCTCGGCACGCCGGTCTACCTGGACCTGCACGTCAAGGTCGCCAAGGACTGGCAGCGCGACCCGCGCCAGCTGCGCAAGCTCGGTTTCTGACCCTCTACGGCTGGACCGGGTCGCTCGGCGTCAGGTCCTGGAGCCCTATCACCCGCAGCAGCTCGAGCCGTTCGTACGTCTCCGTGCCCGGCCGCGCCGAGTGCACGACGAGCTGCTGGCTGTGCCCGTCGCCGACCAGGACCTCGCAGTCCAGGTCGAGGGCGCCGACCACGGGGTGCAGGAACCGTTTCGGTGACGGGCGGCGCACCACCACCTCGTGCGAGGCCCACAGCTCCTCGAACTCCTGCGACGCGGCCCGCAGCTCGGCCACGAGCGCGGCAGGGCCCGGATCGTTCGGGCGGGCCGCGCTGACCGCCCGCAGGCTCGCCACGTGGGCCCGGCTGTGCTCCGCGTGCTTCTCGGCCGGGGCCAGGGTGCGGCCCGCCGGGTCCGTGAACCAGCGGCGGATCAGGTTGGTCCCCGTGTGGTCGCCGGTCAGCGCCACCGACATCGTGTTCTGCGCGAGCATCTCGCCCCAGTCGCTCAGCACGCTCGCCGGCAGATCGTGCAGCCGGTCCAGGATCAGCAGCAGCCCCGGCCGCACGTGCACGGACGAGCCGCCCGGCCGCGGCGGCTCCTCGCCGGCCAGATGGAACAGGTGGTCGCGCTCGGCGTCGGTCAGGCGCAGCGCGCGGGCCAGCGCGGTGAGCATCTGCCGCGACGGATGCGAGCCCCGGCGCTGTTCGAGCCGCGTGTAGTAGTCCGCGGACATCCCGGCGAGCTGCGCCACCTCCTCGCGGCGCAGCCCCGGCGTGCGGCGCCGCGGCCCCGCCGTCAGCCCCACGTCGGACGGGTTCAGCCGGGTGCGGCAGCGGCGCAGGAAGTCGGCGAGCTCGGATCGGTTCACCTCTCCAGGATCGCCCGGCGCCGGGCCGCGATCCAGTGCGTACCCAGGGAGTGCCGGTCCCTGGATGAACGCGTCTCTCCCGCCGCGGCCGCCGTCGGCACAGGCTTCAGGCATGGCTACGACATCGCTATCGAGGAGGCGGCCATGCTGACACTGGTGACGGGTGCGACGGGACAGGTCGGGCGGCGCTTCGTGCCCCGGCTGCTGCGGGGCGCGCCGCAGGGCGACCGGGTGCGGGTGCTCGTACGGGACGCGGCGCGCGGCGAGCGGTTCGCGGAGCTGGGCGCCGAGGTGGTCGTCGGCGATCTGCGGGACGTGGACGCGCTGGGCAAGGCGACGGCCGGGGCGGATTCCGTGGTGAATGTGGCCGCGGCCTTCCGGGGAGTGCCGGACGAGGAGGCGCAGGCGGTCAACCGGGATGCCGCGATCGAGCTCGGCCGGGCCGCGGCGGCCTCGGGCGTACGACGGTTCGTGCAGGTCAGTACGGGGCTCGTGTACGGGGCGGGGCGCGGCAGGCCGCTGGTGGAGGACGACGAGACGCGGCCGGGCGGGCACCTGTGGGGCGCCTACCCGCAGTCCAAGTGGGAGGCGGAGCGGGCGCTCGGCGCCATGGAAGGGCTCGACGACCTGCGGATCGGACGGCTGCCCTTCGTGTACGGCGACGGTGACCCGCACCTGGACGACGTCCTTGCGTGGGCGCCGTCCTGGCCCGCCATGCAGCGCCTCCACATGGGCCACCACGCCGATGTGGCCCAGGGCCTGCGGCGCCTGCTGTACGCGGCCGGGGCGTCCGGCGTCTACAACATCGCCGACGACGCCCCGGTGACCACGGTCGACCTGTTCCAGCTCGGCGATCTCCCGGTGCCCCCGGAGGTGTACGAGAAGGAGACCCCGGACCCGTGGCACTCCGTGATGTCGACGGGCCGCATCCGGCACGAGCTGGGCTTCCGCCCGGTCCACCCGACGGTGTGGACGGCTCGGGACGCCGGGGTGATGTAGCGCGGGCGGCGCCTTACGCCACGCCCTTGATCCGCCGCACCAGCAGCGCCCCCGCGAGCCCCACCCCCGCCGCCACCAGGTACAGCACCCGGTACCCGCCCAGCTGGTTCACCAGCGGAGCGGCGAGCGCGGGGGCGGCGACCTGGGGGAGGGAGTTGGCGATGTTGATGACACCGAGGTCCTTGCCGCGGTCGAGCGCCTTCGGCAGGACATCGGTCATCAGCGCGAAGTCGACCGAGGTGAACACGCCGAAGCCGACGCCGAGGACGGCCGCCGCGACGATCGCGCCGGTCCACGTCTGCCAGCCGGCGAGCATCCCGGTCGCCGCCGCCATCAGCACGCCCGACCACAGCACGAACGGCTTGCGCCGCCCCACCCGGTCCGACCAGGCGCCGCCCACCACGACGGTGGCGAGCAGCGTCACCCCGTTCACCGCGGTCAGCACGAGGACCCCCGAGTCCGGGTCGTCGAGGTGCAGCCGGTCGCGCAGGTAGTAGTAGAGGTAGAGCAGGACCAGCGCGTTCCCCAGGTTGATCAGGAAGCGGGTCAGCCACGCCCAGCCGAGGTCCGGGTAGCGCCGCGGGCTCAGCCAGAACCCCGCGGCGAACCGGCGCCACGACCACGCCGGGCGGTCGTGCGGCGCGAGCCGCAGGTCCGGGTGGCGCAGCACGTACGGGGCCACGCCGAGGAGCGTGAAGGCGGCGCACGCCGCGTACCCGGCGCCCACCCCGCCCGCCACCGTCGCGAGCCCCGTGCCGACGACCACGCCGAGGATCTGCGCCGCCCCGAGCCAGCCGCCCACCGCGCCCCGCTGCCGCCGTGGCACCCGGTCGGGGACGGCGGCCGTGACCGCCGCGAACGCCGCGTTCAGGGCCAGCTGCACCAGGCACCAGCCCGCGAACAGCACCCACACCGCGCCCGCGCCCCCGAGCAGCAGCAGCGACAGGGCGCCGCCCGCCGCGCCCGCCACGATCCACGGCGTGCGCCGCCCGTACCGGGACACCGTGCGGTCCGAGAGGGCGCCGAAGAGCGGGTTCGCCGCCAGGGACACCACTGCGCCGACGCCCGTCACCCACGCGAGCAGCGACTCCTTCGACAGGCCGGTGCCCGGCGCGAAGTGCTCGGACTGCCGGGCGAGCAGGATCTGCAGCGGCCCGTACCAGCCGACCCAGATCGCCCCGTTGGCCAGCGAGAGGGCCGCCGTCCAGCCGCGTCCGACCCGCTCGCCCGGCTCCTGAAGGGCGGGGGCCGTCATGCCCGGCGCGCCCGCAGCGCGTCCCGCAGCCAGCCGTACGAGGCCTTCGGGGTGCGCCGCTGCGTCGCATAGTCGACGTGCACGAGCCCGAAGCGCTTCGTGTAGCCCTCCGCCCATTCGAAGTTGTCGAGCAGCGACCAGACGAAGTAGCCGCGCACGTCGACGCCCGCCGTGACGGCCCGGTGCACCGCCCGGATGTGGCCGTCGAGGTACGCGATGCGGTCCTGGTCGTCGAGGCCCTCGTACGCGCAGCCGTTCTCCGTGATGACGAGCGGCGGCAGCCGGTCGCCGTAGCGTTCGCGGAAGCCGACGAGGAGTTCGGTGAGCGCGTCGGGCACCACGGGCCAGCCGAAGTCCGTCGTCGGGTAGCCCTCGATCTCCCTTACGGAGAAGGGGAGTTCGGCGGGGATGGTGATGCCGGCGAAGTCCACGTCGGCGGCGCCGGGCGCGCCCGCCTTCGTCGGCTGGTAGAAGTTGATCCCGTACCAGTCGAGGGTGTCCTCGGAGATCACCTTCAGGTCGGCGGCCACGTCGGCGCCGGGCATCAGCTCCCCGAACCCGTCCGGGTACCGGCCAAGCAGCAGCGGGTCGGAGAAGAGCCGGTTGAGGATGATGTCGTACAGGTCGGCGGCCCCGGTGTCGGCCGGGTCGGCGGAGGCGGGCCAGGTCGGGCCGTGCGAGTTGGCGATCCCGATGTCGCGGGCGCCCGCCGCGCGCAGCGCCCGCGCCGCGAGGCCGTGGGCGAGGAGCTGGTGGTGGGCCACGGGCAGCGCGTCGAAGAGCAGCTTCTTGCCGGGGGCGTGCTCGCCGAGCGCGTGCCCGAGCAGGGTGTGCTCCGCGGGTTCGTTGAGGGTGATCCACTTGCCGACGCGGTCGCCGAGCCGGGCCGCGACCGTCGCCGCGTACTCGGCGAAGCGGGACGCGGTGTCCCGCTCCAGCCAGCCGCCCGCCTCCTGGAGGGACAGCGGCAGGTCCCAGTGGAAGAGCGTCGGGACGGGGCGTACGCCCTGCGCGCACAGCTCGTCGACGAGCCGGTCGTAGAAGTCCAGTCCGCCCGGGGCGAGCACCCGGGGCCACGAGACGGAGAAGCGGTACGCGTCCACGCCCAGGTCGCGGACGAGCGCCACGTCCTCCCGGTAGCGGGCCACGTGGTCGCAGGCCACCTCAGCCGTCGAGCCGTCCTTGATCCGGCCGGGTTCGGCGCCGAACGCGTCCCAGACCGAGGGCACGCGCCCGTCGACGGCGCCCTCGATCTGGTGGGCCGATGTGGAGACGCCCCACAGGAAACCGGGCGGGAAAGCGGGGAGCGGTGCCTCGGTCGCGGTCATGGGCGCGATCATCCGTACCCGTCGGTAGGAAGTCAACGCCCGTGCGGCCGGGGCCTGTTACGCCCCTTCCTTCAGCACCCGCGAGATCAGCCTGCGCTGTTCCTCCGTCAGCCGGGGGTCCGCGCAGTACACCGTGGTGTCGTCCACCGTGATCGTGTAGCTGAAGCCGTCGGGCACCCCTATCGGCGGTGTGCTCCGGCCGGCGGCCATCGCCTTCTCGGCGAGGGCGTGCCACTCGTGGGCATCGGACCGGCCCGCCGTGTCCACCTCGGCGTGCCGGTCGATGCCGGCGAATCCGCCCGTGCGCGCTACGTGAATACGCATGGGTCCCTGTCTACTCCAACCCGCGCCTACTGGGTAGGAACGCCGACCTGTTCCCAGGCCTTGAGCACCGACTGGTACTCCTCGCCGCCGCCGTAGCGGGCCTGCGCCGCCTTCACCGTCGCCTTGGCGAAGTCGGGGAAGAGGCAGTCCTCCTTGAGGCCGCCCGCGGTCAGCGTGTCGTACCAGATCTGCCCGGCCCGCTCCCACGCGTGCCCGCCGAGCGACTCGGCCAGGATGTAGAACGCGTGGTTGGGGATGCCGGAGTTGATGTGCACGCCGCCGTTGTCACGGCCCGTCTTCACGTAGTGGTCCATGTCGGCCGGCTGCGGGTCCTTGCCGAGGACGTCGTCGTCGTACGCCGTGCCCGGGGCCTTCATGGAGCGCAGGGCGACACCGGTGACGCGCGGCGCGAGCAGCCCGGCGCCGATCAGCCAGTCGGCCTCGGACGCGGTCTGGCCCAGCGTGTGCTGCTTGATCAGCGAGCCGAAGACGTCCGCCATCGACTCGTTGAGGGCGCCGGGCTGGCCGAAGTACGTGAAGTTCGTCGTGTACTGGACGACGCCGTGGGTCAGCTCGTGGCCGATGACGTCGACGGGGATGGTGAAGTCGAGGAAGAGCTCGCCGTCGCCGTCGCCGAACACCATCTGTTCGCCGTTCCAGAACGCGTTCCCGTAGTCCTCGGAGTAGTGCACCGTCGCGTTCAGCGGCAGACCGTCGCCGTCGATCGAGTAGCGGGAGAACTTCTCCAGGAAGAGTTCGAACGTCGCGCCGAGCCCCGCGTACGCGCGGTTGACGGTCGCGTCCTTGCCCGGCTTGTCCCCCTCGCCGCGCACCTTCCGCCCCGGCAGCTCCGTGCGGTGCCGGGCGTCGTAGATGGTGCGGTGCGGCTTCTGGCCCTCCAGGCCCGCGGGCGGGGCGACGGAGGGCGCGCCGATGACGGTCGTCATCCGGCGGTGCGTGCGCTCGAAGGCGTCGCGCTCCAGGGAGCGGCGGGCGCGGGCGGCGATCGCGGAGTCCTCGCTGCGAGCTGCTTTGTCGAGGACGTGGGGCGGCACGATGGTGCAGAAAACGGGCTCGAACCCCGCTGGGTTCCCCGTGGTTTTCGCGGTCATGCGAGGCAATGTGGCACTGGGTCATGCCGCTGTCACTACCTGCCACCATGATTAACGAAATAGAGGTATTGATCACCTCTTACCCGTTACCTGTCCACGGTCCCGCATACTGATACGGGCCTTCGCGAACGACGAGACTCGACTAAGGTGCGGTGCATCATGCGTTTCGGGCTGCTTCTCCTTAGCTGCCGCGGCGAGGGCCTGTAGACAAGGCCGGCTCCCTCCCCGCGGAGTTTGGTGTTGCGCCGTCGGCCGCCTTCAAGGCCACCTCCGAGGAGCCCACGCATCATGGCAAACCGCCAGCAGCCCAGTTCCATGCCGATCCACAAGTACGGCCAGTACGACCAGGTCGACATCCCGGACCGCACGTGGCCCGGCAAGCGCATCACCACCGCCCCCCGCTGGCTCTCCACCGACCTGCGTGACGGCAACCAGGCGCTGATCGACCCGATGTCGCCCGCCCGCAAGCGCGCGATGTTCGACCTGCTGGTCAAGATGGGCTACAAGGAGATCGAGGTCGGCTTCCCCGCGTCGGGGCAGACGGACTTCGACTTCGTACGCTCGATCATCGAGGACCCGGCCGCGATCCCGGACGACGTCACGATCTCCGTGCTGACCCAGGCCCGTGAGGACCTGATCGAGCGGACCGTGGAGTCCCTGAAGGGCGCCAAGAACGCCACGGTCCACCTCTACAACGCCACGGCGCCGGTCTTCCGCCGCGTCGTCTTCCGCGGCTCCAAGGAAGAGATCAAGCAGATCGCCGTCGACGGCACCCGCCTGGTCATGAAGTACGCGGAGAAGCTGCTGGGCCCGGAGACGAAGTTCGGCTACCAGTACAGCCCCGAGATCTTCACGGACACCGAGCTGGAGTTCGCCCTGGAGGTCTGTGAGGCCGTCATGGACGTCTACCAGCCGGGCCCGGACCGCGAGATCATCCTCAACCTGCCCGCCACGGTGGAGCGTTCGACGCCGTCCACGCACGCGGACCGCTTCGAGTGGATGTCGCGCAACCTGTCGCGCCGCGAGTACGTCTGCCTGTCCATCCACCCGCACAACGACCGCGGCACCGCCGTCGCCGCCGCCGAGCTGGGCGTCATGGCGGGCGGCGACCGCGTCGAGGGCTGCCTGTTCGGGCAGGGCGAGCGCACCGGCAACGTCGACCTGGTCACCCTGGGCATGAACCTGTTCTCGCAGGGCGTCGACCCGCAGATCGACTTCTCCGACATCGACGAGATCCGTCGCACGTGGGAGTACTGCAACCAGATGGAGGTCCACCCGCGCCACCCGTACGTGGGCGACCTGGTCTACACGTCCTTCTCCGGCTCCCACCAGGACGCCATCAAGAAGGGCTTCGACGCCATGGAGGCCGACGCCAAGGCCAAGGGCGTCACCGTCGACGACATCGAGTGGGCCGTCCCGTACCTGCCGATCGACCCGAAGGACGTCGGCCGCTCCTACGAGGCCGTCATCCGCGTCAACTCGCAGTCCGGCAAGGGCGGCATCGCGTACGTCCTGAAGGACGGCCACAACCTGGACCTGCCGCGCCGTATGCAGGTCGAGTTCTCCAAGGTCATCCAGCAGAAGACGGACGCCGAGGGCGGCGAGGTCACGCCGAAGGACATCTGGGCCGTCTTCCAGGACGAGTACCTGCCCAACCCGTCCAACCCGTGGGGCCGCATCCAGGTCAAGACGGGCCAGACCACGACCGACACGGACGGCGTGGACACGCTGACCGTCGAGGCCGAGGTGGACGGCGTCGAGCAGGTACTGGTCGGCACCGGCAACGGCCCGATCTCCGCCTTCTTCCACGCCCTGCAGGGCATCGGCATCGACGCCCGGCTGCTGGACTACCAGGAGCACACGATGAGCGAGGGCGCCTCCGCGGTCGCCGCCTCGTACATCGAGGTCGCCATCGAGGACAAGGTTCTGTGGGGCATCGGCACCGATGCGAACACGACACGTGCCTCGCTGAAGGCGGTCGTCTCCGCGGTCAACCGCGCGAGCCGCTGAGGCAGTTGATCTGCGGTTTTCCGGCCCCGCGCACCTTTTGTGGGTGTGCGGGGCCGCGTCGCATCCAGGCCAGGAACGACAAGTTCCGTGACCTCGGCGTGACCAAGGTACTGACGCCGCATCAACAATGTGGCTAACATCACGCCAACGCCGCGATGATGCGGCGCCACGACGGGAGGTGTGCGACGTGCTGCCGAATCATGGACGCATGGGACTGACCGGGCTCTCGCGGGTGTTCGGGGTGCACACCATATGGACCACCGTGGGTGACGGCGAGTTCTTCTGTCCTGGCTGCGGCGGCGATCGCAACTATCAGCGGCGGACCGGGAAGCGCCGCCTTGTGCTGCTCGGTGTGCCCGTCGTGCCGCGCGGACAGGACGGCCCGGTCGTCGAATGCGCGGCCTGCGAGGGCCGGTTCGGCACGGACGCGCTCGACCACCCGACCACGCACCGCTTCTCGGCGATGCTGCGGGACGCCGTGCACACGGTGGTCCTTGCGGTCCTCGCGGGCGGCGGAACGTCCGCGCCGGCGCTCGAATGCGCGGTGGGCACGCTGCGGGACGCCGGGTTCGAGAACACCTCCGAGGAACAACTCGCCGCGCTCGTCGATGCGTTGGTCACCGACGCGGGGCGGGTCGCCGAGCAGTGCGGGGCGGGGGCCGGGCTCGCCATAGAGCTGCACGAGGCGCTTGACCCGCTGGCGCAGCATCTCGCTCCGGCGGGGCGGGAGTCGATCCTGCTGCAAGGGGCGCGGATCGCGCTCGCGGACGGGATGTACGCGGCGGGGGAGCGGGACGTGCTCGGCACGGTGGGCGCGGCGCTGACCTTGTGCACGGATGAGGTCGGCGAGTTGTTGGTTGCGGCGGCGCGGACGCCCAGCTGAGGCGGGGCTACGTCTCGGGGCGCTGCCCCGGACCCCGCTGCTCAATCGCCGCAGGGGCTTGAAATACGGACTTCCGCTGTCGGGTCCCGTTGATACTCCCCAGGGAGTAGTGGGCCGCCTCTGACGCCCCCCGCAGTACCCCCCAAGTCGGTCCCTCGGTCGACGTATCGGGCCCCTCCGGGTCGGAATCTGGACGCATCGGATTTCGGGACCTGAGAGGGGTCAAGTCATGAGGCGGATCGCGGTTGCCTGGGGGGTGCTCGCGTTGTGGGTCGCCGTGCTCGCCCTCGCGGGGCCGTTCGCGGGCAAGCTCGGCGACGTACAGCACAACCGGGCCGTCGACTACCTGCCCGCGAGCGCCGACTCGACGCAGGTCGCGAAGATCCAGGAGCGGCTGCCGGGCGGCGAGACCACCGAGCTGGTGCTCGTGTACCACCGGGACGGCGGGCTCGGCGCGGCCGATCGCGCGGCCGCCGCGGAGCAAGTGGCGGACATCGACCGGGAGTTGAATCTCGTACGGGCGCCCGAAGCGGTGCCGTCCAAGAGTGGTGACACGGTGATGTATCCCGTCGCCAGCACAGGGCCCGGTACGGACGAGAAGGCCCGCGACGCGTTCGTGAACGACGTGCGGGACATCGCGCACGACACCGGCGGGATGGGCGTCGACGTCGGCGGGCCCGGGGCGCTGGCCACCGACGCGTCCGAGGTGTACCAGTCGCTCGACGGGCCACTGCTCTACACCACCGTCGCCGTCGTCGCGCTGCTGCTGATCCTGATCTACCGCAGCCCGTTCCTGTGGCTCGTGCCGCTCGCCGTCGCCGGGGTCGCCGACTTCCTGTCGATGGGCGTCGCGTACGGCCTCAACCAGGCCTTCGGGACGACGATCAGCGGGCAGAGCCAGGGCGTGATGACGATCCTCGTGTTCGGCGCGGGGACCGACTACGCGCTGCTGATCGTGTCGCGGTACCGGGAGGAGCTGCGCAGGTTCGAGCGGCCGTACGACGCCATGAGCGCGGCCCTGCGCGGCTGCGGGCCCGCCGTGCTCGCCTCCTCCGCGACCGTCGCCGCCGGACTGCTGTGCCTGCTCGCCGCCGACCTCAACTCCAGCCGCGGCATGGGCCCGTTGGGTGCCGTCGGCGTGCTGTGCGCGCTCGTCGCCATGCTGACGCTGCTGCCGGCCGTGCTCGTGCTGCTCGGGCGGCGGGTGTTCTGGCCGCTGGTCCCCGCGTTCGGCTCGCGGCCGAAGCAGCGCAGGTCGCTGTTCACGGCGATGGGCTCGTCGGCGGGGCGCAGGCCGCGCACCGTCCTCGGCGTCGGGGCGGTGCTGCTCGGGGCGCTCGCGCTCGGCTCGTTCGCGCTGCCCGGCAGCCTCAAGCAGGAGGACTCCTTCACCGACCGGCCGGACTCGATCGTCGCGATGCGGATCCTCGCCGCCGCCTACCCGGAGGCCAGCAGCCAGCCGATCACCGTCATCGCGCCCACCGGCAGGGCCGCCGGCGCCCTCGCGACCGCACGCGGCACCGACGGCGTCACCGAGGCCACGCGCGGGCGCAGCGGCGGCGGCTGGACCGAGATCGACGTCGTCGCCAAGGCCGTCCCGCAGACCGCCGCCGAGACCGCCACCATCGAGGCGCTGCGCGACGGACTCGACGGGCAGGGCTCCTACGTCGGCGGGCCGAGCGCCGAGCAGCTCGACCTGAAGGACACCAACGCCCGCGACCGGCTCGTCGTCGTGCCGATCGTGCTCGCCGCCGTGCTGCTGATCCTGGTCGTCCTGCTGCGCAGCCTGGTCGCGCCGCTGCTGCTGCTCGCCGCCGTGGTCGCCGTATGGGGAGCGGCCCTCGGCATCGGCGGGCTCGTCTTCGGGCCGCTGTTCGGCTTCGAGGGCACCGACCCCGGGCTCGGGCTGCTGTCCTTCGTGTTCCTCGTCGCCCTCGGTGTGGACTACGGGATCTTCCTGATGCACCGGATGCGCGAGGAGGTGCTCGGCGGGGCGCCGACCGGGGCCGCGGCGCTCACCGCGCTGCGGACGACCGGGGCGGTGATCGCGTCGGCGGGCCTGGTGCTCGCGGCCACGTTCGCCGTGCTCACCAGCATGCCGCTGGTCCAACTCGTCGAGCTGGGCTTCGTGATCGCGATCGGCGTGCTGCTCGACACCTTCCTCGTACGGACGTACCTCGTGACGTCGGCGTCCTACGCGCTCGGCCGGAAGGTGTGGTGGCCAGGGCCGTTGTCCCGAAGGCCCGCGGCGCCCGCCGCGCCGCCCGCCGAGGAACCCGCCCTCACCCGCACCCCCTGAACGCACATCAGGGCGCCCCTCCCTCCCGGAGGGGCGCCTTCCTGACGGAAGATGAACCGGTGGACGTCCAACGACTGCTCCTGTTGCCCGGGGTGACCCCGGGGCCCGCGCGTCCGGCCGGACCGCCGGACCCCGGCCGGGTGCTCCGCCAGGACGCGGTGCTCGCCGCGCTGCTTGCGGCCGGTGCCGCGGCGCTGGCGCTCTCCGTGCGGTCGGACGGCCGCCAACCAGACGCGGTGGGCTGGGCGTTGCTGCTCGCCGCGCACGTCCCCGCCATCTGGCGGCGCCGCGCCCCGCTCCGCTCGCTCTTCGGCGTGGCCGCCTTCGTCGTTCCGTACCACGCGATGGGCTTCACCGACTCGGCGCCGGTGGCCGTCTCCCTGGTCGCCCTGTTCACCGTCGCCCGGACGGGGCGGCCGCTGCGGTCCGTGCTGGTCGGCTCCGCCGTCATCGGGCTGATGGTCCTCGTGAAGTTCAGCCACGGCATGGCCGAGGGGGCGCAGGCGCTGCGGGTCTCCGGCTGGATCGTCACCGTCGTCCTGTTCGGTGTGTACGTGCGGGTGCACCGGCAGTACCTCGCCTCCGTCGTCGAGCGGGCCGAGCGGGCGGAGCGGACGCGGGAGGAGGAGGCGCGGCGGCGGGTCGCGGAGGAGCGGTTGCGGGTGGCCCGCGATCTGCACGATCTGCTCGCGCACAGCATCACGTTGGTGGGGGTGCAGACGTCCGTCGCGGCGCACGTCCTGAGCGCGGACCCCGAGCGGCTAGACCGGGCCGCCGTCGCCAAGGCGCTCGACGACATCGCGGACACGTGCCGGTCGGCGCGCGGGGAGCTGCGCGCCACGCTGGAGGTGCTGCGGTCGTCGCCGGACGAGGCGCGGGAGCCGCTGCCCGGCGTGGACGGGATACCGGAGCTGGCGGAGGCGGCGCGGACGTCGGGGGTGTCGGTGCGGTGCGAACTGGAGGCGCCCGAGGTGCCGGCGGCGGTGGGGGCGGCGGCGTACCGGATCGTTCAGGAGGCGTTGACCAACGCGGTGCGGCACGGTGGGGCGGACCTGTCGGTGCGGGTCGCGCTGCGCGCGGTTCCGGGGGCGGTGGAGGTTTCCGTGGTGGACGACGGGGTGGGTACGGGTTCGGGTACGGCGGAGCCGGGGTTCGGGTTGGTGGGGATGCGGGAGCGGGTGCGGAGCGTGGGGGGTGTGCTGGAGGCGGGGCCGCGGACCGGGGGCGGCGGGTTCGAGGTCCGGGCCAGCTTGCCGTTGACGTCGTCGGGTGTTGAGCGCGCCCAACCGGCGTTGCGGCCTCGGGGCTCTGCCCCGGACCCCGCTGCTCAATCGCCGCAGGGGCTTGATCTTGAAGGGAGCGGTCGGTGACGGCTGTTCGGGTCGTGCTCGCCGATGATCAGGCGCTGGTGCGGGCCGCCTTCGCCATGCTGGTCGAGTCCGCCGCCGACATGGATGTGGTGGGGCAGGCCGGGACCGGGCGGGAGGCCGTCGCGTTGGCCCGGGAGGGCAGGGCCGATGTCGTGGTCATGGACATCCGGATGCCCGAGCTCGACGGGATCGAGGCGACCCGGCTGCTCGCCGCCGACGAGGACCTGGCCGGGGTGAAGGTGCTGGTGCTGACCACGTACGACACCGACGAGCACGTGGTCGAGGCCTTGCGCGCCGGGGCCTCCGGGTTCCTCGTGAAGGACACCAGGCCCGCCGAACTCCTCGACGCCATCCGGGTCGTGGCCGCGGGCGACTCGCTGCTGTCGCCGGGCCCGACCGCCCGGCTCATCGCCCGGGTGCTGCGCGCCCCCGAGGCGCCCGCGCCGTCGTCGGCCGACGCCCTGGGGCAGCTGTCGGAGCGCGAGCGCCAGGTGCTGGCGCTCGTCGCGCGGGGGCTCAACAACACGGAGGTCGCGGAGGCCCTCGGGCTCAGCCCGCTCACCGCCAAGACCCACGTCAGCCGGATCATGGGCAAGCTGGCGGCCCGGGACCGGGCGCAACTGGTGATCGCCGCGTACGAGTCGGGGCTCGTGGCCCCGTCCCGCCAGGGCGACAGACCCTAGGAGCCGTGCGCCGTCGGGTGCAGTGGCTCGTACAGGCCCAGTTCGCCGCCGCCCGGCAGGCGCAGCGATGTGAGGCGGCCCCAGCGCAGGTCCTGGACGGGGGACGTGAACTCGACGCCCTTGGCGGTCAGTTCGGTGATCGTGCGGTCCACGTCGTCGCACATCAGCGTCAGCTCGTGCTTGGGCGGGCCGTCCGTCGGGTGCACCGCGATCTCGGCGGGCGGCGCCGCGAAGATCAGCCAGCCGCCCCCGGCGTCGACGTGCGGGAAGCCGAGGACGTCCCGCAGGAAGGCGCGGTCGGCGTCCGCGGCGGTGGAGTAGAGGATCGTGTGCGCGCCTGTGATCATGCGGGCGAGCGTAGTGGGGCGGGGGCGCCGTCAGCCGGTGTCGACACCGGCTTCCGTGGCCAGGCTGTAGGCGATGCCGTCCGCGGTCTCCATCCCCAGGCCCGCCGCGTACTGCGCCTCGTAGGCGCTGTCGCCGACGGATTCCCGGATGCGGCGCTCGGTGCTGTTGCGGGTGGCCACCAGTTCGGGTGAGCCCAACTGGGGACGGCCGAGGCCCTCCCACATGCGCTGGCCGATGCCGAGCAGCCGTGCGGCGCGGTGGGAAGTGCCGAGCGTGCTCAGCGAGGAGGCCAGGGCGTCGACCGCCAGAGCGACGCCGACACGGTCGCGGAACCGGGACTTGCCCGCGATGGTGGCCAGCGCCTGCCGCGCCGCCTCGTCGGGGCGGCCCTGGCCGTTGGCGGCGAGGGCCGCCGCCCAGCTGGCCCAGGTGTGCGACCACCGCTCGCCCCGCCGGCCGCACTCCTCCTCCAGCCTGCGCGCCACCACGGCGGCCTCCGTGAACTCGCCGGACAGGACGTGCACGAGCGCGCGTCCGGCCGTCGTCAGACACCAGGCCGAGTCGTAGGGGCCGGTGTAGCCGCGCAGGTCGGGTGCCGCGTCGATGACATCGGCGGCCTCCCGCAGCCGCCCCATCAGACACAGCGAGGTGCTCTCCAGGTAGGCCACCGCCATCACCTGGGCCGGCGACGGGTCCGGCTGCGTCAGATCGCGGAACCTCCCCGCCAACTTCAGGCCCGTCTCCGTGTCGCCCTGCGAGAGCGCCGCCGTCGCGCAGCCCCACAGGCCGAGCAGGTACTCGGGGCCCGGCCGCTCCGACAGGGCGAGCGCCGCCTCCGCGTACCGGCGGCCCTCGCGGGCGAACCCGCAGGGGAACCAGAGGATCCACAGGTGCCCGCAGAGCTGCTGCGCGGCCGGTCCCTCGCGGGTCTCCAGGCAGAAGTCCAGCGCCGTACGGAAGTTGGGGTGGTCGGTGACGAGGCGCTCGTACCACTGCTCCTGCTCGCGGCCCATCCAGCCCGCGTCGGCCCGCCGCGCGAGCTCCAGGTGGAAGTCCCGGTGCCTGCGCCGCGCGCCCGTCGCCTCCTCGGGGCCGAGCTGCTCCAGCCACGAGGCCCCGAACTCGCGGACCGTGTCGAGCATGTCGTAGCGCCCGCCGGGCCTGCGCCGCACCAGTGACTTGGCCACGAGGCCTTCGAGGGCCCCGGACACCTCGGTCTCGCGCAGCGGTCCGCCGCGGCCCACTGCCCGCGCGCCCGCCGGGTCGAAGCCGCCGGTGAACACGGAGAGGCGGGCCCACAGCAGCCGTTCGAGCGGCGTGCACAGTTCGTGGCTCCAGCCGATGGTGGCGCGCAGCGTGCGATGGCGTGGGGGACCGGTGTGGCCCTCCGCGGCGGTCAGCGCGTCCAGGCGGTCGCCGAGCAGCGAGCCGAGCCGCTCCAGGGGGAGTTCGGTGAGCCGGGCCGCCGCCAGTTCGATCGCCAGCGGGATGCCGTCGAGGTGCCGGCAGACGGCCTCGGCGACGTCCCGCTCGGCGGGCCCGAGCCGGAAGCCGGGGGCCGCGAGCGCCGCCCGGTCGGCGAAGAGCGCGACCGCGTCGCCTGGCCGCCCCGCGTCGCCCTCGGCCGTGACGGGCAGCGGCGCGACCGTGAACCGGTGCTCGTCCTCGATCCCCAGCGGCTGCCTGCTCGTCGCCAGGACGCGCAGGCCCGGCGCGACGTCGAGCAGCTTGCGGATCAGGCGGCCGCAGTCCGCCAGCAGGTGCTCGCACGTGTCGAGGACGAGCAGCACCCGCTTGTCGGCGAGCCACTGGGCGACGACGTCGGTGGCGTCCTCGTTCGAGTTGTCGGCGAGCCGCAGCTCCTCCAGGAGTACGTTGCCGAGCAGCGTCGGGTCGCGCAGCGGGGAGAGCGGCACGAAGCACACGGCGTCCGCGAGGCGCGGTCCTGTGCGCAGGGCCAGGCGCGCGGCGAGCCGTGTCTTGCCGACGCCGCCGACGCCGGTGAGCGTGAGCAGCCGATGGTCGCTCAGCTCCTGCTCCAGGTAGGCGAGTTCGGCCTCACGGCCGATGAACTGGGTGGCCTCGACGGGCAGGTTCTCCACGGTCACAGTCTGCTCCGCCCGGGGGCCGGACTCGCGGGAATCCGATGAGCTGAGCGCCTACAGGGCGGCCGACCCCGGATACCGGACGGAATGCGACGGAGAGTGACCAATTCCGGTCCGCTCCTGTCCGGTGCGGGTCAACGGCGCGTGCGGGGCGGTGCGGTGGGTCATAGTGGGCCGTTCACTCACGCGGGGCGGGCGGAGCGGCGAGGTCGGGAAATGCTACGTAGGCGATGGGGAGCCCACATGCCGTGCGGTGCCCTCCTCGGCCTGTGCACGGTGCTCGCGGCCTGCGCCGGCGCCTGGCATCCCGCCCATCCGGCGGTATCGGTGCTGCTCATCGGGCCGGTCCTGGCCTGCGCCCGGCTCGGCGTGCGGGCCACGCTCGGCACGGCGGCCTGGGCCCTGGCCCTCGCCGTGGCGGTGGGCGTCGTCCGGCGTGCGGACGCGGGGCCGCAGCTCGTGGTCGAGTACCTGGTGCTGCTCGTCGGCTGCCTCGCCGCGGTCCGCATCGCCCGGGTGTCCGCGGCCCGTTCGACCCGCCTGCGCCAGCTCGGGGCCGTCGCGCAGGCGACCCAGGCGGCGCTCCTGCGCCCGGTCGACGCGCGGTTCGGCGACATCGACGTGCACACCCGCCACCACTGCGCGGTCGCCTCCGCCACGGTCGGCGGCGACGTCTACGCCGTGGCGGACACCCCGTACGGACTGCGGGTGTTCATCGGCGACGTACGAGGGCACGGGCTCGACGCGGTGTGCGTCAACGCGGCGGTCGCCGACGGCTTCCGCGACCTCGCCTACGTCACCGCGGACCTCACGGAACTCGCCGGGCGCCTCGACGCCCGCATCGCCCCCGCGCTCGGCCCGGAGGACTTCGTCACGGCCGTGTTCGCGGAGTTCGCCCCGGGCGAGGTCAGGCTCGTCAACTGCGGGCATCCGCCGCCGCTGCGGATGGGCGCCAGGCCCAAGTTCCTCGACCCGGTGACCTGTTCACTGCCCCTGGGCCTCGGCTGCGCGCCCGCCCAGTCCCGGTACTGGCTGCAGTCCGGCGACCGGCTGCTCCTCTACACGGACGGCCTCGTGGAGGCGCGGGACGGGCAGGGCCGGGAGTTCCCGCTCTTCGAGCGCGCCCACAAGGCCCTGTCCCAGGCCCTGCCGTGGGAGGCACTCGACGAGCTGTACGCGCAGGTGACCGCGCACACCGGCGGACCGCTGCGGGACGACATGGCGATGGTCCTGTGCGAGAGCGGGGTGGCCGGCACCCCGCCCGGCCCCGGTCGCCCGGTGACGGTCAAGCACCGGACAGCGGACGCGAGTTGATGACCGGGCCCAGATCCTTCGCCAGCGCCGTGGCGAGCGCCCGGAAGATCCGCACCTCGGGGTTGTCCTCGTCGGCCCGTGCCGCCAGATAGCTGCTCTCCCACGGGGCGTCGAGCACCGGCACGAACACCGCGCCCGGCCACGCGTAGTACCGCGCGAAGGACCGCAGACCCGACCCCGCGGACCGCCCGGTCACGACGCCCGTCAGCACCTCCTGCGGGGTGAGCGCGCACTCGGTGCTGCGGCGCCGCGCCCGGTCGTCGAAGTACAAGTAGTCGGTGAACGTGTGCGGGGTGTGCCGGGGCACCCGGAAGAACGGCAGGTCGGCCACGTCCGTGACGCCCACACCGGTCGCGCGGGCCGCCGCCAGGGGCGAACCCTCCGGCACCACCACGATCCGCTGCTCCGTGGTGAGCACATCGGCGACGACCCGCTCGTCGTCCGGGCTCGGCCGCACGAACGCGACGTCGACCCGGTCCTCCAGGAGCGCGGTCACATGCTCCGTGAAGTTCAGCTGGCGGATCTCGACCCGCACCTCGGGGCGGGCCCGGCGGTAGGCGTTGATCGCGGCCGGGGTCAGCTCGGCCGAGCCGTGCCCCATGATCCCCACCCGCAGCGGGCGGCCGGTCTCCGGCTCCCGGGCGGTGACCTCGGCCATGTCGTCGAGCGCGGCGTTCGCGGCGGCGAGCAGCACGCGCGCGTGCCCCGCCAGGCGCACCCCGGCGGCGGTCGGCACGACGGGCGTCGCCGTCCGGTCGAGCAGCCGCGCGCCGACCTGGCCCTCCAGGCGTTGCAGGTGCTGGGTGACGGCGGCCGGTGACAGAAACAGCCGGCCGGCGGCCCGCCCGAAGTGCCCTTCTTCGACGACCGCCAGGAACGACGACAGAAGCCGCAGGTCAAGCGCCATACATCCAGCGTAGGCGGAGAGCCGGGCAGGCGGCACGGGCCGTTCACGATTCATGAACGTGCGGTGCGTGCCGTGCGGCGGGGCACGTACCACTGGTGGCATGACCCGACCCGTGACCTCCGCCTCGACCGCGCCGGCGCCCGCCTCCGGACCCACCAGGACTCCGGCCCGAGGCGGCCGGGCCGCCTGGATCATGCTGGCGTCCGGCTGGAGCGCCAACCAGTTCTCGGCGCTGCTCGGCGCCTACCGCGGCAATCTCGGACTGACCGAGTCGACGGTGACCGGGCTGTTCGCCGTGTACGTGGTGGGGCTCATACCGGCGCTCCTCGTGGCGGGCCCGATGGCGGACCGCAGGGGGCGGCGGTCGGTGGCGCTCGCGGCCCTCGCCCTGAACGTCCTCTCCACGCTCCTGCTGATGGCCGGAGGCCTGGGGGCCACGTGGCTGCTGCTGCCGGGCCGCTTCCTGACCGGGGTCAGCGCGGGGGCGCTGCTCGCGGCGGGCAGTGCGTGGATCAAGGAACTCTCCGGTTCGCCGCGCCGCTCGGGCCTCTTCGTCTCGGCGGGCTTCGCGACCGGTGGCCTCGGTGCGGCGCTCATCGCCGAGTGGGCGCCGTGGCCGATGGTGACGGCGTACGTTCCGCATGTGGTGCTGGGCGTGGTGGCGGGCCTCATGGCCGTACGGGAGCCGGAGACGCGGACCGTGCCCGCCGCTGTGACGGTGCCCGTGGGTGGGCACCCCAGCCGGGCCTTCCGCCGCGAGGTCCTGACGGTCGCCCCGTGGATCTTCGCGGCGCCGACCATCGGCTTCGTGACGCTGCCCGGGAGCCTGCACGCGGGGCTGATCTTCACGGGGGTCGCGACGGCCGTGGTCCCCGGGGCGGGGCTGCTGACGGCGCGCCGCGCGGTCGCGTCCCCGGTGCCGGGGCTGCTGACGGTGGCGGTGGGGGCGGCGATGGCTGCGGGGGCGGCGGGGGCCGGGAGCGCGGTGCTGGCGCTGCCGGCGGCGGCGGTCCTCGGGGCGGGGTACGGGCTGACGCTCACGTACGGGCTGACGCGGACGGTGGCGTTGGCTCCGCCGCACCAGTTGGCGGGGTGGACGGCGAGGTTCTGGACGGCGGCGTACGTGGGGATGTTCACGCCGTACGTCATTACGTTGACGTCACGCGTGGCACCGGTACCTGCGGTGCTGGCGGGGGTGGCGGCTCTGGCGGCACTCACGGCGTGGCGGACACCACGGGTATCCGCCGGCCCTCGTCCGACGCCGGGGCCCCGATAACCCGTCGTTGACGCCATCTCCCACCCGCCCGCCCCCTCCGGGGGCTTCGGCCCCGCGGGGTGATGCCTGGCTCGGGGCGTCGTCCTGGCCTCGGTCATGTCTGGGCCGTACGGGGTCCGGCTCGGCCGTGGGGATCCCGCGCCGCAGCCCGCAGCCCGCAGCCCGCCGCGCGGGCGCCGGCCGCTATTCGCCCACGCCATCTCCCACCCACCCGCCCCCTCCGGGGGCTTCGGCCCCGCGGGGTGGCGCCTGGCTCGGGGCGTCGTTCTGGACCCGGTCACGTCCTGGGCCGTACGGGGTCCGGCTTGGCTGTGGGTGACGTCGCGCCGCAGGCCGTCGCGCGGGCGCCGGCCGCTATTCGCCCACGCCTTCTCCCATCCGCCCGCCCCCTCCGGGGGCTTCGGCCCCGCGGGGTGGCCCCTCGCTCAGGTCGTCGCCCTGGCCCCCGTCACGAACGCGGACCACGCCGCCGCGCCGATCACGACGACGTCGCCGTCGACGACCTTGGAGTCCCGTACGGGCACGACACCGGGGACTCCGTCGGCGACTTCGAGGCAGTCACCGCCTTGGCCGTTGCTGTACGTCGACTTGCGCCAACGAGCCGCTCCGGCGAAGTCGTAGGCGACCTCGATGCAGTTACCGCCCCCGCCGTTGCTGTAACTGCTCTTGTGCCAGCGGGCGTTGCTCAGGTCGTAGTCGCGCATCGTCTGTGGTCCTCCGCCGCCGACTCGATCAGGGCCAGGGCGACCTCCGGCGACAGCGCGGTGCCCCTGAGGAGATCGTATGTGCGTAACGCATGCTTCACCACGGCCGGATCGTCGATGAGCGTCCCCGAATACTCCGTCTCTGTATAGGCAACCGGTGGGGCGTCTTCGAACTCCATAAGCTTGAGCATCCCGCCCATGCAGGGGAACACCCCTGCCGCGTACGGGATCACGACAACCAAGGCCACCCGCCGACGTATCACGTCGGCGATGTGCTCCAACTGCTCAGCGATGGTGTCCGGCCCGCCTACCGGCGTGCGCAGTACGTTCTCGTGCAGCGCCACCCAATACTCGGGCCTTGTAGCGTCCCGGAGGATGTTCGCCCGCTCCCGGCGGGCGGTCACCTTCTCCTCCACGTATTCGTCCGTGACGAACGGGTTCGCCGCGAGTGTGACGGCCCGCGCGTACGTGGCCGTCTGCAGCAGGCCCGGCACCACAATCGGCGCGAACTCACAGATGCGGGTCGCGAGCCGCTCAAGCTCGACCACTTCCGCGAAATACCCCGCGTAGCGATGGTCGTCGATCAGGCCCCGCCACATCCGCTCGAAAATACCGTCGGTTTGCAGCGCCTCATCGATCCTGCGGGCTACATCCAACTGCGGCTTGCGAATTGCCTGTTCGAATTGGCCGATGTAGCCACCGGAAACGAATACCCGTATCCCCAACTCCACTTGGGTCAGCCCCGCGTCCTCGCGGCGCCGCTTCAGCTCGATCCCGAAGAACTCCCACGCCGCCTGGCGCGAACCCTTGGCCATGGCCAACCCCCAAGTGAAGCCCCGCAGTTGTAGTGCGCAGACCTCTCCCCACTCTAGGGACGGCACGTCACCGTGGAGGTGCAAAGCGTGAAATTCAATGAGGCAGGGGAGCCACGTGACGGGACAATCGAAGCACGCCGCGCTGTGCGTGGAGGAAGCCGAGGAAATGGTGGAGACATTGCGAGCCGCACTCGCCGGAGCGGGAATTGTGCTGCCCTCGCTCGGCCTCGATCCCGGGTCAATCGCACGGAGTGCCCCGTGTCCCTTGGTGGAATTGGGGCGTTGTCCGGTTGACGCGGCGGCCCGGCTCGCCGCCGTACTCCTCGCAGGGACGGACGACAGGAGCGCTACGCCATGAAACCGCCGATCGGTTCGTACGCGGTCGACACGAGCACGGGTCAGGTGGGACGAGTGATGGGGCACGAGGGACCGTACGTACAGTTGCGGCCCTTCGGCGGCGGGCGCGAGTGGGACTGCCCGCCGGAGGTGCTGCGCGTGGCGTCGACGACGGAGCGGGTGAGCGCGGCGACGGCGTACGAGAACAGAAGAAGCCGGGGCGAGGTGCCGTAGAGCGGGTGGGAAGTGCCCGGCAGGGGTGGTGCCGGGCACGCGCGTGCCTGGCAGGGTGGCCGCCTCCCACCTGCGTACGAAGGAACGTAACTCCCTCACCCGTTCGAACGACGCACGGTCGATTGCCCGGTCCGGTCGTCCGACTCCCGGCAAAACTCCGACTCATGTCAAGTGACACCAGCAAAAAGGCAGTTGTGCCGGCCCAGCCCCAGTCGCTCCCCTCCTGGTACGGGGAGCTGCTCGGCGACATCAAGCAGACGGTCGACGGTGCGCGCCTGCGCGCCCAGCGGGCCGTGAATACCGAACTCGTCCAGATGTACTGGGAGATCGGGACCCATATCCTGCGGCGGCAGGCCGAAGAGGGCTGGGGGACGAAGGTCGTGGCGCGGCTCGCCGCCGACCTGAAGACGACGTTTCCGAACCAGCGTGGCTTCTCGCGCCGCAACCTCATGTACATGCAGCAGATGGCCCGCACCTGGCCGGAATCAATTGTGCAACAGCCCGTTGCACAATTGCCGTGGGGCCACATCGCCCTCCTCATGAGCCGCACCAAGACCGCTGCCGAGCGCGACTTCTACGTCACCGAAGCCGCCCGTGAGGGCTGGTCGCGCGACCGTCTGGAGCGGTGCCTGGCCCAGGAACTCCACCTCAGGAAGCGCGCCGCCCCCTCCAATTTCACGGCGACCGTCCCGGAGGACGCCGACGTCGTCGAGGAGATCACCAAGGACCCGTACCGCCTCGACTTCCTCACCCTCGACGACGAGCACTCGGAGCGGCAGCTGGAGGACGCGCTGGTCGAACAGATCGTCCGGTTCCTGACCGAGCTGGGCGTCGGGTTCGCCTTCGTGGGCCGCCAGTACCCGCTCGTGCTCGACGGCCGCGAGTACCGGATCGACCTGCTCTTCTACCACCTCAAGCTGCGGCGGTACGTGGTCGTCGAACTCAAGACGAAGGACGCCCGGCCGGAACACTTCGGCATGCTCGGGTTCTACGCGGCCGCCGTCGACGAGCTGGTGCGCGACCCGGCGCTCGACGGCGAGACGCTCGGCATCCTCGTCTGCAAGCGGCACAACAAGGCCGCCTCGCAGCTCGCCATGCGGGCGAGCAACCGCCCCCTCGCCGTCAGCACCTACGCGCTCGGCGGCCTCACCCCGGAGATGCGCGCTCTGCTGCCGACCGAGGAGGACCTGACCCGCGTCGCCCAGGAGGTCCTGAAGGGCTAGGGAGCGGTCGCCCGACGCCGCGTCGACCACGTCAGGATCGTCGAGATCACCACCAGTACCGCGAACGCCCCCGAGACCGTCGCCATCCCCGTCCGCGCGTCCCGCAGGGACGGGCCCGACGCCGTGAAGAAGAGCGTGCCCAGCAGGGCGACGCCGAAGGCGCTCGCTGCCTGTTGGGTCGTGTTGAGCATTGCGGATGCCGAGCCTGCCGTCGAAGGCGTCACCCGTGACAGGGCCGCGCCGATGATCGGTGGCATCAGGAGGCCGTTGCCGAGGCCGGTCAGGAGGAGGGCGGGTGTCAGGGACCACGGGTCGATCGCCCCGTCGGGCACCGTGAGCTGGACCGTCGTCAGGGTCAGGCCCGCCACCACCAGCGCCCCACCCACCACGGGCCACCGCCGCGCCGTGAGGCGCCCGCTGAGCAGCGAACCCGTCGTGAATGCCACCGCCTGCGGGACGAACACCGCGCCGGCCGTCAGCGGGCTCGCGCCCAGGCCCGCCTGGAGCAGCAGCGCGAGCGTGAACATGTACGCGCCGAAGTAGAGCTGGAAGGCGCCCAGGGCCGCGAGCAGCGTGAGATACGGGCGGTTGCCGAAGAGGGTGGGGTTGAGGACCGGGTCCCCGCCGCGTGCCCGGAGCGCTTGCTGCCATCGCCGTGTCGCCCAGGCAGCCGGGGCGGCCGCCGCCAGGCACAGCCACGTCCATGCCGGCCATCCTTCGTCCCGGCCGAGTGTCAGTGGGAGCAGGAGCAGCGCCAGTGTCGCGGTGACTCCCAGCGCGCCGAGTGCGTCGAAACGGCGCCGGGGGCCGGACAGTTGGGCCGGAAGCAGTCGCCATGCTGCGATCGATGCCACCACGCCCACCGGGACGTTCACCAGGAACACCGCCCGCCAGCCGAGGCCGAGCATGTCCGCCTGTAGGAGTACGCCGCCGACGAGCTGACCGGCGATCGATCCGATGCCCGCCACCGCCCCGTTCCAGCCGGTGGCCCGGCCCCGGTGCGCCGCCGGGAAGCGGGCCGTCACGAGCGACAGCACCTGCGGCACCATCACCGCCGCCGAAAGTCCCTGCGCCAGCCGTGCCACTACCAGCTCCCCGGGCCCCTGGGCGAGCCCGCACAGCAGCGACGTCACTGTGAACGCGGCCATTCCCGCCACGAACGTCCGCCGGTAGCCGAACCGGTCCCCGAGCCGGCCGCCCGTGATCAGCCCGGCCGCGTACGCGAACGCGTAGCCGGACACGACCAGTTCCAGCGCCGCGTCGCTCGCCCGCAGGTCCGCGCGGAGCGCCTCGGTGGCGACGTTCACGACGAAGAGGTCGAAGCTCGCCATGAACGTGGCGGTGAGCGCGACCGCGAGCATGCGGCGGTCGGCGGGGGAGGGGCCCGCGGGGGCGGCCTGCGCCGGGCCGGTGTCGATCCGAGTCTCTGCCATGACCCACATCGATATCATCGACATTCAATGTCCATCAAGTGGATGGAGGGGTAATCTCGGGTCCCATGAAGTTGTCGCAGGGCGTCGAGTGGGGCGTGCACTGCTGCGTGCTGCTCGTGCAGGCCGAGCCGGGCGCGGCGGTGCGCCGGGCCACCCTCGCCGGGTACTACGGGCTCCCCGAGGCCTACCTCGCCAAGCACCTCAAGTCCCTGGCCTCGGCGGGTGTGCTGATCGCCACGTCCGGGCCGCGCGGCGGCTTCCGGCTCGGCCGCGACCCGAAGGACATCACGGTGCTCGACGTGGTGGAGGCGGTCGAGGGCTCCGCGCCCGCCTTCGTCTGCGGCGAGATCCGGCAGCGCGGCGCGTGCGCGATCCCGCCCGAGCGGTGCACGGGCCCCTGCGGAGTGGCACAGGTCATGTACGACGCGGACCGGGCCTGGCGGGAGTCGCTGCGGGCCGTGACGGTCGCGGACTTGAGCGCAGGCCTGAGCGACACGGTGCGCTCGCGCGGCCGCGCGTGGCTGGCGGACCCGGCGGCGCCCCTGCCCCCGTTCCCGCAAACCGGCTCCGGCCGTAAGGGACAATGAGTGGCATGAGTCTGATCCGTGACGACGGGGTCGTGCTGCGCACGCAGAAGCTCGGCGAGGCCGACCGCATCATCACGCTGCTCACCCGCAACCACGGACGCGTGCGTGCCGTCGCCCGCGGCGTGCGGCGCACCAAGTCCAAGTTCGGCGCCCGGCTCGAACCCTTCTCCCACGTCGACGTGCAGTTCTTCGCCCGCGGCAGCGAGTTGATCGGGCGCGGGCTCCCGCTGTGCACGCAGAGTGAGACCATCGCCGCGTACGGCGGCGGGATCGTGACGGACTACGCCCGGTACACCGCGGGGACCGCCATGCTGGAGACGGCGGAACGGTTCACCGACCACGAGGGCGAGCCCGCGGTGCAGCAGTACCTGCTCCTCGTCGGCGGCCTGCGCACGCTCTCGCGCGGGGAGCACGCGCCGGGCCTCGTCCTCGACGCCTTCCTGCTCCGCTCCCTCGCGGTCAACGGCTACGCCCCCAGCTTCGGCGACTGCGCCAAGTGCGGAATGCCCGGCCCCAACCGGTTCTTCTCCGTCGGCGCGGGCGGCTCGGTTTGCGTCGACTGCCGGGTACCGGGCAGCGTCGTACCCTCACCGCAGGCCCTGAACCTGCTCGGTGCGCTGCTCACGGGAGACTGGGAGACGGCGGACACGTGCGAGGCACGGTTCGTACGGGAGGGCAACGGGCTGGTGTCGGCCTACCTGCACTGGCACCTGGAGCGCGGACTGCGCTCGCTGCGCTACGTAGAGAAAAGCTAGCGAGAGCTGGCACTGAGCTAGGGGAGAGGCCCGGAACATGGCACGTCGCGGAATCCTCGGACGGAACCGCCGTGAGTACACAACGCCCGAACCGCACCCGTCGGGCGCGCGGCCGCCGAAGATCCCCGGCGAGCTGGTGCCCCAGCACGTGGCGATCGTCATGGACGGCAACGGACGCTGGGCCAAGGATCGCGGCCTGCCGCGCACCGAGGGTCACAAGGTCGGCGCCGAGCGTGTGCTCGACGTCCTTCAGGGCGCCATCGAGATGGGCGTCGGTGCCATCTCCCTGTACGCCTTCTCCACGGAGAACTGGAAGCGGTCGCCCGACGAGGTCCGCTTCCTCATGAACTTCAACCGGGACTTCATCCGCAGGACCCGCGACCAGCTCGACGAGCTCGGTGTCCGGGTGCGCTGGGTGGGCAGGATGCCCAAGCTGTGGAAGTCGGTCGCCAAGGAGCTGGAGATCTCCCAGGAGCAGACCAAGGACAACGACAAGCTGACCCTGTACTTCTGCATGAACTACGGCGGCCGCGCCGAGATCGCCGACGCGGCGCAGGCGCTTGCGGAGGACGTGAAGGCGGGGCGGCTCGACCCGTCGAAGGTCAGCGAGAAGACGTTCGCGAAGTACCTGTACTACGCGGACATGCCGGACGTGGACCTGTTCCTGCGGCCCAGCGGCGAGCAGCGCACGTCCAACTACCTGCTGTGGCAGAGCGCGTACGCCGAGATGGTCTTCCAGGACGTCCTGTGGCCGGACTTCGACCGGCGTGACCTGTGGCGGGCGTGCGTGGAGTACGCCTCCCGTGACCGGCGGTTCGGTGGGGCGACTCCGAACGAGGTGCTGCTTCAGCTGGAGGCCGGTAAGTAGGGATCGGTGGGACGGCGTTGCGGTTCCGGGGCTCTGCCCCGGACCCCGCGCCTCAATCGCCGGCGGGGCTTATTTGGCACACTCCGCACACGTGCCGAAGATCTCCACCGTGTGCGCCACGTTCACGTAGCCGTGCTCCGAGGCGATCGCCTCGGCCCACTTCTCCACCGCCGGGCCCTCGACCTCGACCGCCTTGCCGCAGACGCGGCAGACCAGGTGGTGGTGGTGCTCGCCCGTGGAGCACCGGCGGTACACCGCCTCGCCCTCGGACGTCCGCAGCACGTCGACCTCGCCGGCGTCCGCGAGGGACTGCAACGTCCGGTACACCGTGGTCAGCCCGACCGAGTCCCCCTTGTGCTTGAGGACATCGTGCAGCTCCTGGGCGCTGCGGAACTCGTCCACCTCGTCGAGCGCCGCCGCCACGGCCGCGCGCTGGCGGGTCGACCTGCCTCGAACCGGGGCTGCCACGGGTTTCTCCTCACATCCCTGCCACGTACGTACGGCGGCCATTGTGCCAGGCGGCGCCGTAGGTGGCTCAGACCTTGGCGCCGGCCTGCTCCGGGATCGGGCACTCGGCCGGGTCCCCGGCGGGCACCGGGACGGAGCGCGCCCTGCGCCGGGCAAGGGGCTTCGCGAGGAGCGCGAGGACGATGAAGGCCGCGATCGTCAGGAGCACGATCGTCGCTCCGGGCGGCACGTCCTGGTAGTACGAGGTCGCCGTGCCGCCGAGCGTCACGGCGACGCCGAGCGCCACCGCGATCACGAACGTCGCCTTGAAGCTGCGGGTCAGCTGCTGGGCCGCGGCGACCGGCACCACCATCAGGGCGGAGACCAGGAGCAGGCCCACCACACGCATCGCGACGGTGACCGTCACCGCCGCCGTCACGGCGATCAGCAGGTTCAGGAAGCGCACGGGCAGGCCCGTCACCCGCGCGAACTCCTCGTCCTGGCTCACCGCGAACAGCTGCCTGCGCAGGCCCACCGTCACGAGCACCACGAAGGCGGCGAGCAGGCAGATGGCGAGGACGTCGTCCTGCGACACCGTCGACAGCGAGCCGAAGAGGTACGAGTTGAGGTTGGCGTTGGAGCCGCCGGGCGCGAGGTTGATGAACATCACGCCGCCCGCCATGCCCCCGTAGAAGAGCATCGCGAGCGCGATGTCGCCGCGCGTCTTCCCGTACCAGCGGATCAACTCCATGATCACGGCGCCGAGTACGGAGACGGCCGTCGCCATCCACACCGGTGAGGTGGAGAGAAGGAAGCCGAGGCCGACGCCCGTCATCGCCACGTGGCCGATGCCGTCGCCCATCAGGGCCTGGCGGCGCTGCACGAGGTAGATGCCGACGGCGGGGGCGGTGATGCCGACGAGGACGGCGGCGAGCAGTGCCCGCTGCATGAAGTCGTAGGAGAGAAGTTCCATGAGTGTGTGGCCAGCCCTCTAGCTCAGCAGTCCGGTGCGGATCGGTTCGGCGTCCACGGGGGTGTGCGGGTGCACGTGGTCGTGGCCGGGCAGCGCGTGCTGGCCGACGGCCTTCGGGGGCGGGCCGTCGTGCAGCACGCAGCCGTCGCGCAGGACGACCGCGCGGTCGATGAGCGGCTCCAGGGGGCCCAGCTCGTGGAGCACGAGCAGGACGGAGGCGCCGGCCGCGACCTGCGTGCGCAGCGTCGCCGCGAGGATCTCCTGGCTCGCCAGGTCGACGCCCGCCATCGGCTCGTCCATGATCAGCAGCTCGGGTTCGGAGGCCAGGGCGCGCGCGATGAGCACCCGCTGGTGCTGGCCGCCGGAGAGCGCGTCCACGGAGTCCTTGGCGCGGTCCGCCATCCCGACGAGTTCGAGGGCGCGGGTCACCGCGTCCCGGTCGGCCTTGCGCAGCAGGCCGAACCGCGCGCGCGAGAGGCGGCCCGAGGAGACGACCTCGGCCACCGTCGCGGGCACGCCGCCCGCGGCGGTCGTGCGCTGCGGTACGTAGCCGACGCGCGCCCAGTCCTTGAAGCGGCGCCGCGGCGTGCCGAAGAGCTCGATGTCCCCGCCGGTGGTCGGGACCTGCCCTATGACGCTGCGGACGGCGGTGGACTTGCCCGACCCGTTCGCCCCGAGCAGGGCGACGACCTCGCCGCGGTGCACGGCGAGGTCGATGCCGCGCAGCACGGGGCGCCCGCCGAGCTCGGCCGTCACCCCGCTCAGCGAGATGACGGCGTCCCGTACACCCATGTCGCCCTCCTTCGAGGTCACTTGCTGCCCAGCGCCTTCTGCAGCGCGGCCAGGTTCGACTCCATGACCGAGATGTAGTCGTCGCCCTTGGACTTCTCCGTGATGCCCTCGATCGGGTCGAGCACATCGGTCTTGAGCTTCGCGTCGCCCGCGAGGGTCCTGGCCGTCTTGTCGCTGACGAGCGTCTCGTAGAAGACGGTGCCCACGCCGTCGTGCTTCGCGGTCTTCTGGAGCTCCTTGACGCGGGCGGCGCTGGGTTCGCTGTCCGGGTCCAGGCCGTTGATGGCCTCCTCGGTGAGGCCGTAGCGCTCGGCGAGGTAGCCGAAGGCGGCGTGCGTGGTGATGAAGGTCGAGGACTTGGTGTCCTTGAGGCCCTTGTCGAACTTGGTGTTCAGCTCGTCGAGCTTGCCGACCAGGGCCTTGGTGTTCTTCTTGTAGTCGGCCGCGTGGTCGGGGTCGGCCTTCTGGAGGGCCTTGCCGACGCCCTCGGCGACCTCGGCGTACTTCACCGGGTCGAGCCAGATGTGCGGGTCGGCGGCGTCCTCGTCGTGGGTCTCCTCGCCGTGCCCGTGGTCGTGACCGTCGACCTCGGTGCCGTGCTTCTCGAGGGAGGTCAGGGAGCCGGCGTCGATCTTCGTCTTGATGTCCGACTGGTCGATGGCCTCGTCCACGGAGGGCTGCAGGCCCTTCAGGGAGAGGGCGACGTCGGACTCCTCGAGCTGGGCGCGCTGCTTGGCGCTGACTTCCAGGTCGTGGGGCTCCTGGCCGGGCTCGGTCAGGTTCGTGACGTCGACGTGGTCGCCGCCGATCTCCTGGGCGAGGTACTGCATCGGGTAGAACGACGCGACGACGCTCAGCTTGCCGCCGCTTCCCTTGTCCTCGGCGGCGGAGCTGCCGCACGCGGTCAGGGCGCCGAGACCGAGGGCGGTGGCGGCGGCGACGGGTATGAGCTTGCGGGATCGTCGTACGTTCATGACAGTCATTTTCAACAAAACTGGAAACGGTTGTCAACAACGCGATCATCGAGGTCTTCGTCACGCTCGGTCCCGCTCTGTCCCCACAACCGATTTGGTTAGGGGGGTGGGCCCGCCGGTAACCTGAGGCATTCGCTCCCGGAGCGCGTATCCAGCGCGCTCACCGTCGTCGTAATGAAGAGAGCACCGTGGCCGCCGACAAGATCGACACCATCGTCAGCCTCAGCAAGCGCCGTGGCTTCGTCTACCCCTGCAGCGAGATCTACGGTGGTCAGCGTGCCGCCTGGGACTACGGGCCGCTGGGTGTGGAGCTGAAGGAGAACCTCAAGCGCCAGTGGTGGCGCTACATGGTCACCTCGCGCGAGGACGTCGTCGGTCTCGACTCGTCCGTGATCCTGGCGACCGAGGTCTGGCAGGCCTCCGGCCACGTCGCCACGTTCACCGACCCGCTCACCGAGTGCACCTCCTGCCACAAGCGCTACCGCGCGGACCACCTGGAGGAGGCGTACGAGGCGAAGAAGGGCCGCCTGCCCGAGAACGGCCTCGCCGACCTCTCCTGCCCCAACTGCGGCAACAAGGGCACGTTCACCGAGCCCAAGCAGTTCTCCGGCCTGCTCTCCACGCACCTCGGCCCGACGCAGGACAGCGGCTCCGTCGCCTACCTGCGCCCCGAGACGGCGCAGGGCATCTTCACCAACTTCAGCCAGGTGCAGACGACTTCGCGCCGCAAGCCGCCGTTCGGCATCGGCCAGATGGGCAAGTCGTTCCGCAACGAGATCACGCCCGGCAACTTCATCTTCCGCACCCGTGAGTTCGAGCAGATGGAGATGGAATTCTTCGTCAAGCCCGGCGAGGACGAGGCGTGGCAGGAGTACTGGATGGAGCAGCGCTGGAATTGGTACACGGGCCTCGGCATGCGCGAGGAGAACATGCGCTGGTTCGAGCACCCGAAGGAGAAGCTCTCCCACTACTCGAAGCGCACCGCTGACATCGAGTACCGCTTCCAGTTCGGCGGCAGCGAGTGGGGCGAGCTCGAGGGCGTCGCCAACCGCACCGACTACGACCTGTCCGCGCACGCCAAGGCCTCCGGCCAGGACCTCTCCTACTTCGACCAGGAGAAGGGCGAGCGCTACACGCCGTACGTCATCGAGCCGGCGGCCGGTGTCGGCCGCGCGATGCTCGCCTTCATGCTGGACGCCTACGTCGAGGACGAGGCGCCCAACGCCAAGGGCAAGATGGAGAAGCGCACGGTCATGCGCTTCGACCACCGCCTCGCCCCGGTGAAGGTCGCGGTCCTCCCGCTCTCCCGCAACCCGGAGCTCTCCCCGAAGGCCAAGGGTCTCGCGCAGGCGCTCCGGCAGAACTGGAACATCGACTTCGACGACGCCGGCGCCATCGGCCGCCGCTACCGTCGCCAGGACGAGATCGGTACGCCGTTCTGCGTCACGGTCGACTTCGACACGCTCGAGGACAACGCGGTGACCGTGCGCGAGCGCGACACCATGAAGCAGGAGCGCGTCTCCCTCGACCAGATCGAGGGCTACCTGGCCAGCCGCCTGGTCGGCTGCTGACCGGCCCCCGGCGCACGAAACGCCCCGGCCCACCGTGTTCTCACGGCGGGCCGGGGCGTTTCGCTTTCAGTCGAACTCGCCGTGCAGCGCCCCGAGTTTGAACGCCTCCCATTCGCGGGCGGTGAAGCGCAGTACGAGACCGCGCGGGTCGGCCGGATTGCGCAGGGCCACGGCGCCGCCGCCGAGCGCGGCGACCTCCACGGGACCGCTCTGGGCAGGGGTGCCCGGGGCGCTCAGCCATTGCGCCTCGGAGATGTCGAGCGCGTAGAGCCGCTCCTTCTCCTTCACAGCGGCAGGGCCCCGGAGTTGAGGCTCGAAACGAATGCCTGCCACGCCGGGGAATCGAAGACGATCGCGCCGAATTCCCGGTGCTTGGTGTCGCGGACCGCGCGCCGGCCCGACGCGAGTTCGGCGTGCTCGACGCATCCGTTGGACGCGCCGCTGAAGGTGCTCTTTCGCCAGACCGCTGACCCGACTTCGGCGAGCGAGGCGGTGGGGGCGTAGGTGGGGGGCATCACGACCCGCTTTCTTGCTTGATTCGGTCACTGATGTACCGGCGGGACTGAGCGGGGGACAGCGCGGCGGCCGTCAGGTCGTCCCAGGCCTTTGCGTACATCTCTACATCGGGACGCTGCTCGAGGAGCGTGCCGCCGGTCATGTGCTCCAGCCACGCGACCTGTACGGACGGCTCGCCGCGCATCGTGAACAGCGTGTACGGAGCGTACTGCGCGAGCGGCAGGGTGATGTCCAACGGCAGGACCTGAATGCTGACATTGGGCAGCTGACCTGCTTCCATCAGGTATTCAAACTGCTGACGGATCAGTTTCCGCGGGCCCGGGATGCGGTGCAGCGCGGGCGTGTCGACGACCGCTCTCAGGCGGAATTCCGCCGGCCCGTCGAGCAGGTTCTTGCGCCGCATCCGGGTCTGCACCAGGGTTTCGACGCGGGCTTCCGCGGCCCCCACCGTGAATATCTCGCGCATGTATTCCTCGGTCTGCAAAAGCCCCGGCAGCACCGAGGGCTCGAAGGAACGCACGAGTGAGGAATCGGCCTCAAGGGTGAGGTAGTCGCGCAAGTCGTCGCTCAGCAGCGGCCCTTGGCCCGACCACCAGTCCACCTTGTGGATGTCGCGGGCCAGCCGTTTGAGATTCGTGCGCTGCCGGTCGTCGTCAACTCCGTAGAGATTGAGGAGTGTTGTCAGATCGAGCTGACGGATGCCTCGTCTTCCCGTCTCGATCTGGCTGATCTTCGGCTGCCCGCATTCGAGTGCCAGCGCCGCGTCATTGACCTTCAGGCCGGCTTCGGAGCGCAGTCGTCGCAGCTCGGCTCCTAGGCGACGGCTGCGCATGGTGGGCATCTCGCTCTGGGGCATGGGCACATGATGTCCCGCGCCTTCAGGCCACACAACTGTCATATGCCTCACCCCTCCAGCAATATGCCGACTCGTGCGTAATACTTGCCTAAGGCATAGTTTCGGCGTCAGGATGGCGATGCAACGCCCTTTGTCCACAAGCGAGTTCACTGCCATGGAACCCCCGGAGGGGTAATGCAGGACCAGTCGACGGACGAGATCGATGTGATCGAGGTGCTGGAGATGCTCGATCGGCCGTGCTCGATCCGTATGGAGTACAGCCCGCACCGCCTGGAACAGATCCGCCGGATCGTCGGTGCCCGCCTGCGGTGCTGGGGCCTGCACAAGCTGGTGTACGAGACCTCGTTCGTGGCCACGGAGCTGTGCAGCAATGTGCGGCACTGCGACGACAGCACCTTCGAGCTCGCCATCGCCCGCATCGCCAGGGGCGTCCGCCTCGAAGTGACGGACACGTCCCCCGAGCTCCTGGTCATCCCCACGGAGCCGCCGGACTTCCTCGAGACCGGCGGCCGGGGCCTGTTCCTGGTCTCGGCCTACGCCTCCGCCGTCGGTGTGCTGCCGACGCCCACCGGGAAGGTGGTGTGGGCCGAACTGGCCCTCGGCGACGCCGAATCGGGCGGGGCCGACTGAGGTGCCTCTGTGGGTGTCCAACCGAATCCTCTGCGTGGTCGCGTGGGGGTGCACGCGGGGCCGCGCCGGGGTCCGGGGCGCTGTTTCCGTATGGGGCGGAATCCGAGGGGCGGACACGGTGCGTGGTTCCGCCCTCGTCCGGAGCGTATGAGCGGGCGCGAAAACTTCACAGTGGCAGCAATGTGGATTCGGTCAGGCGTTTGACGGGCCCTCAGAGCCGAACTTGACCCATGGCCAACGGTATTACGGCTGGTGTACGCGTTGCCCGGGGCGGGACGCGCCGACTACGGCCTTCCGCTTGTGCTGGAATTGTTGGGAAAGCATGGCCGAGAGCACACGCCTGAAGGGCTCAACGCAGGTCGGACGGAAGCGTCGAGCGGACGGTCAGGCCGCCGGTGGTGCGCGATGTCGCGGTGACCTCGCCGCCGTGTGCGGTGGCCACCGAGCGCACGATGGAGAGGCCGAGGCCCGCGCCCTTGGCGGACACCAGGCGGTCGCCGCCCAGCCGCCGGAACGGGTCGAACAGGGACGGGATCTCGTACGGGGGCACGGTCGGGCCCGTGTTGGAGACCTCCAGGACGATCCGCTCGCTCTCCGGGTGACAGCTGACCCGTACCCAGCCGCCGGGGCCCGCGTTGTGGCGGATGCCGTTCTCGACGAGGTTGTGCACGAGGCGTTCGAGCAGCAGTGCGTCGCCGGTGGTGGGGCACTCCGACGTGGTGGCCGTGAGAGTGACGCCGGCCGCCCGTGCCTCGGCCGCCGCGCGGGCCGTCACGTGCTCGACGACATCGGCCAGATCGAGGGGTGAGCGCACGGCGATCTCCTGATCCGACCCCGCGAGCAGCAGCAGGCCGTCGATCAGCCGCTCGTGCCGCGAGTTGATCTCCAGCAGGTTCTCGCCGAGCTGCCGTACGTCGGCGGAGGCGCTCTCGCGGTGCAGGGCCACCTCGACCAGGGCCCGGCCGAGCGTCAGGGGTGTGCGCAGCTCGTGCGAGGCGTTGGCGACGAAGCGGCGCTGCCCGTCGAAGGACCGGTCGAGGCGCTCGACCATCGTGTCGAAGGTGTCCGCCAGGTCCTTCACCTCGTCGTGCGGGCCGCGCAGCGCGATCCGCTCGTGCAGCCCCCGGTCGGCGGCCGGGGCCCCGGCGATCCGCCGCGCGGTCTCCGTCACCCGGTGCAGCGGGGCGAGCACCCGGCCCGCGACCAGCCAGCCGAAACCCGCGGCGGCGGCGCCGACCACGAGGAGCGCGATGCCGCCCTGGGTGATCAGCGAACTCGTCGCGGCGGCGCGCAGGCCCCGCTGCTGCGCGCGCATCCAGCGCTCGGCGGCGGGGCCGGTCAGGCGCTTTCCGTCGGCGGTGATCACGACGAGGTTGTCCGGAGTGGCGGACGGCGTGGCATCCGGGGAGGCGGACGGCGCTGTGGAGACCGGGCCGGGGAGGCGCTGGTTGCTGTAGACCTTGGTGCCGACGCCGGTGAGCTGGTTGCTGAACAGCGCGTAGGTGACACCGAGCAGCACCACCCCCGCGACCAGGAACATCCCGCCGTAGATCAGGGTGAGCCGGGTGCGCAGGCTGACGCGGCGCCGCCGCGGGCGCCGGTTCACGGGATCCGGTACCCGACGCCCGTGACGGTGTGGACGACCGGCGGATCGGCGAGCTTCCTGCGGAGCTTGAGGACGGTGAGGCGGACGGCGCCGGTGAACGGGTCCGCGTGCTCGTCCCACACCTTCTCCAGGAGCCGCTCCGCCGAGACCGTCGCCCCGTCCGCCCGCAGCAGCTCGGCCAGGACCGCGAACTCCTTGCGGGCCAGCGGTACGTAGCGGCCGTCGCGGAACACCTCGCGGCGCGCCGGGTCGAGCGTGATGCCCGCGCGGCACAGCACCGGCGGCGCGGCCGGGCGCGAGCGACGGCCCAACGACTGCACGCGGGCCGACAGTTCGGCGAACGCGAACGGTTTCGTGAGGTAGTCGTCCGAGCCCATCGACAGCCCCGCGACCCGGTCGCCGACACCGGCCGCCGCGGTCAGCATCAGGATCCGCGGCGCGGCCCCCGACGCCACGACCGCCCGGCAGACGTCGTCCCCGTGCACGGCGGGCAGGTCCCGGTCGAGGACCACCACGTCGTAGTCGTTCACCTCGATGCGCTCCAGGGCCGCCGCGCCGTCGTGCGCGACGTCCACCGCGTGCGCCTCGCCCCGCAGCCACTGGGCCACGGCCTGGGCGAGCAGCGGCTCGTCCTCCACCACCAGCACCCGCATGGGTGTCCCCCCCCCGTCCCTGCGCCCCGCGCCCCGCGCGTCCGGGGCGTCGGGCCCATCGTTCCCGGCGGGTTGTTTCCTCCCCGTCAGTGATTCCTGTGCGCGGCCGGGCGCCCGGGGCGGAAACGCCGGGGAAACGCGGCGGGGCGTTGCATCTGCCTGCGAGCCGGCCGGTCCCGGCCGGCCGTGACCCGAGGGAGAACACGACATGGGTGTACGCACACGTGCCGCCGCCGCGGCACCGGCTCTGCTGCTCGCGCTGCTGCTCAGTGGCTGTGGATCCGGCGACGACGGGGGCGGGGTCGCCTCCGCGAACAAGGCGAAGGAGAGCACCGCCGGCGCGAAGTCGAGCCTGAGCCCCGAGGAGAAGGGCGCCAAGTACGCGCAGTGCATGCGGGAGAACGGCATACCGATGGAGGACCCGAAGCCCGGCGAGGGCGTCCGGCTCCAGATCGACGGCTCGATCCCCAAGGAGACCGTCGACAAGGCCCTGGAGGCCTGCCGCAAGTACCAGCCGCAGGGGACGCGCGGCGGCGGCAACGGCAAGCAGGGCGAGAACATGCGCGAATACGCGGCCTGTATGCGGGAGAACGGGGTCGACGCCTTCCCCGACCCCACCGAGGAGGGCGGCATCAGGATCGACGGCTCGGTCTCGAAGGATCCCGACTTCAAGGACGCGCAGAAGGCGTGCCAGGACGTCCTGGGCGGCGCGGGCGAGCAGCTGGGGGCCGGCCAGTGACGGCGGAGCGGACGTCCACCGAGGTGGAGCCGGCCGGCAGCGCGGGGGACGACGCGGGGCCGGTCGTCGAGGAAGCCCAGGACGGTGCCATGGAAGCCGGTTCGGCGCACGAAGGACCGGAACGGCGCCGCCGCACCGGGGCGCGGCGCAGGGGCGCCTGGATCGCCGTCGGCGTCGTCGTGCTCGCGGCCGGTGGCGCGGCCGCCGCGGCCGGGCTCGGGGGCGGGAGCAAGGACGAACAGCAGGGCAGCGCGTTGCCGCCCGCCACGGCCGAGGTGACGCGCCGTACGCTCCAGGACACCGAACGGGCCGACGGGCAGCTGGGGTTCGGCCCGGCCACCGACGCCGTCGCCCGCACCAACGGAACCGTCACCGCCCTTCCCGACTCCGGCGACACCGTCGAGCGGGGCGGCACGCTGTACGAGGCCGACGGGCTGCCCGTGACCCTCATGTACGGCTCGACACCCGCCTACCGCGAGCTGAAGGAGGGCTCCGAGGGCGCCGACGTACGGCAGTTGGAGAAGAACCTCGACGCGCTCGGCCACGACGGGTTCACCGTCGACGACGAGTACACCGCGGGCACGGCGGCCGCGGTCGAGGCGTGGCAGGAGGACCGGGGCCTGCCGGAGACCGGCACCGTGGAACTCGGGCAGGTCGTCTTCGCGCCCGGGGCCGTCCGCGTCGACAGCCTCGACGCGCAGCTCGGCACCCCCGTCAGGCCCGGCACCAAGGTGCTCTCGTACACCGGGACCGACAAGGCCGTCACGGCCGAACTCGACGCCGCCGACCAGCGGTTGGCGAAGGAGGGCGCGACCGTCGACGTCGTGCTGCCCGACGACTCCACCGTCAAAGGGAGGATCGAGGAGGTCTCCACCCTCATCGAGCCCGCACAGGGCCAGGACGAGGAGGCGGAGACGAAGGTCGAGGTCGTCGTCGGACTCACCGGCGACAAAGCGCGCGAGGCGGCGAAGTCCTACGCGCTCGCCGCCGTGCACGTCGACTTCACCGCGGAGACCCGCAAGGACGTCCTGACCGTGCCCGTGGCGGCCCTGGTCGCCCTCGCCGAGGGCGGGTTCGGCGTGGAGGTCGTCAAGGGCGGCGCCTCCTCGTACGTCCCCGTGAAGACGGGCCTCTTCGCCGACGGCCGTGTCGAGATCAGCGGCATCGGCGCCGGCACGAAGGTGGGGGTGCCCCGGTGATCCGGCTGAGCGGTGTCACGAAGAGCTACCCCGGCGGTGTGACCGCGCTCGGCGGGGTCGGCCTGACCATCGACGCGGGCGAACTTGTCGCCATCGTCGGCCCGTCGGGCTCCGGAAAGTCCACGATGCTGCACATCCTCGGCACCCTGGACCGGCCGAGCACCGGAACCGTGCACATCGACGGGCACGACGTCTCCGCCCTCGGCGACGACCGGCTCGCCGCGCTGCGGGCCTCCCGGATCGGCTTCGTCTTCCAGCAGTTCCACCTGGCCGCCGGGACGTCCGCCCTGGACAACGTGGCCGACGGCCTCCTCTACACCGGGACCCGCCCGGCCGAGCGGCGCCGCAGGGCCGCCGCCGTGCTGCGCGACGTCGGCCTCGGGCACCGCCTCGACCATCGCCCGCACGAGCTCTCCGGCGGTGAACGCCAGCGCGTCGCCATCGCCCGCGCCGTCGCGGGCGCCCCCGCCCTGCTGCTCGCCGACGAACCGACGGGCGCGCTCGACTCCGCGTCGGGCGAGCACGTCATGGCCCTGCTCAGGGAGTTGCACGGCGCCGGCACCACCGTCGTGATCATCACCCACGACTGGGAGATCGCCGAGTCGCTGCCCCGCCAGGTCCGGATGCGCGACGGCCGCGTGGTCGCCGACACGGTGCGCTCCGCGACCGGGGCGGTGGTGACCCGGTCGGGCGGCGGCGGGCTGCCGTCCGCCGGGGCCGCGCCGGTGGTGCGCCGATGACAGGACCGTCCCGCTCGCCGCACTCGTCCCGGAGGTTCCCGATGACCGTCGACCTGCTCGAACCCGGACCGCCCGGCCCCGCCGAACCGGCCCCGCCGCCGCGACCCGCGGGCCTCGGCCTCGGGGACATCGTGCGGGTGGGGGCGGTCGGGCTGCGGACGCGGCCGATGCGCGCGTTCCTGTCCGCGCTCGGGATCGCCATCGGTATCGCCGCGATGGTCGCCGTGGTCGGCATCTCCTCGTCCTCCCGCGCCGGCCTCGACCGCACCCTGGCCGCGCTCGGCACCAATCTGCTCACCGTCGCACCCGGCTCCACCTTCACCGACGGCCGGGCCGAACTCCCGCTCACCGCCGAGGAGATGGTCGCGCGGATCGAACCGGTCGACGCCGTGTCCGCCGTCGGCGAGGTGCCCGACGCGAAGGTCTACCGCACCGACAAGATCCCCGAGGCGGAGACCAACGGCATCACCACCTACGCGGCCCGAACCGACCTGCGGGCCACCACCGGGGCCCGGCTCAGCGGCGGAGCCTGGCTCAACGCCGCCACCGGCCGCTACCCGGCGACCGTGCTCGGGGCCGACGCCGCGTCCCGGCTGGGCATCGGGCGGGCAGGGCCCGACACCCAAGTCCTCATCGGCGGACGGTGGTTCACCGTCGTCGGCGTGCTCGCCCCGGCCGAACTCGCGCCGGAGCTGGACGAGGCGGCCCTGGTCGGCTGGGCCGCGGCCGGTACGGAACTCGGCTTCGACGGACACCCCACCACCCTCTACACCCGCTCGGCCGAATCGGCGGTCGAGGAGGTCCAGGCCGTCCTGGGCGCCACCGCGAACCCCGAGGCACCCAACGAGGTCGACGTCTCCCGCCCCTCCGACGCGCTCGCGGCGCAGCAGGCGGCGGGCAAGGCGTTCACCGGGCTGCTGCTCGGCCTGGGGGCGGTCGCGCTCCTGGTCGGCGGGGTCGGCGTCGCCAACACCATGGTGATCTCCGTCCTGGAGCGGCGGGCCGAGATCGGTCTGCGCCGCTCGCTGGGGGCGACGCGGGGGCAGATCCGTACCCAGTTCCTGATGGAGTCCCTGCTGCTGTCCGCGCTCGGCGGCCTGGGCGGCGCCGTGGCCGGGGCCGCGGTGACCGCCGGATACGCGATCGCCCAGGGCTGGCCCGTCGTCGTGCCCGCCTGGGCGGTGGCGGGCGGCCTGGCCGCGACGATGGCCATCGGGGCCCTCGCCGGCCTCTACCCGGCCCTGCGCGCCTCCCGGCTCGCGCCCACGGAGGCGCTGGCCGCTACGTAGCCGGTGTGCCCGGCCCCGTAGCCGTCGACAGGCCGCGCAGGAGGAGGGTGACCAGGGCGGTGAAGGCCTGGTGGGCGTCCTCGCGGGACCATTCCGGGGCGTAGACCGGGTCGTGGAAGTGGGCGGTGGCCTCGAAGACGGCGCGGGCCGCCGCCGGGACGTCGGGGACGTCGAACTCGCCGGTGTCCGCGCCCTGTTGGACGATCGAGGTCAACTGCCCCGTCAGTTCGGCGATATGGGCGTCCACCACGCCGCCCTGCTCGTCCGTGAGGACGGAGTACGTGGCGAACAGCTCCGGGTCGTCGCCCGCCTTGTGGCGCTTGGCCTCGAAGAGGGTCGCGAGCCAGTGGCGCAGCTTGGCGGCGGGCGGCTCCCCGCCCGCGACGACCTCCGCGAGCCGCGCCGTCGTGCGGTCCAGCCAGCGCTTCGTGACCGCGCCGCGCAGCTCCGCCTTCGTACGGAAGTGCCGGTACACCGAGCCGTGGCTGACCCCGAGCGCGCGGGCCACGTCGACCACGGTCGCCTTCGCGGGGCCGTGCCTGCGCAGCACCTCCTCGGTCGCGGCGAGGATGCGCTCGGGGGTCAGGGTCTCGGGGGCCATGGCTACGAAGTTACCGGGCCGCTGATCAGCGCTCGCTGTCGAGGTGTGCCATCTGGGCCGCCGGGTAGCGCTCGCCGGCCGCGGCGTCGGCGGGCACGGCCGCCTCGATGGCGGCGAGGTCGGTGGCGTCCAGGGTCACGTCGAGCGCGCCGAGGGCCTCGGTCAGGCGGTCGCGGCGGCGGGCGCCGACCAGCGGGACGATGTCCTCGCCGCGCGCGGCGACCCACGCGATGGCGATCTGCGCGACGCTCGCGCCCTTCTGCTCGGCGATCTTCCGCAGCTGCTCGACGAGGTCCAGGTTGTGCTGGAGGTTCTCGCCCTGGAAGCGCGGGCTGAAGGCGCGGAAGTCGCCCGCGCCGAGCTTGCGGTCCCGGCTGAAGTGCCCGGAGATCAGGCCGCGCGAGAGCACGCCGTACGCGGTGACGCCGATGCCGAGCTCGCGGGTGGTGGGCAGGATCGACTCCTCGATGCCGCGCGAGATGAGCGAGTACTCGATCTGGAGGTCCGAGATCGGGGCCGTCGCCGCCGCCCGGGCGATGGTGTCCGCGCCGACCTCGGACAGGCCGATGTGACGTACGTAGCCCTGCTCGACGAGCTCGGCGATGGCGCCGACCGTCTCCTCGATCGGCACCTCGGGGTCGAGGCGGGCGGGCCGGTAGATGTCGATGTGGTCGACGCCGAGGCGCTGCAGCGAGTACGCGGCGAAGTTCTTCACGGCCTCGGGGCGGGCGTCGTAGCCGTTCCACGCGCCGTCCGGGCCGCGCAGGGCGCCGAACTTCACGCTGACCAGCGCGTTCTCCCGGGTCGCGGCGGGGGCCGTGCGCAGGGCCTCGCCGAGCAGCAGCTCGTTGTGGCCCATCGCGTAGAAGTCGCCGGTGTCGAGGAGCGTGACCCCGGCGTCGAGCGCGGCGTGCACCGTGGCGACGGACTCGGCGCGGTCGGCCTCGCCGTACAGCGCGGACATGCCCATGCAGCCGAGGCCGAGGGCGGCGGTGCGGGGGCCGGTGGTGCCGAGGGTGCGGGTGGGGAGGGCGGTGCTCATGAGGGCTCCTTCGGGTCGGTGCCTCCAGCGTCGCATGACAGGTGACAGATTTCAATATCTGTCACCTGTCATCTGTCATGCGATGTCCGCTACTGTCTGCGCATGCTTCTCGGCTTTCTGGTCTACGTCGTGGTGTTCCTCGGGTCGCTGGTCGGGGCGTGCGCACTGCTCGGGTACGGCTGTGGGCAGCTCTCGGGGAAGCGAGACGCGCTGCGCGGCGCGGCGGCGCTGGCGGGCGCGGTCGCGGCGGCCCTCTACGCGTGGGGCCTGCTCGGTGTGGCCGGCGCGGTCCTCACGGCCGAGGACGGCGGCACCGGCTCGTCGCCGGTCATTCCGTGCCGCACCGGCGACATGGGCCGCGACGCGCACATCGTCGACTACACGGTGCGTTACGTGCCGCTCGGCTTCGTCTGCGAGACGAGTGACGGCCGCGGCTCGTACGCCACGGACGACGTGCCGGGCTATGTGAACCCGGGTGCGGCCCTGTTCGGGCTGTCGGCGGTGGTCGGGGCGGTGGGCGTCGGGTATCGGGGGGAGCTCCGGGCCCGCCGGGCGTAGCGGACGCGGTGGGCGGAGGGTCGGCGCCACCGCCGCCCGGTCATGAGCCGGTGGCCGCCTTGGTGACGGCCGCGTCCTCCGCGTCCTCGAGGCGCTCCGCCGTCCGGCGCGCCGTCTCACGGGCCCAGTGGCCGCTGGTCAGCGCGCCGAGGACCAGGACCGCGAGGCCGCAGCCCGCGATGATCCACCAGCAGGAGCGGCTTGCCTCGACGAAGGCCTTCGCGTACGAGGATCCCGCGACGCCCGAGGCGAGCACCGCGCCGATCACCGCGACGCCGAGGGTCTGCCCGATCTGGCGGCTGGTGGAGGCGACCGCCGCCGCGACGCCCGCCTGGGCGCGCGGCATTCCGGAGACGGCGGTGTTGGTGATCGGGGCGTTCACGAAGCCGAAGCCGATGCCGAACAGGACGTAGCCGATGAAGAGCGTGACGTTCGAGGTCTCGGCGTCGAACGCGGCGAAGAGGACACCGCTCGCCGTCATCATCACGCCCGCGACGAGGAGGGGCAGACGCGGTCCGCGGCTTCCGACGAGGCGGCCCGACAGCGGCGCGCACACCAGCGTCATCGCCGCCATCGGCAGCATCCACAGGCCCGCGTGCAGGGCGTCGAGGCCGCGGACGTCCTGGAGGTAGAGGGTGGAGAGGAAGAGGAAGCCGCCGAGCGCAGCGAAGCCGCAGATCGCGATCACGGTGGCGCCGCTGAACGGGGCCGAGTGGAAGAACCGCAGGTCGATGAGGGGTTCCTCGCGGCGCGGCTCGTACAGCAGGAGGCCGGTCAGGGACGCGGCGGCGAGCGCCGCGAAGACCAGGATGCGGACCGAGGTCCAGCCCGCGTCGGGCGCCTCGATGATCGCGTACGTGAGCGAGCCGAGCAGCGTGATGATCAGGAGCTGGCCGACCGGGTCGGGGCGGCGGGCCTTCGGGGCGCGGGACTCGGGAACGTAGCGGAGGGTGAGGAGCAGGGCCGCGAGGCCGACCGGCAGGTTGATCCAGAAGATCGAGCGCCAGCCGACCGAGTCCACGAGCAGGCCGCCGACCAGCGGTCCGGCCGCCATGGAAATGCCGACGACGCCGCCCCACACGCCGATGGCGCGGGCCCGTTCGCGCGGGTCCGTGAAGGTGTTCGTGATGATCGACATCGCGACCGGGTTGAGCATCGAGCCGCCGACCGCCTGCAGCATCCGGAACGCGACCAGGGCCTCCAGGCTCGGCGCGAGCGAGCAGGCCACGGACGCCACCGTGAAGACGGTCAGGCCGACCGTGAAGACCTTGCGCCGCCCGATCCGGTCGGCCGTCGACCCCGCCAGCATCAGCAGCGCGGCGAGGACCAGCGTGTAGGCGTCGATCGTCCACTGCATGCCCGACAGGGTGGCGTCGAAGTCCTTCGCCATGGAGGGGAGCGCCACGTTCAGGACGGTGTTGTCGAGGCTGACGATCAGCAGGCTCATGCAGCAGATCGCCAGGACGAGCATCCGCCTGCGGTGGGTCAGGGTTTGTCGTGCATCGGGCATGTGTCCGACGGTAGCCGGATGTGCTGTGAGGGGGCATGCGCGGTGGGCCCCGCGGGTGCCTCGGGCGGGGCCGCGCGGGGAGTGAGGGACAATGGATGCTTGCCCCCACCCGTCGTCCGTCCCGGAGAGCCCTGAGATGTCCGCCCTGACCATCGGCCCCCACCTGGTGCAGCCCCCCGTGGTGCTCGCCCCCATGGCGGGGATCACGAACGCGCCGTTCCGCACCCTGTGCAGGGAGTTCTCGGGCGGCAAGGGCCTGTTCGTGAGCGAGATGATCACGACGCGGGCGCTGGTCGAGCGCAACGAGAAGACGATGCAGCTCATCCACTTCGACGAGACCGAGAAGCCTCGCTCGATCCAGCTGTACGGGGTGGACCCGGCCACCGTCGGCAAGGCCGTCCGCATGATCGCGGAGGAGGACCTGGCCGACCACATCGACCTGAACTTCGGCTGCCCGGTCCCGAAGGTGACGCGGAAGGGCGGCGGGTCCGCGCTCCCGTACAAGCGTCCTCTGCTGCGGGCGATCCTGAAGGAAGCCGTGTCCGGGGCGGGCGACCTCCCGGTCACCATGAAGATGCGCAAGGGCATCGACGACGACCACATCACGTTCCTCGACGCGGGGCGGATCGCGGTCGAGGAGGGTGTCACGGCGATCGCGCTGCACGGGCGCACGGCGGCGGAGCACTACGGCGGTACGGCGGACTGGGACGCCATCGCCCGGTTGAAGGAGCACGTCCCCGAGATCCCCGTCCTCGGCAACGGCGACATCTGGTCGGCGGACGACGCGCTGCGGATGGTGCGCGAGACCGGGGTCGACGGGGTCGTGGTCGGGCGTGGGTGCCTGGGGCGGCCGTGGCTGTTCGCGGATCTGGTGGCGGCGTTCGAGGGGCGTGAGGAGCGGGTCCGGCCGACGCTGCGGGTGGTGGCGGACGCGATGGTGCGGCATGCGTCGCTGCTCGGCGAGTGGATCGGCGACGAGTCGCGCGGGGTCATCGACTTCCGCAAGCACGTGGCCTGGTACCTGAAGGGGTTCGCGGTCGGCGGCGAGCTGCGCAAGCGGCTCGCGACCACGTCGTCCCTGGACGAACTCCGTTCCGGCCTGGACGAGTTGGACCTCGACCAGGGCTGGCCGGCCGGCGCGGACGGACCTCGCGGCCGTACGTCGGGCAACGGCCGGGTGGTCCTGCCGGACGGGTGGCTGAAGGACCCGTACGACTGCGCGGGCGTCTCGGAGGACGCGGAACTGGACACGTCCGGCGGCTGACCGATCGTTGTTGACCGGCGCCGTCCACCGGCCTCGGGGCTCTGCCCCGGACCCCGCTCCTCAATCGCCGGAGGGGCTCAAAGAGACCGGCACCGCGCAATAGGACTCAGGCTCCCACCGCCGTCAGCAGCGCCAGCGGTGCCGCCGCTGAGCGGGACTCACGCTGGCAGGCGTGTGGGTAGGGGACCGGGCCCGGGTACGCCGAGCGGGCGTAACCCGCGATGACCTCCGGGAGGCGGCCGCCGCACGCGGACGACGCCGCGATCAGGCCGGCCGCCACCGTCCGCGCCTCGTCATGCAGCCCGTACCGCGCGAGGCCGAGCGCGATCAGGGCGTTGTCGTGCGGCCAGACCGAACCGCGGTGGTAGGAGAGCGGGTGGTACGCGGCCTGGCCGGAGGCCACCGTGCGGACACCCCAGCCGGAGAAGAAGTCTGGTTCCAACAGGCGGCGGCCCACTGCCTCGCCGTATTCCTTGTCGAGGAGGCCCGACCAGAGAAGGTGGCCCGCGTCCGACGCGAGCGCGTCCAGTTGGCGGCCCTCGCCGTCCAGGGCCAGTGCCGGGAAGCCGTCCTCCTCCATCCAGAAGTCACGTACGAAGCGGTCCCGCAGGTCCGACGCCGCCTGCTCCAGCAGATCCGCGTAGACCGTGTCGGACCAGACCGTGCGCGCCAGCGTCGCCGTGCGGCGCAGCGCGTCGTAGGCGTAGCCCTGGGCCCCGGCCGCCATCACGGGGCCCGTCGCCCGGCCGCCGTCCGCCGAGCAGATCGCCCCGGGGGAGTCCTTCCAGTTCTGGTTGGCGAGGCCGCCCCGGTCGGCGCGGTAGACCAGGTACCCCCGCGAGGTGAGGCCGCCGTGGTCGAGCATCCAGCCCACCGCCGCCCGCGCCTGGGACTCGAGGCGCCGCGCAGGTGCCACGTCCCCGGTCTGCTCCACGTACGCGCCGAGCAGGACAAGGAACAGCGGCGTCGCGTCCACCGAACCGTAGTAGCGGCCGTAGGGGACCTGGCCGAAGTGCGCCAGCTCCCCGTGCCGCACCTCGTGCACGATCTTCCCGGGCTGTGCGACCGCGCCCTCCACCGGCTCGGTGGCCTGCGTCGCGGCCAGGACGGGGAGCGTCGCCGCGGCCAGTTCCGGCCGGTACGGCAGCGCGAAGAGCGAGGTCAGGGCCGCGTCCCGGCCGAGCAGCGTCAGGAACCACGGCACCCCGGCCGCAGGGACCAGATGCCGCTCCCCGTCGGGCCCGGCCGCCGGCACCCGTAACACCGCGAGGTCGGCGAGCCCCCGCGTGCAGGCGTCCGCGAGTTCGGGCCATGAGCCAGGCAGCTCGACGCCCCGCCTGAACTCCTCAACCGTCTCTGCCAGTTCGGCCGCCACCGCCGCCGGGCCCGTCGCCGCCCGCACCGGCTCCGCGCCCGAAGGTCGCGCCACCACCCGCAGCGTCAGCTCCGCGCTGCCCTGCCCCGCGAGGTCCAGCGTCCACACGAGGCGGCGTGCCCCGGTGCCGGTCTCCTCCACCCCGTCGGGCGCGGGCTCGCTGGTCACCGTCGTCGAGGAGCGCCAGTCGCCGCGCGTGTACGTGAACTCCACGCCGTCGTCGAGGACTTCGCGCGTGCGCACCGCCCCGGTCTTCACGTACGTACGGTGGTCGGAGCGCAGCTCGAACTGGTCGGTGAAGTCGGCGTCCACCGTGAGCGCGATCCGTACCGTCGTCGGCACCGGACGGTTCGAGACGACCTTCAGGAGCTCCACGAACGAGCCGTCCGTCACCGCCTGTTCGCGGAACAGGGTGTACGCCGAAGGGTCCTGGCGCCCGCCGCCGCGCGGCACGAGGACGCAGCGGGCGACGCCCTCCTGCTCGTACGACATGGGGGTGAGGACCTCGGGCGCCGCCCCGTCGACCGTGAGCTGCCAGCGGCACAGGTGGCGCGCGTCCCGCACGAACAGGCCGTCCGGCGAGGAGCCGCCGCGCAACGCCGTCAGCGCGCCGGACGGGTCGGTCGCGGCGAACGTCCGTCCGTGCACCAGGAGTTGGCGGCCCTGTCCGTATCCGTATCCGTACCCATCCGTCATCACGACGTCCTCTCGGCCAGCAGATCCAGCGTCAGCGCGGCCGTCCAGCCGAAGCCGCGGGCGCCGCGGCCCGCCCCCGTACGGGGATCCACGTACTCGGCGAAGTCCGAGGCCCCCGCGACGTCGAGCATCGCGGCGCGCAGGCGCCCGGCCCGCGCGTGCTCGCCGTGCAGGCGAAGGCCGTGCTCCAGGAGCCAGTTGGTGTTGAACCAGGCCGGGCCGCGCCAGTAGCGGTGCGGGTCGAAGGCCGGTCCGAGCAGGTCGTAGCTGGGCGCCATCCGCACCAGGCCGCCCAAGCCGAAGTGCGGTCCGCACGCCGTGTCCACGAGCGCCCGCACCACCTCGTGCGGCAGCGTCGGCAGGATCAGCGGCAGCAGCCCGGAGACGCCGTACTCGCGGACGAGGCCGCCCCCGCCCCGTAGATCCCGGCAGAAGAACATCCCGGCCTCCGGGTCCCACAGCCGCCGCACCAGCGCCGCCGTGAGCCGCTCCGCGCGCGCGTGCCGCGCCGACCCCACGGCCCCCAGTTCGCGGGCGATCCGGGCCAGCGCGTGCTCGGAGGCCGCGAGCAGGGCGTTGAAGGACGGGTCCTCGACCGCGAACCCGCCCGCCCCGTCCGCGTGCGCGAACCCGTTCTCCCCGTCCGCGTGCGCGAACCCGTTCTCCCCGTCCGCGTGCGCGAACCCGTTCTCCCCGTCCGCGTGCGCGAACCCGCCCTTCCCGTCCGCGTGCGCGAACCCGCTCTCCCCGTCCGCGTGCGCCAACTCACCCTCCCCGTCCGCGTATCCGGCGTCCCGGTAGTCGGCCGCGAGGCGTACGTACCGTCCGTAGTCGAGGTCCGTCGGCCGGTCCTGGGACGCGCCGTGCGCCAGGTCCGCGCGGCGGAACGCCCGGGCGGGGGAGACCCGGCGGAGCGGGGCGTCCCAGCACGGGCTGTTGTCCATGCCCTGCTCCCACGGGTGGATCACGGAGGCGAGGCCGGCGCCGCCGTGGTCGCGGCGGTGCAGGAGGTAGCGGTGCCAGGCGGCGAGCCGCGGGTACACGCGGGCCAGGAAGCCGCGGGAGCGGGAGAGGCCCGGGTCCGCGCGGTGCACCAGCCAGGCGGCCAGCGCGTGCACGGGCGGCTGCACGATGCCGGAGGTCTGCACGGCGGCGGGGGCGCCGGTGGCGTGGCCCGCGGTCGAGGAGCGCCAGAAGTCGGGGCTCGGGAAGTAGGCGTCGAGCGCGACGGCGGGGTTGAAGACGATGTGCGGAATCCGGCCGTCGCCCCACTGCGCGGCGAGCAGCGTCTCCAACTCGCCCTGGGCGCGCAGCGGAGAGACATGGCGCAGGCCGATCGCGATGAACGCCGAGTCCCACGACCACTGGTGGGGGTAGAGCGTGCGCGAGGGGACCGTCGACGTACCCGTCCAGTTCGCTTCGAGGACGCGCGCGGCGCGGTCCCGTAAGGAGGAGCGGGGCCGCGCGGAACGCAGCGCCCCGCCGCGCCGCTCGGTCGTGTGCTCCACAGGCTTTCCCACACCCCTTCCAACGGGTGTCGGTTACGCGGTTCACCGCATAGGGTTACGTCTATTTAACACGCAAAACCCAGAATGTAACGCGCAGTTGGTGAACGCAAGGGGGTTACAACGGCATGGCGGGGAATCGGGCGAGCGCCGGAGAGCTGCTGCACCTGGTGCGCAGCGGCAGAGCGACCACGAGAGGCGCCCTCCAGGACGTCACGGGCCTGTCCAGGGCCACCGTCGGGCAGCGCCTCGACCGGCTCTTCCGCGCGGGCTGGCTGCGCGAGGGCGCCGCTGACCCGGTCAACTCCCGGCTCGGCGGCCGCCCTTCGGTCCACCTGGAGTTCGACGACACGCACGCCGTGGTGCTCGCCGCCGACCTTGACACCCGGCACGCCCGCGCCGCCGTCCTGACCCTGGGCGGCGAGGTGCTCGCGGAGCACATGGACACCCTCACCGTCGAGGACGGGCCCGAGCAGGTGCTGTCCCGGCTCGGCGGCTGGTTCGGCGACCTGCTGAGGAAGGCGGACCGCTCGCCGGACCTGGTGTGCGGGATCGGCCTCGCGGTGCCGGGCCCCGTCGACTTCGGCTCCGGCCGGGTCGTCCAGCCGCCGATCATGCCCGGCTGGGACGGCTACGACATCGTGGGCCGGCTCGCCCGCGCGACCGCCGAGGGCGCGGGCACCCCGGCCGACGTCCCGGTCCTCGTCGACAACGACGCCAACCTCATGGCGTACGGGGAGCAGCGCACCGCCCACCCGGACTGCCGCGCCTTCGCCCTGGTCAAGGTCTCCACCGGGATCGGCGCGGGCGTCGTCGTGGACGGCGCGGTCTACCGGGGCATCGACGGGGGCGCGGGCGACATCGGGCACATCCGGGTGCCGGACGGCGCGGACGCGCTGTGCAAGTGCGGCTCGTACGGCTGTCTGGCCGCGGTCGCCAGCGGCCGGGCCGTGGCGCGTCGGCTCACGGAGGCGGGCGTTCCCGCGGCCTCGGGCTCCGATGTGCGCGAGCTGCTCGCCGCCGGGCACCCGGAGGCGCTGCGGCTGGCGCGGGAGGCGGGGCGCTCGGTGGGGGAGGTCCTGGCGACCGTCGTGACGCTCCTGAACCCCGGCGTTCTCATGATCGCCGGAGATCTGGCCGGAACTGCCTTCCTCACGGGAGTCCGTGAACTCCTGTATCAACGGGCGCTGCCCCGCTCGACCGCGCATCTGGACGTGGTCACCTCCCGGCTCGGCGAGCGCTCCGCGCTCATCGGAGCGGGAGCGCTGGTGGTGGAGGAGCTGTACGCCCCCGGGCGGGCCGAGCGCCGACTGGCCGTACTGGGCCTGTGACGCGCCCGTTTCGTCCCCTGAGGGGCGTCCGCATGCTGGAACGGGACCGTCCGGGAGCCGCTTCAAACGGCGTGATTCTCGCCACCCCTGATCGGGGTTGCGCTCAGATGAGCGCTTAAAGCCCGTCTGTACTTCTCCAAGCCCTGGCACTCAGTGCCATCGCTCGATCATTTACATCCTGAACGCACAAACGAGCAGGACTCGCTCATGTGAGCAATGAGCGGGGTCTACGGGGGTAGTGTCTTCAAGTAATGAACGCAAGGTCCAAGGGTCCACCTCCCGTGCATCACTTTCGATCTCCTGGCGGACGGGTGGTTACGCCCGTATGACAGCTGAGTGGACGTACCCACAGGCCTTGGATCTGGGTATGTTCCTCGCCGTCAGGGCAGCCACCCGAGCCTCGAGGAGTCGAGACCCGTGTCGGAAAACAAAGATCCTCAGGTAGCGAAGTTCGTTTACGACTTCACCGAGGGAAACAAGAACCTCAAGGACCTTCTCGGCGGCAAGGGCGCGAACCTCGCCGAGATGACCAACCTGGGCCTTCCCGTCCCTCCGGGCTTCACCATCACCACCGAGGCCTGCAAGGTCTACCTCGACAGCGGCGAGGAGCCGGTGGCACTCCGTGACGAGGTCTCCCAGCACCTCGACGCGCTCGAGAAGAAGATGGGGAAGAAGCTCGGCCAGGCCGACAACCCCCTTCTGGTGTCGGTCCGTTCGGGCGCGAAGTTCTCCATGCCCGGCATGATGGACACCGTCCTCAACATCGGCCTCTCCGACAAGTCGGTGCAGGGCCTCGCCAAGCAGGCCGGCGACGACCGCTTCGCCTGGGACTCGTACCGCCGCCTCATCCAGATGTTCGGCAAGACCGTCCTGGACATCGACGGCGAGCTCTTCGAGGACGCCCTGGAGAAGGCCAAGGCCGCCAAGAAGGTCGCGGTCGACACCGACCTGGACGCCGCCGAGCTGAAGAAGCTCGTCACGCGCTTCAAGAAGATCGTCAAGACCGAGGCCGGACGCGACTTCCCGCAGGACCCGCGCGAGCAGATGGACCTCGCCATAAACGCGGTCTTCGAGTCGTGGAACACCGACCGCGCCAAGCTGTACCGCCGCCAGGAGCGCATCCCCGGCGACCTCGGCACGGCGGTCAACGTCTGCTCGATGGTCTTCGGCAACCTCGGCCCGGACTCCGGCACGGGCGTCGCGTTCACCCGCGACCCGGCCAGCGGCCACCAGGGCGTCTACGGCGACTACCTCCAGAACGCCCAGGGCGAGGACGTCGTCGCGGGCATCCGCAACACCGTGCCGCTCGCCGAGCTTGAGCAGATCGACAAGAAGTCGTACGACCAGCTCATGCAGATCATGGAGACCCTTGAGAACCACTACAAGGACCTCTGTGACATCGAGTTCACCATCGAGCGCGGCCAGCTGTGGATGCTGCAGACCCGCGTCGGCAAGCGCACCGCCGGTGCCGCCTTCCGCATCGCGACGCAGCTCGTCGACCAGGGCCTGATCGACGAGGCCGAGGCCCTCCAGCGGGTCAGCGGCGCCCAGCTCGCGCAGCTGATGTTCCCGCGCTTCGACGACGAGGCGAAGGTCGAACTGCTCGGCCGCGGCATCGCCGCCTCCCCGGGCGCGGCCGTCGGCAAGGCGGTCTTCGACTCGTACACCGCCATCAAGTGGTCGCGCTCCGGCGAGAAGGTCATCCTGATCCGCCGCGAGACCAACCCCGACGACCTCGACGGCATGATCGCCTGCGAGGGCATCCTGACCTCGCGCGGCGGCAAGACCTCGCACGCCGCCGTCGTCGCCCGCGGCATGGGCAAGACCTGTGTCTGCGGCGCCGAGGAGCTGGAGGTCGACACCAAGCGCCGCCGGATGACCATCGGCGAGACCGTCGTCGAGGAGGGCGACGTCGTCTCCATCGACGGCTCCACCGGCAAGGTCTACCTCGGCGAGGTGCCCGTCGTGCCCTCCCCGGTCGTCGAGTACTTCGAGGGCCGCATGCACGCGGGCGCCGACGACGCCGACGAACTCGTGGGCGCCGTCCACCGGATCATGGCCTACGCGGACCGGGTACGCCGCCTCCGAGTACGCGCCAACGCCGACAACGCCGAGGACGCGCTGCGCGCCCGCCGCTTCGGCGCCCAGGGCATCGGCCTGTGCCGCACCGAGCACATGTTCCTCGGCGACCGCCGCGAGCTCGTCGAGAAGCTGATCCTCGCCGACACCGACGGCGAGCGCGAGGAGTCCCTGAAGCTGCTCCTGCCGCTCCAGAAGCAGGACTTCGTCGAGCTGTTCGAGGCGATGGACGGCCTTCCCGTCACCGTCCGCCTGCTCGACCCGCCGCTGCACGAGTTCCTCCCCGACATCACCGAGCTGTCGGTGCGTGTCGCGCTCGCCGAGTCCCGCAAGGACAACAACGAGAACGACCTGCGCCTGCTCCAGGCCGTGCACCGGCTGCACGAGCAGAACCCGATGCTGGGTCTGCGCGGTGTCCGCCTCGGCCTCGTCATCCCCGGCCTGTTCACCATGCAGGTCCGTGCCATCGCCGAGGCCGCCGCCGAGCGCAAGAACGCCAAGGGCGACCCGCGCGCCGAGATCATGATCCCGCTCGTCGGCACCGTCCAGGAGCTGGAGATCGTCCGCGAGGAGGCCGACCAGGTCATCGCGGAGGTCGAGGAGCAGACCGGCGTCAAGCTGAAGCTGGCCATCGGCACCATGATCGAGCTGCCCCGCGCCGCCCTCACGGCCGGGCAGATCGCCGAGGCCGCCCAGTTCTTCTCCTTCGGCACGAACGACCTCACGCAGACCGTGTGGGGCTTCTCCCGGGACGACGTGGAGGCCAGCTTCTTCACCGCGTACCTGGAGAAGGGCATCTTCGGGGTGTCGCCGTTCGAGACGATCGACAAGGACGGCGTCGGCTCGCTCGTGAAGTCCGCCGTCGAGGCGGGCCGTGCCACGCGCCCCGACCTCAAGCTCGGTGTCTGCGGCGAGCACGGCGGCGACCCGGAGTCGGTCCACTTCTTCCACGAGGTCGGGCTCGACTACGTCTCCTGCTCCCCGTTCCGCATCCCGGTCGCCCGCCTGGAGGCCGGCCGCGCGGCCAGCAGCTCCGAGGGCAGCGACCACCGCTGACCGGCGGCCGGAGCCCGTCAGGCCGCTCCTGACGGGCCCTGAACTCCGGGGCCGCCGCGAGTCCCCGACCCTCACCGATTCGCGGCGGCCCCGGTATCCACGAAAGGGCGGCACCCCTGTGCGGGGGGTGCCGCCCTTTTCCGCGCGTGCGTACCCTTCGGTAACCCCCACAGACGTCGTCCCCCCGAAGGAGAGCCGACCCATGAGCGGCTGGAGCGCGACCGACATCCCCGACCAGCAGGGCCGTACGGCGGTGGTCACCGGAGCCAACACCGGCATCGGCTACGTCACCGCACGCGAACTGGCCCGCGCCGGCGCCCACGTGGTCCTGGCCTGCCGCAGCGAGCCGCGCGGCACCGCGGCCCTGGACCGGCTGACGTCCGAGGCGCCGGGCGCGCGGGCCGAGTTCGCGCCGCTCGACCTCGGGGACCTCGCCTCCGTACGGGCCTTCGCCGAGGCCCGCCAGGACCGCCCGCTCGACCTCCTCGTCAACAACGCGGGCGTGATGGCCCTCCCGTTCGGCCGCACCGCCGACGGCTTCGAGACCCAGTTCGGCGTCAACCACCTCGGCCACTTCGCGCTGACCGGGCTGCTGCTGCCGGGCCTCCTCGCGGCGCCCGCGCCCCGCGTCGTCTCCGTCTCCAGCGCGCTGCACGCCCTTGCCAACATCGACATCGCGGACCTCAACAGCGAGCGCAAGTACGGGCGTTGGATCGCCTACGGGCGGTCCAAGACGGCCAACCTGCTGTTCGTGCACGAGCTGGCGCGGCAGGCGCGGGCGGCGGGCGCGAACCTCGTCGCGGCGGCCGCGCACCCCGGGTACGCGGCGACCGAACTGCAGGCGCGCAGCGCACGGATGGAGGGCCGCAAGGGCATGGAGCGGTTCTTCGACGTCGGCAACCGGTTCTTCGGTCAGCCCGCGGCGGCCGGGGCGCTGCCGACGCTGCGCGCGGCCACCGACCCGGGCGTGCGCCCCGACGACTTCTACGGGCCGCGCGTGGCGATGTGGCGCGGCGCCCCCGTCACGTCCTGGCGGACGTCGTGGACGGTCAACGACGCGGCGGGGGAGCGGCTGTGGGCCGCGTCGGAGCAGCTGACGGGCGTGGACTTCAAGGCGCTGGGGCACGCATGACGGTGGACCGGCACCCCCTCCAGCAGGGGCGCCGGTCCACCGTCGGTCACAAGAGCCGGACTCAGCTGTTGGTGCCCGCCTTGCGGCGACGCACCACGTAGACCGCGCCGGCGCCGAGCACGACGGCGGCGCCGCCCGCGAGGCCGATCGTCGGCAGGGCGGAGGAGGAGCCGGTGGAGGCGAGCGAGCCGTCGTCGTCACCGGAGCCGGTGCCGGAGCCGGAATTGGCGACCGGGGAGGCGCTGCCCTGCGGCTTCGGCTTGTTGGGCGTGGCGGAGCCGGAGTTGCCGGCGCCGACCGGGTTGATGGTGAAGTCGTACACGGCGAGGTCGCTCGTGCCGCAGCTCGCGTCCTGGTTGAAGTACTCGCCGATGGCGATACTGGCGCCGTAGCCGGCCGGGGTCGAGCGGTCGATCGTCAGACGCAGCGGCAGGTCGGCGTGCGCGCCCGGCTTCACATTGGTGAACTCGCCCGCGTAGCTCTCCTGGTCGACGGTCTTCCAGGTGCCGCCCTGCTTCGACTTCAGGTGCAGCTTGCTGGAGATGTCCTTCTCGCCGGTCTTGTCGACCGCGCCGACGGCGACGAAGGGCAGCACCGTCTCGAAGGTCTGCTTGCTGGTGTTCGTCAGACGCAGCCGGAAGTCGACCGTGGAACCGGCGGCGATCTTGGACGGGAGGCCGGAGAGGGCGGCCTTGAGGGCGGTGCCCTCCGTGCACTCCGGGTCGCCCGGCTCGCCCGGCTCGCCGGGGGTGCCCGGCTCCTGCTCCAGGGCGTCGGCGAGCGCCTTCTCGGCGGCCTCCTTGGCTTCGAGAGCGGCCTTGATGTCCTGGTCGGCCTGGTGGATCTGCTTGGTGATGGCGACGCGGGCGTCGTCCAGGGCCGTGTCGGCCGCATCGAGCTTGGCGTCGGCGTCCGTCTTGGCGGTGGCGGCGGCCTCGGCGGCGGTCTTGGCGGTGTCCAGTTCCGTCTGGGCGGCCGCCTTCTCCTCGTCGGTCTTGGCGGCGTCCAGCTTCGCCTGCGCGTCGGTGACCGCCTGGTCGGCGGTGGTCTTGGCGGTCGCGGCCTTCTCGGCCTCCGCCTTCGCCTCTTCCCGAGCCGCGCGGGCCGGGAACGTCGGAAGGTCCGTGTCCTCGAGCTGCTGGACGAGCGCGGCCCGGGCCTCGACGGCCGCCTTGTACACCTTCTTCGCCTCCTTCACCGCCTTCTTCAGCTCGGCTATGGAGGCGTCCTGCTCCTGGGTCTGGGCCGCAGGCTTCGTGTCGGCGAACGCCGGAGAGACGGACAGCAGCGCCACCGGAGCGGTCACGGCGGCGACTGCGGCTGTCGCGAGAATCTGACGGATCTGCACGGGACGCCCTCTGTTCGGGTCGGAGTAAGGCGCGAATAAGCGCTGAGGTGCCGAGATCCTAAGGCGGTTCGAGGGCGCCCGTGCGGGGCTTTCTGTCCGGGTGTGAGCGGCGTTCTGCGCTTACTGGGGACGAAATACGGACGGATTGTGAAAGTTGCTCTCTATCCCTGTGTTTTCTCTGTGACTGATGTCACGGCTGATCTCAACGCACCGTATACGTCCCGACGGTGACCGCGTCGTCGTCCAGGCACCGCCCCGTCTCCAGGTCGAAGCGCTGCTTCAGCAGCGGCGAGGCGACGAACGGCCGCCCCTGCGCCGAGCCGAGCAGCCCGCGCGAGAGCACGGACGCCCCGGTGAACGGGTCGGTGTTGTCGATCGCGTAGACGCGGCCCGCACGGTCCATGAACACCGCCGCCTGCCGGCCGTCCGGCAGCAGGACGGCGACGCCGCGCCCCCCGCTCAGCCGGGCCGGCTCGCACACGGCCAACAGCTCTCCGTCCACGTCGAGTTGAACGAGGGTCGTGGTGGTCGTCAGTTCAGGGGCAAGGGTCATCGGACAGCCAGTCCTTCCAGAGGGATCAGCGGCAGCTCGGGCTTGATCTGGTCGCGCTCGGGCATGAAGCGGACCGTCGGGTCGGGGGTGTCGGGCGCGTTCACGAAGGACACGAAGCGGGAGAGGCGCTCGGGGTCCTCGATGGTCTCGGCCCACTCGTCGCGGTAGTGCGCGACGTGCGCCCGCATCAGGGCCTCCAGCTCGTCGCAGATGCCGAGCGAGTCGTGCACGACGACGTCCCGTACGTGGTCGAGCCCGCCGTCGATCCGCTCCAGCCAGGCCGCCGTGCGCTCCAGGCGGTCGGCGGTGCGGACGTAGAACATCAGGAACCGGTCGATGAGCCGGATCAGTTCGGCGTCGCTCAGGTCCTGGGCGAGGAGGTCGGCGTGGCGCGGGGTCATGCCGCCGTTGCCGCCCACGTACAGGTTCCAGCCGTTGGCGGTGGCGATGACGCCGAAGTCCTTCGACTGGGCCTCCGCGCACTCGCGGGCGCACCCGGACACCGCCGACTTCAGCTTGTGCGGCGCTCGCAGCCCCCGGTAGCGCAGCTCCAGGTCGATCGCCATCTTCACCGAGTCCTGCACCCCGTAACGGCACCAGGTCTGCCCCACGCACGACTTCACGGTCCGCAGCGCCTTGCCGTACGCGTGCCCGGACTCGAAGCCGGCGTCGACCAACCGGGCCCAGATCATGGGAAGTTGGTCGACCCGCGCGCCGAACAGGTCGATGCGCTGGCCGCCCGTGATCTTCGTGTAGAGGCCGAAGTCCCGCGCGACCTCGCCGATCACGATCAGCTTCTCGGGCGTGATCTCGCCGCCGGGGATCCGGGGCACGACCGAGTACGAGCCGTTCTTCTGGAGGTTGGCGAGGAAGTGGTCGTTGGTGTCCTGGAGGGCCGCCTGCTCGCCGTCCAGGACGTAGCCGTCCGCGCCGATCGACGGGGCGAGCGAGGCGATGATCGAGCCGACGGTCGGCTTGCAGATCTCGCAGCCCTCGCCGCCGCGCGCGCCCTCCCGGCCGTGCTCGTCGAGGAGCTGGGCGTACGTCGTGATCCGCTTGACGCGCACGATCTCGTACAGCTCCGAGCGGGTGTGCTCGAAACAGCCGCACAGCCCGTCGTCGCCCGACTTCGGCAGCAGCTGGCCGATGAGCTTGACGCAACTGCCGCAGCCCGTACCGGCCTTGGTGCACTTCTTCACCTCGGGCAGCGAGGTGTGCTCGCAGATCTCGCCCTTGGTGACGTTGTGGCAGGAGCAGATGACGGCGTCGGCGGGCAGCGCCTCCGGGCCGAGCTGGGCGGGGGCGCCCGCGCCCGCCGGGAGGACCAGCTGCTCGGGGGCGATCGGCGGCACGGTCCCGGTGAGCGCGCGCAGCGTCCCGTACGCCTCGGCGTCGCCGACGAGGATGCCGCCGAGCAGCTCGCCCTCGCCGCCGATCACGAGCTTCTTGTACGTGCCCGAGCGGGAGTCCGAGTAGACGACGTCGAGGCAGCCCTCGGTGGCGCCGTGCGCGTCGCCGAACGAGGCGACGTCGACGCCGAGCAGCTTGAGCTTGGTGGAGAGGTCGGCGCCGGTGAAGGACGCGTCCTGCCGGGCGATGGTGTCGGCGGCCGTTAGCGCCATCTCGTAGCCGGGGGCCACGAGCCCGTAGACCCGCCCGTCGGAGGCCAGCGCGCACTCGCCGATCGCGAAGACGTCGGGGTCGGAGGTGCGGCACCGCTCGTCGACGGAGATGCCGCCGCGCTCGCCGACCGTGAGGCCCATGTCGCGGGCGAGCTGGTCGCGGGGGCGGACACCGGCGGAGAAGACGACGAGGTCGGTGGCGAGTTCGCTGCCGTCCGACAGCTTCATGCCGCGCACAGCGTCGGTCGCGTCGTCGGTGACGATCTCCTGGGTGCCGACGCCCGTGTGCACGTCGAGCCCCATGTCCGAGATGGTCTTCAGCAGGGCGGCGCCGCCGCCGTCGTCGACCTGCACCGGCATCAGGCGCGGCGCGAACTCGACGATGTGGGTGGCGAGTCCGAGGCCCTGGAGCGCGCCCGCGGCCTCGAGCCCGAGCAGGCCGCCGCCGACCACGGCGCCGACCGTCGCGTTGTTCTTCGCGTACTCCTCGATCGCGTACAGGTCGTCGATCGTCCGGTACACGAAGCAGCCGGTCGCGTCCTTGCCGGGCACCGGCGGGACGAACGGGTACGAGCCGGTGGCGAGCACCAGCGTGTCGTAGGAGACCTCGAAACCGGAGCGGGCGCGCACGGTGCGGGCCTCGCGGTCGACGACCACGGCGGGATCGCCGACGTACAGCTCGATGCCGTGCTTCTCCATGAACTCCGGGTCCGTCATGGACAGTTCCTCGGGCGTCGTGCCCGAGAAGTACGAGGTGAGGTGCACCCGGTCGTAGGCGGGGCGCGGCTCCTCGCACAGGACGACCACGCGGTGCGACTCCGTGAGCCCGCGCTCGGCGGCGGCCTCAAGGAAGCGCTGGCCGACCATGCCGTGGCCGATGAGGACGATCGTGGGCAGTGCCTTTTCGGTCGGCATGTCAGAGGCCTCCGTCGTGGGTGAGCAGGTGCAGCAGAGGCGAGCCGACGGCGTTGTCGACATGGCCGGCGGTCAGTGATTCGTCCGACTCCCAGGCGTGCGCGAGCGCGCCGACCGTGGCCAGCTCCCCGACCAGCACCCCGCCGACCAGACGGTCGCCGCGCACGACGACCTTCCGGTACGTGCCGCGGGTGGCGTCGGCGAGCTGCACGACGTCGTCGCCGGGCAGCGCCTCGGTCTCGCCGAACGCGGCGAGGTCCAGCGGACCGGCCTCGTGCGGGAGTGTGAGCCGGGTGAGCGTGCGGGTCCCGGTGTACGCGCTGTCGGTGCCGGTCAGCAGGTCGGCGAGCGCGTCGGCCTGTTCCAGGGCCGGGGTCGCGAGACCGTAGACGGTGTCGGCGTGCTGCGTGCAGTCGCCGACCGCCCGGATGTGCGGATCGCTGGTGCGCAGCGCGTCGTCGACGACGATGCCCTTGCGGACGTCGAGCCCCGCGGCCTGCGCGAGCCCGGTGCGCGGCCGGACGCCGCAGGCGAGGACGGTGACGTCGGTGCCGAGCACGTATCCGTCGTGCAGCTCGACGCGGCGGACGTGCCCGTCGACGACGCCGACGCCCCGCACCCGGCACTCGGTGTGGATCTCCACGCCGAGCGCGTTGAGGTGGCGGCGGACCAGTTCGGAGGAGCGCGGGTCGAGCTGGCGCTCCATCAGCCGCTCCGACTGCTGGGTGAGCACCACCTGGGCGCCGCGCCGGGCGAGCGCGCGGGCCGCCGAGACACCGAGGAGGCCGCCGCCGATGACGACGGCGCGAGTGCCATCGGTGACGGCCCCGGTCAGCGCCAGGCAGTCGTCCATCGTGCGGAACGCGTGGACTCCGCCCGGCAGTTCGGTGGCGTCCGGAGCGAACAGGCCGCGCAGCGGCGGCAGTACCGGGTTCGAGCCGGTGGCGAGGACGAGGGTGTCGTAGCCGACCTCGTCCCCGTTCTCGCACTGCACGAGCCGCCGCTCGCGGTCGATGCGGACGGCGCGGGTGCGCAGGTGCGGGCCGGTGGCCCGGGGCAGTTCGATGACCTCGGGCGCGTACGTCCCCGCCAGCACCTCGGCGAGCAGCACGCGGTTGTACGGGGCGTGCGTCTCCTCGCCGATCAGCGTGGCGCGCCCGCCCAGCCGGTGGGCGACGCGGGTACCGGCGAGGCCGGTGCCGATGACGACGACGCGGCCGGGGCCGGTCGTGGCGTCGACGTGCTCGTACGGTGCGGTCATGCTTCGCAGCGTGCGCGGCGGGTGTTACCCGGTGGCGTCCCGATGGTTTCCCGGGGGGAACGGTGCGCTCAGCGGGGCCGGTGGGCGGATGTGAGGGAAACGCGGCGGGCTTAACCCGTGTTCAGTCCGTCCTCAAGGGCGCCTTAAGGATCGGCCGTACGGCGCTGACCAGCCGGAATCCGGGTCCTGCCGAGCCTAGTGTGCCGGTCGTGACCACCAAGGCCGTCGATCCCGAACTCGCCCGCTACCCCGCTCTGGCGTCCTACCGCCGACAGACCGAGAAGCCCCGCAAGGCCCCGCCGATCCCGCCGATCCCGCCGCGCCCCCGCAGGGCACCCCGGGTGCGGCCCGCCGCGCCCGCCAGGGTCACCCCGCACGGGCTGCGCGCCGGGATCCGCGCGGGCGCGCTCCTCGTGACCGCCCTGTGGCTGGCGCAGGTCCGCCCGTCGGCACGCGTCGACGCGCTGTTCACGACCGGCGCCCACCTCACCGGCCTGCTCGCCGGGTACGGAATCCTGGTCATGCTCTTCCTCATGGCCCGGGTGCCCGCCGTCGAGCACGGCATCGGCGCCGACCGGCTCGCCCGCCACCACGCGCGCGGCGGCCGCCACGTCCTCACCCTGTGCGCCGCCCACGTCCTGCTCGCCCTGTGCGGGTACGCGGCGCACACCGGAACCGACCTGGTCGGCACGGTCACCGAACTGCTCGGCTACCCGGGGCTCGCCGCCGCCACGGCCGGCACCGTGCTGTTCGCCGCCGTCGGCGTGAGCAGCGCCCGCGCCGTCCGCCGCCGCGTCGGGCACGGCACATGGCGGGGCCTGCACCTGCTGACCTACCTCGCCGCGGCGCTGGGCTCGGCGCACCAGCTCTCGGGCCCCGACATCGCGTCCAGCCCGGTCAGCCTCGGACTGTGGTCGCTGCTGCACGCCACCGTCGCGGTGCTGCTGGTCTGGTACCGGCTCGTCGTGCCGGTGCGGCAGGCGCTGCGGCACCGGCTGCGGATCGTCGACGTACGGCAGGAGGGGCCCGGCGTCGCCTCCGTCCTGATGCGCGGCACCGACCTCGGCCTGCTGCGCGCGGAACCGGGCCAGTTCCTGCGCTGGCGGTTCCTGACGCGACGCCTTTGGCACACGGCGCTGCCGTTCTCCCTGTCGGCACCGGTCGACGGCGACCACGTCCGGATCACCGTGAAGGCCGTCGGAGACCACACGCGCCGGGTGCGGCGGCTGCGTCCTGGGGTACGAGTGATCGCCACCGGCCCGTTCGGCGCGCTCACCGCGCACCGCCGCACCCGCCGCAAGGTGCTGCTGCTCGCCGGGGGAGTGGGGATCACGCCGCTGCGGGCCCTGTTCGAGACGCTGCCCGGCGACCCCGGGGACATCACGCTCCTCTACCGCGCGAGCACCGAGGAACAGCTCGTCCTGCGCGAGGAGTTGGAGTCCGTCGCCCGCACCCGAGGAGCGTCCCTGCACTACCTCCTCGGCCCCTCCGGCGCCGCCTTCGACCCCCTCGCCCCGCAGGCCCTGCGCGAGCTCGTGCCCGAACTCCCGGGCCACGACGTCTACTTGTGCGGCCCGCCCGGCATGACGGACACGGCGACGGCGGCGCTGATCAAGGCCGGCGTCCCCGAGAGCCGCATCCACGCGGAGTCCTTCACGTACTGACCACGCAGGACCGTTCCCCCACCGGAGAAGAGAAGACACCCCCATGGGCCGCCACACCAGACCCGCCCGCACCGCACACGCCCCCACGGTCCAGGCCCGCCGCAGGCTCGCCGCCGGGCTCGCCTCGGCCAGCGCCCTGGCCGCCACCTGCCTCGCGCTCACCGTCGCCCCGGCCGCGCCCCCGGCACCCGACCGGGTCGTCCCGCATTCCGGTACGGAACCCTCAGATCAACCTCAGCCTTCCAGGGCCCCCGAGGTCGTGCAGGCCGCGCGTCCGTAGAGTCCTGATCATGCCTGACATATCCCTGACCACCGTCGTCGTGCTGTGCGTCGCCGCGCTCGCGGCGGGCTGGGTCGACGCGGTGGTGGGCGGCGGCGGACTGCTCCTGCTCCCGGCCCTCCTGCTCGGCCTGCCGAACTCCGCCGCGGCGGGCCACGCCCTCGGCACCAACAAGGCCGTCGCCATCGTCGGCACCACGGGCGCCGCCGTCACCTACGCCCGCAAGGCCTCCGTCGACGTACGCCTCGCCGTCCGCATCGGGACGGCCGCGCTCGCCGGGTCGACCGGCGGGGCGCTGCTCGCGACGGGCATGAGCACGGACGTCCTCAAACCGGTCGTGATGGTGGTGCTCGTCGCGGTCGGCGCGTTCGTCATCTTCCGCCCGGCGTTCGGCACGGCCCCGTCCGCGGTCCCGGCCTCGCCCCGCCGGATCTGGGCCGCCATCGGCTTCGCGGGCCTCGGCATCGGCTTCTACGACGGCCTGATCGGACCGGGCACCGGCACCTTCCTGGTCCTGGCCCTGACCGCGATCCTCCACCTCGACCTGGTGACCGCCTCTGCCACCGCGAAGATCGTCAACTGCTGCACCAACGCGGGCGCGTTGGCGATGTTCGCCTGGAAGGGTCAGGTGTACTGGCAGCTCGCCGGCCTGATGGCCGTGTTCAACCTGGCGGGCGGCATGGTGGGCGCGCACACCGCGCTCAAGCGCGGCGCCGGGTTCGTGCGCGTCGTGCTGCTCACGGTGGTGTGCGCGCTGGTGGTGAAGATGGCGTACGAGCACTGGGTGGCGTGAACCGCCCGCTCGGGAACGTGCCCTACCGGCTTCCCGTCAGGTGCGCGAAGACGACCACGTTCCCCTGGTAGCCCGTTGTGCGCGAGTACGGTCCGCCGCAGGTGATGACCCGGAGTTCGGGGCGGCGGGCCGCGCCGTACACCTTCGCGTCGGGGAAGTGCTTCGCGTCGTACACCTCGACCGCGTCCACCGTGAACACCGCGGCCGAACCGTCCCGCCGCTCCACCTCGATCGTGCGGCCCCGCTTCAGCGAACCCAGGGCATAGAAGACGGCCGGGCCGCGCGCGTTGTCGACGTGGCCCGCGACCACCGCCGTGCCCGTCTCGCCGGGCCTGGTGCCGGCCCGGTACCAGCCCGCGAGGTTCTTCCTGCCGGGCGGCGGCACGTCGAGGCTGCCGGAGCGGTTCAGGCCCAGGCCCATCAGCGGGGCGTCGACCGCGAGGGACGGGATGCGGATGCGGTCCGGCGGGGACGGGGCCAGGGGAGCGGCGGCGGGCGCTTCACGGGCCCGGTCTACGTGGGCCTGCGCGGCGGACGGCTGGGGCGGCGGCTGCCCCTCCGCCCCGCTGGCCAGCAGCCAGGCGCCGGCGGCGAGGGCCAGGGCGGTGGCCGTTCCGGCGGCGGCGTTGACACGGTTCGTGGCGCGCGGGCGCGCACCGGTGCGCGTGGGCTTGCGCATGGGGTCCTGGGTTCCTCGCAGTTCGTCACTCGATCACAGGGCGGATGGTGCGGGACCGGCTCAGATGCGGTCGCCGCGCGCCCTGCGGTGCAGCAGCCAGGTGCCGCCCGCGGCGGCCAGCGCGAGCGCCGCGACACCCGCGGAGGTCCGCGTGGGTTCGGGGCCGAGCGCCCCGCCGACGCCCGTGTCCACATGGCCCTTGGGAAGCTGGGCCACGGAGGCGCCGGAGCCGGTCACGGAGACGATGAGGTCGCCCGTCACCCCGGGGCCGCTCGCACACCTCGCGACGATCTCGTACGTTCCCGGCTGCGCGGACACCGGAACGCGGAAGTGCCCCGTGGCGTTCGACGCGCTCGGGTCTCCCGCGTCCGGAGCCAGGGTGAAGGTGCCCGCGCCGACCGCGCTGGCGTCACCGGTCGCCGTGTCGCTCCCGCCGCACGCGGTGGTGTCCACCGTGACCCGGTCGCCCGGCGCCGCCGTCGCCGGGTAGACCTCGAGGCCGCCCGGCGCGGCGCTCGCGGGAGCGGCGACGGCGAGCACCGCCGTGGTGGCCGCGGTGGTGAGGAACGCCGCCGCGGTCAGCGGTCGGCCCATGCACCTGCGCACGCGCATCGTCCAAGCTCCTTCGCGGGCGTCGGGCGCGCCCTGCCAAGGACGAGGTAAGTGCCAGTCGCCGCGCCCCGCCTCCTGATGCAACGTCAGGATGGCAGCTATCGCCGCCTTCCTGACGCCCTTTCGGGTGCGTTCCAGCAGGTCACCGGCGTGTTCACCGGAAAGCATCCGAAAGGGGAGGGGAGGCGTGCGACCGGGTGACGGGGTCGGCGTGCGGGTGATGCCCGGTCAGTTCACCGCCACCGCGGACCAGGTGGCGGCCACGGCCGCGTACTCCTTGCCGTCCGCGCCGTACAGATCCTTGGCGGCCTTCAGCGTCGCGGTACGAGCGCCCTTGTAGTCGGTCGAAGACGTCATATAGACGGTGAGCGCGCGGTACCAGATCTTGCCGAGCTTCTCCTTGCCGATGCCGGGGAGCTCCGACTTGTCGCACGTCGGGCTGTCGCCGCGGACGCCGCCGACCGTCTTCGGGCCGCTGCCCTCGGCGAGCAGATACGCGAAGTGGTTCGCGACGCCGGAGGAGTAGTGCACGTCGAGACCGCTGACGTTCTTGTTCCAGCAGTCCGCGGACTTCCCGTCCCGGCTGGGCCTGTCCATGAAGCGCAGGGCCGATGTCTTCGCCCCGGGCTTCACGATCTTCTCGCCGATGAGCCAGTCGCCGGGGTCGGAGGGGTTGTCCGCGTGGAACTCGACGAGCGCGCCGAATATGTCGGAGGTGGCCTCGTTGAGGCCGCCGGACTCGCCGGAGTAGGTGAGGGCCGCGGTGGCCGAGGTGACGCCGTGGGACATCTCGTGGCCCGTGACGTCGAGGGAGACCAGCGGGCCGAACGTCTTGCCGTCGCCGTCCCCGTACGTCATGCAGAAGCAGTTGTCGTCCCAGAAGGCGTTGTTGTAGTCCTTCCCGTAGTGGACGCGGTTGTACGAGCCCTTGCCGTCGTCGGCTATGCCGATCCGGCCGTGCATGTCCTTGTAGTAGTCCCAGGTCCGGTCCGTGCCGTACTGGGCGTCCACGGCGGCGGTGCTCCGGTCGGCGGTCTCTCCGGTGCCCCAGCGGTTGTCGGCGTCCGTGAAGACCTTGGCCGGGGCGCGCTCCAGGCAGATGCCGAGGACGCAGGTGTCGGTCTTGTCGCCCGCGTCGCCGGTGTAGGTGTTGCCGCGGGTGGCGTCGCTGAGCTGGTAGCCGCCGGAGGAGGCGCGGCTGGTGGTGAGGGGGACGGTGCCGGAGTAGAGGGAGCGTCCTTCGCCCGTGGGGGCGGCGGTTTCGAGGCTGTCCCAGGAGTCGATGCCGGCGCCGGTGGTGGCGTCGGTGAGGACCGTACGGGCCATGGGGTTGCCGCGCGAGTCCTTCGCGGCGGCGGTCGTCCGCCAGGCCAGCCTGGGGCTGCCGTGCAGCGCGTCCACGACGAGCCGCGGCTTGGCCACGAGGCCGCGGAGCAGGGTGCCGGGGTTGGCCTCGCGCAGGAGCGTGGTGGCGAGGTCCGCGGCCTTGGGGGCGGAGAGCCGGGGCGTGGTGGTGGGGACGGAGACGCTGCCGGACACGGCGCGGTCGGTCCCCTCGTACGTGCCGTCGGCGGCCTCGTGCACGACGAAGTCACCGCCAAGGACGGGGAGCTGACCGTACGTCCGGTCGTAGCGGATGTGCCGGGCGCCGTCGGGGTCGGTGATCACGTCCCGTACGGAGGTGGCCTCGGCGGGGGCGGGGGCCGCGGTCGCCGTGGGGGCGAGGGCGAGGGTGGCGGCGAGGAGGGTGGCCAGGGTGGTGATGCCGGTGGTGAGGCGCGATGTGGTCCATATATGTCTCATCAGGCGGCTCCGTGGGGACGGTGAGACGAGTGGGATGAGCGGCGACTTCCGAGTCCTGACACTGATTCAGTTTTAGGGGTCCATGACAAACGGAGTCCAGGGGTCCACGGTGTCGGACCTGTGAAGGAGCGGGGGCTCCGCCGTTCACCAGGGGGCGGGGTTCTGCCCTGGGCGCTCCGGGGGCGGCTCTGTGGGCCGTCCGAGCCCCGTTTCCCCCGCCCATCTCCCACCCACCCACCCCCTCCGGGGGCGTCGGCCTCACGGGGTGCCGCATGGGCTGCGGGCGGCCCGTCGCCAACCACGGCTCCCCGCCTGGGACGTCGAGGCCGCCCCCGTCTTGGGCAATCTGTCGCAACCACGGCTTCCCACCCGTTGCGGTCAGCCGCCACCGCCTTGGGCAATCTGCCGCCTTGGGCGGCAGGGTGGGCAAGCGGCCCCCGGTGCGGCGCGCCAGTTGCAAGGGGTCCGGCCCCGGCCGACCTGGCGCGCCCCGGCGCCGCGTGCCGGTTACGAGGGCCCCGGCCCCGGCCCGCCCGGTGATCCCGCCCGCTCCACCCGCACCGCGCACACCTTGAACTCCGGCATCCGTGACGAAGGGTCGAGCGCCGGGTTGGTGAGCGTGTTGGCCCGCCCCGCCCCCGGCCAGTGGAACGGCATGAAGACCGTGTCCGGTCGGATCGTCGAGGTGAGGCGCGCCGGGGCCTCGACCCGGCCACGGCGCGACGTCACCGCGACCGCGTCCCCCTGCCCGACCCCGAGCCGCCCCGCCAGCCGCGGATGCAGCTCCACGAACACCCCGGGAGCCGCCTTGTTGAGCTCCGGCACGCGCCGCGTCTGCGCCCCGGACTGGTACTGGGCCACGACCCGCCCCGTCGTCAGATACAGCGGATACTCCGCGTCCGGCTCCTCCGCCGCCGGCCGGTGCGCCACCGGCACGAACCGCGCCCGCCCGTCCTCCGTGGCGAACCGTTCGAGAAAGAGCCTCGGCGCACCGGCGGAGCCCTCCGCCGCACACGGCCAGAAGACGCCCTCCCCCTCGGCCAACCGCTCGTAGCTGATCCCCGAGTAATCCGCAGGACCGCCCGCCGACGCCCGCCGCAACTCGTCGAAGACCTCCCGCGCCTCCGTCGGGAACCCCTTCTCCAGATCGGGCGCGAGCCGCGCCGCGAGCCCTTGCAGGACGTCCAGATCGGACCTGACCCCCGCCGGAGGCGTCAGCGCGCGCTGCCGCAGCAGCACCCGCCCCTCCAGGTTCGTCACCGTCCCCGTCTCCTCGGCCCACTGCGTCACCGGCAGCACCACATCGGCCAGTTCGGCCGTCTCGGACAGGACGACGTCCGCGACGGCCAGGAAGTCGAGCGAGCGGATCCGGGACTCGACATGCGCCGCCCGGGGCGCCGACACCACCGGATTCGAGCCCATCAGGAGCAGCGCCCGGATGTCACCGCCCAGCGCGTCGAGCAGCTCGTACGCCGACCGCCCGGGCCCGGGCAACGCGTCCGGATCCACCCCCCACACCTCCGCCACATGGGCCCGCGCCGCCGGATCGGTGAGCTTGCGGTACCCGGGCAACTGGTCCGCCTTCTGGCCGTGTTCGCGACCGCCCTGCCCGTTGCCCTGACCGGTCAGACACCCGTAACCGGAGAACGGCCTGCCCGGCCGCCCCGTCGCGAGCGCCAGGTTGATCCACGCGCCGACCGTGTCCGTGCCCTTGGACTGCTGCTCGGGCCCGCGCGCGGTGAGCACCATCGCCCGCTCGGCCCGCGTGAACATGCCGACGGCCTCGCGCAGTCGGGGCACCGGCACGCCCGTGACCCGCTCCACGTACTCCGGCCAGTGCGCCATCGCCGCCGACCGGGCCTCCTCCCAGCCCCGCGTACGGCCCTGTACGTACTCCTCGTCGACCCGGCCGTCCGCCACCACCAGGTGCAGCATCCCGAGCGCGAGCGCCAGGTCCGTGCCGGGGCGGGGCGCCAGATGCAGGTCCGCCTGGTCCGCGGTGCGGGTGCGGCGGGGGTCGATCACGATCAACGTGCCGCCGTTGGCCTTCAGCTCGGAGAGGTAGCGCAGCGCCGGCGGCATCGTCTCGGCGAGGTTCGAGCCGACCAGGATCACGCACCCGGCCCGCGGAATGTCCTCCAGCGGGAACGGCAGCCCCCGGTCGAGCCCGAACGCCTTCTGTCCGGCCGCCGCGGCCGACGACATGCAGAACCGGCCGTTGTAGTCGATCTGCGAGGTGCCGAGCACGATGCGGGCGAACTTGCCGAGCGCGTACGCCTTCTCGTTCGTCAGGCCGCCCCCGCCGAACACGCCGCACGCGTCCGCCCCGTGCCCGGCACGCGCGCGTGCCAGACCGTCCGCGACCCGGTCAAGGGCCTCCTCCCAGGTCGCGGGCTCGAGCCGTCCTGTGGCGGCGCTGCGGACCAGCGGCTCCGTGAGCCGCACCCCGGAGGAGAGCACGGACGCGGCGCTCTGCCCCTTGCCGCACAGCGCGCCCTGGTTGACCGGGAAGTCCGCGCGGCCCTCGACCGCGGGTCCCGGCAGCACGTTCATGCCGCACTGCAGGGCGCAGTACGGGCAGTGGGTGGGCGTCGCCGTCGTGTTGAGCATGCCCCGAGGGTGCGCCGGATGTGTTGCCGGTCGGCGCGCGCCCGGTTACGTAGCCGGAACGGGCATCTCCCGGCCGTCCTACAGACGGCGTGAGGTCCCGTCCAGGGCCTCCCGCACGCCCTTCTCCTCGCGCCCCAGGAAGTGCGGATCCGGCCGCACCACCACGTCGAGCGCCGCCTTCGCCGCCGCGAGGGTCTCCCGCGCCCCGCCCGCGTACCAGGTCACGTCGTGCGGTTCGGCGACCCCGAGCCCGTACGAGGAGACGCCCGCGGCCTCGCACAGCGCCACCGCGCGTCGCGCGTGGAAGTCCTGGGTGACCAGGACGGCCCGGTCGACGCCGAAGATCTTCTTCGCGCGGACGCAGGAGTCCCAGGTGTCGAAGCCCGCGTAGTCGCTGACCACGGCACGGGACGGCACCCCGTGGCGGGTCAGGTACGCGCGCATGGCGTCCGGTTCGTCGTACTCCACGCGGCTGTTGTCACCCGTGACGAGCAGGACGCGCACCTTCCCCGCGCGGTACAGCTCGGCCGCCGCGTCGAGCCGGTGCGCCAGGTACGGCGATGGTTCCCCGTTCCACAGCCCCGCCCCGAACACCACCGCCACCTCGGTGCGCGGCACGTCCGCCGCCGTCCGCAGCCGGTCCCCGGTCGACACGAACAGCCAGGTCGCCGGCAACAGCGCCAGCACACAGGCCACCATGACCGCCTGCACGGTCCGGCGCTGAGCCCTCCGGGTACGTGGCAGATGCATCGCGGGCCCCCTGTGTGGCTGATCGGCAACGGCGCGGCCTAAGACGCCTCCGCACCCCCGCCGGTTCACCGGCTCGATGAGCCCCCCCAAGCCTTGGGCAATCTGCCGCCTTGGGCGGCAGGGTGGGCAAGGCGGCCCCCGGTGCCGCGCATCGGTGACGAGGGGCCCGGCCCCGGTGACCGCTCACCGCACCCCCGTCCGCCCGGTGAACGACCGGCAACCACCCGTCACCGCCCGGCAACAGCCCCGCAACCCCCGCCCGGCACGATCTGTCCATGACGGACGAGTCGTACGGCCCCATGGACCACGGCACGACCCACCTGGATCACACAGTCGGCACGGCGGGACTCCTCACCATGATCAGCGACCAGCTCGGCAGCAGACTCAGCCACGTCTCCCCGCTGCGCGCCCCCCGGCAGCCGCCCGCCCTCGTGCTCGTGGCGCACGGCAGCCGCGACCCACGGGCCCTGACCACCGTCACCGCGCTCGCGGAGCGGATACGCGAGCGGCGCCCCGGCCTGACCGTCCGCCTCGGTCACATCGAGCTCAACGAACCGCTCCTGGACGACACGCTCGCCGCGCTGCCCGCAGGCCGTGCCGTCCTCGTGCCGCTGCTCCTCTCCCGCGGCCACCACGTGAAGCACGACCTGCCGAGGGCCGCCGAGGACGCCGGGCACCTGCTCACCCGCGTCGCCGACCCGCTCGGCCCGCACCCGCTGCTCGTCGAGGCCCTGCACGACCGGCTCGTCGAGGCGGGCTGGCCCGAGCGGCCCACCGACCGGGACCGCCGCCGCGCCGGAGTGGTCCTCGCCGCCGCCGGCTCCCGCGATCCGCATGCCGCCGCCGACGTCCGCCGCACGGCCGCGCTCCTCGCCCGCCGCCTCGGCGTCCCCGTCGTCCCCGGCTACGCGTCCGCCACCGCCCCCGACATCGCCACGGCCGCCCGGTCCCTCGCCGCCCACGGCCGCGACCGGATCGCCGTCGCCTCGTACTTCACCGCCCCCGGCCGCTTCGCCTCGGAGGCCGCCGCCGCGGCGCCCGGCATCGTCGCGGCGCCGCTCGGCACCCACCCGGCCCTGGCCCGCCTCGTCCTGCACCGCTACGACCGGGCACCGGCCACGGCCACGTACGCCCCGGTGGCGCGTACCGCGTCCGTCTGAGCCGTCGTAGCTCCCCGTTGTCGGTGGCTGCCCGTACTGTCGGGCCATGGAAGACAGCGTAGGCGGCGACACGTACGACGAGGCGGCGGTCGAGCGCTGGGCCCCCGAGCCCGACAAGCGCCCGGGGCGCACGGCGTTCCAGCGCGACCGGGCCAGGGTGCTGCACTCGTCGGCGCTGCGCCGCCTCGCGGGCAAGACCCAGGTCGTCACGCCGGGCACGCGCAGCAGGCACTGGGACGCGAGCCCGCGCACCAGGCTCACGCACTCCCTCGAATGCGCCCAGGTGGGCCGGGAGTTGGGCGCGGCGCTCGGCTGCGACCCCGACCTCGTCGAGACGGCCTGCCTCTCGCACGACCTGGGCCACCCGCCCTTCGGGCACAACGGCGAGCAGGCGCTCAACGAGGTGGCGCAGGACTGCGGCGGCTTCGAGGGGAACGCGCAGTCGCTGCGCCTGCTCACCCGCATCGAGCCCAAGCGCTTCGTGCGCGATGCGCGTTCCGGCGAGCTGACCAGCGTGGGCCTGAACCTGACGCGGGCCGCGCTGGACGCCGCGACGAAGTACCCGTGGCCGCGCGGCGAACACCCCAGCGACCCCGAGTCGCAGAAATTCGGGGTCTACGAGGACGACCGGCCGGTCTTCGACTGGATCAGGAAGATGTCCCCCGGCCGCCGCACCTGCTTCGAGGCGCAGGTCATGGACTGGTCGGACGACGTGGCGTACTCGGTGCACGACCTCGAAGACGGCCTGCACGCGGGGCACTTGGATCCGAACGTGCTGCACGCCGAGCCCGAGCGCGCCGATGTCTTCGCGGTCGCCATCGGTCGGTACGTTCCCGAGGGCACGGATCCCGCCGAGCTCGCCGCCGCCCTCGACCGGCTCCTCGACCAGGAGTGGTGGCCGCACGGCTACGACGGCACGGCGGTCGCCCAGGCCCGGCTCAAGGACGCGACCAGCCAGTTGATCGGCCGGTTCTGCCTCGCCGCGGAGGGCGCGACACGCGCGAGACACGGCACGGGCCGTTTGACACGCTACGCCGCGGAGCTGGTGGTGCCGCGCGCCGCCCGGTTCGAGTGCGCGGTGCTCAAGGCGGTCGCCGACCGGTATGTGATGCAGCGCCCCCAGCAGGAGCGGCTGAGGGCCGATCAGCGCATCGTGGTCGCCGAGTTGGCGCAGGCGCTGACCTCCCGCGCGCCCGAAGGCCTCGACCCGCAGTTCCGCGCGCTGTTCGACGCCGCGCCCGACGACCGCGCGAGAAAGCGTGTGATCGTCGATCAGATCGCCTCGCTGACCGACGCCTCGGCGCGTTCCCTTCACGCGCGGCTTACCGTCGGCGGGGATCATCGAAGGGGAGACGCGACCACTGGGCGTGACGAAAAGATGCCCTGATCGGGCCACGCCCCCTTCCCGCATTACGCTGCGTGCGGGACGCTCGCATATGACGGCATGGCAATGAGGAGGCATCAAGTGGTCGACGCGGACCAGACGTTCGTCATCGTCGGGGGAGGGCTCGCAGGAGCCAAGGCCGCCGAGACACTCCGCTCGGAGGGCTTCACCGGGCGGGTGATCCTCATCGGTGACGAACGGGACCACCCGTACGAACGACCGCCCTTGTCGAAGGGCTACCTCCAGGGCAAGGAGGAGCGCGACAGCGTCTTCGTCCACGAACCGGCCTGGTACGCGAGCAACGACATCGAGCTGCACCTCGGTCAGACGGTCACCACGATCGACCGCGCGGACAAGACGGTGCGGCTCGGTGAGGGCACCGTCGTGCGCTACGACAAGCTGCTGCTCGCCACCGGCGCGGAGCCGCGCCGTCTCGACATTCCCGGCACACACCTCGCGGGCGTCCACCACCTGCGCCGCCTCGCCCACGCCGAGCGCCTCAAGGGCGTGCTCGCCTCGCTCGGCAGGGACAACGGCCACCTGGTGATCGCCGGGGCCGGCTGGATCGGCCTGGAGGTCGCGGCGGCCGCCCGTGAGTACGGGGCGGAGGTCACCATCGTGGAGCCGGAGGCCACGCCGCTGCACTCCGTGCTCGGCCCCGAGCTCGGCCAGATCTTCGCCGAGCTGCACGGCGACCACGGCGTCCGCTTCCACTTCGGCGCGAAGCTCACCGAGATCACGGGCCAGGACGGCATGGTCCTCGCCGCCCTCACCGACGACGGCGAGGAGCACCCGGCGCACGACGTGCTGGCCGCCATCGGCGCCGCCCCGCGCACCGCGCTCGCCGAGGCCGCGGGCCTGGAGCTGGCGGACCGGGCGCACGGCGGCGGCATCGCCGTGGACGCCACACTGCGCACCTCCGACCCGGACATCTACGCGGCGGGCGACGTGGCGGCGGTCCAGCACCCGCTCTTCGACGACCGGCTCCGCGTGGAGCACTGGGCGAACGCATTGAACGGCGGACCGGCCGCGGCCCGCGCCATGCTCGGCAAGGACGTCAGCTACGACCGGGTGCCGTACTTCTTCTCCGACCAGTTCGATCTGGGCCTGGAGTACTCGGGCTGGGCGCCCCCGGGCTCGTACGACCAGGTGGTGCTGCGCGGGGACGCGGGCAAGCGCGAGTTCATCGCGTTCTGGCTGAAGGACGGGCAGGTCCTCGCGGGGATGAACGTGAATGTGTGGGACGTCACGGAGCAGATCCAGCGGCTCATCAGGTCGGGGTCCAGGCCCGGCGTCGAGCGCCTGTCGGACCCGTCGGTGCCGCTCGGTGATCTTGTCGGAGAGTGACAAATGATCTTGTGGAGCGGTGGCAGGAGTGTCAGAGGGGCACCGTAGACTTGCCGCGTGGCAGGCAGGATCAATGACGAGGACGTGAAGGCGGTTCGGGACGCGGTCCCGATCGACGCCGTGGTGTCCGAGTACCTGCAACTGCGCAACGCGGGCGGCGGAAACCTCAAGGGTCTGTGCCCGTTCCACGACGAGAAGTCCCCGTCCTTCCAGGTCAGCCCCAGCAAGGGCCTGTTCCACTGCTTCGGCTGCCAGGAGGGCGGCGACACCATCACATTCGTGATGAAGGTCGACCACCTCTCCTTCTCCGAGGTGGTGGAGCGCCTCGCCGGCCAGGCCGGCATCACGCTGCGCTACGAGGAGGGCGGGTACAACCCGACCCACCAGCGCGGCGAGCGGATCCGCCTGGTCGAGGCGCACAAGGTCGCCGCGCAGTTCTACGTCGACCAGCTGGAGTCGCCCGAGGCCGAGATCGGCCGGGCGTTCCTCGCCGAGCGCGGCTTCGACCAGGCCGCGGCCCAGCACTTCGGCGTCGGCTACAGCCCGGCGGGCTGGGACCACCTCACGCGCTTCCTGCGCGGCAAGGGCTTCAGCGACAAGGAGATCCTGCTCTCCGGGCTCTCCCAGGAGGGCCGCCGCGGCCCCATCGACCGGTTCCGCGGCCGCCTCATGTGGCCGATCCGCGACATCGGCGGCGAGGTCGTCGGCTTCGGCGCCCGCCGCCTGCGCGAGGACGACAACGGCCCGAAGTACCTGAACACGCCCGAGACGCCGATCTACCGCAAGTCGCAGGTCCTGTACGGCATCGACCTGGCCAAGAAGGACATCGCGAAGTCCTCCCGCGCGGTCGTGGTCGAGGGGTACACGGACGTGATGGCCTGCCACCTGGCGGGCGTCACCACCGCCATCGCGACGTGCGGCACGGCGTTCGGCAACGACCACATCAAGATCCTCCGCCGCCTCCTGATGGACAACGGCTCGGCGCGGGTGATCTTCACGTTCGACGGCGACGCGGCGGGCCAGAAGGCGGCCCTGCGCGCCTTCGAGGACGACCAGAAGTTCGCCGCCGAGACGTACATCGCGATCGCGCCGGACAACATGGACCCGTGCGACCTGCGCCTGGCCAAGGGCGACGACGCGGTAGCCGACCTGGTCGAGCCCCGCACCCCGCTCTTCGAGTTCGCGCTCCGCCAGATCGTGAACCGCTACGACCTGGAGACCCCGGCGGGCCGCGCCGCCGCGCTCGACGAGGCGGCGCCCGTGGTCGCCCGCATCAAGAACAGCGCCTCGCAGCACGAGGTCGCGGTCCAGCTCGCCGGCATGCTCGGCATTCTGGACACCCAGTTCGTGGTCAAGCGGGTCGGCCAGCTCGCCCGCTGGGCCCGCGAGCGCGGCGGCCGCGGCCCCGCGCCCGCCGCCGGGCGCGGCGGCCCGCAGGACGCCCCCGCCACAGCTTCGGCCCGACCCTTCGGCGGACCGGCGCTCACCCTGCGCAACCCGGTCTTCACGACCGAGCGCGAACTGCTCAAACTGGCGCTGCAGTACCCGCAGTTGGTCTCCCCGGCGTTCGACGCCTACGGGGTCGACGAGTTCACGGCCGACCCGTACGCGGCCGTCCGCCAGGCCGTCATGGACGCGGGCGGCGCCGAGCAGGGCGTCCACGACCCGCAGCAGTACCTGGTCTCGGTGCGCGAGGCGGCGCCCGACGACGCGGTGCGGGCGATGGTGACCGAGCTCGCCGTCGAGGCCATCCGCCGCAAGACCGTCGACGAGGCGTACGCGGGGGAGCAGCTGGTGACCGTGCGCAAGCGCGCCGTCGACCGCCGCATCCGCGACGTCCAGGGCACGCTGACCCGCCTCGGCGCGGGCGGCGACCCGCAGCAACTGGCCGCGGTGCAGAACGAGTTGTGGGTGCTGCAGCAGTACGGTCAGGCGCTTCGCGAGCGGGGCGCGGAAGCGTTGTAGCCGCGCCGCCCTCCGGCCTCGGGGCTCTGCCCCGGACCCCGCGCCTCAATCGCCGGCGGGGCTTGAATATCGCACTCCAACGCGCCGTTTTTCTCCGTTCGGATCGGGGAAGCGTGGGTAACCGTCCAACACGGTAACCGTGCGGTCACGCACCGGACTCAAAAAGTCAACGCACGCCCCTCGTGGCGGCGCTGTGTCGTACTCCACACTGGGTTGCGGTGCCTGAGTCCTCGGAGCGCGGCCGGAGCCCGGACAACGGGTCCGACACCCCCGCGGTTCCGCTCATCGCGTACGGGAAGGACGGCGGCGTGGCTGCCGTTCCCGCCCCCCTGCCGCACGCCTCAGATGCGATCACTTTGGAGGTCGCCCCCGTGCAGACCCAGACCCTCGCCCAGAGCGACAGCACAGCGCAGGCCCTCGCCGACCCCGAAGCCGCGCCCAAGGGTGCCGTGCCGCAGGGCGACGTACTGGCCTCGGTGCCCTCGCAGAGCCGCGTCGCGCACCATCCCGAGGCCGATCCGGAGGAGTCGGCCGGGCCCTCCCAGGGGTCCGTGGACCCGCCCGAGCCGGTGCGCGGCGCCCGTGCCGAGAGCGGCAGCCCGTCCTCCGACCTGTTCCGCCAGTACCTGCGCGAGATCGGCCGGATTCCGCTGCTCACGGCGGCCGAGGAAGTGGAGCTCGCGCGGCGCGTGGAGGCGGGCCTGTTCGCCGAGGAGAAGCTCGCGCACGCCCCCGACCTCGACTCCCAACTGGCCCTGGACCTCGACCGGTTGGTGGTCATGGGCCGGATGGCCAAGCGCCGCCTCATCGAGGCGAACCTGCGCCTGGTCGTCTCCGTCGCCAAGCGGTACGTGGGCCGCGGACTGACCATGCTCGACCTGGTCCAGGAGGGCAATCTCGGCCTGATCCGCGCCGTCGAGAAGTTCGACTACGCCCGCGGCTACAAGTTCTCGACGTACGCGACCTGGTGGATCCGCCAGGCCATGAGCCGCGCCCTCGCCGACCAGGCCCGCACCATCCGGGTCCCGGTCCACGTCGTGGAGCTGATCAACCGGGTCGTCCGCGTGCAGCGCCGCATGCTCCAGGAGCGCGGCTACGAGCCCACCCCCGAAGAGGTCGCCGTCCACCTCGACCTGACCCACGAGCGGGTCAGCGAAGTGCTGCGCCTCGCCCAGGAGCCGGTCTCCCTGCACGCCCCCGTCGGCGAGGAGGACGACGTCGCGCTCGGCGACCTCATCGAGGACGGCGACGCGACGAGCCCCGTGGAATCGGCGGCCTTCCTCCTGCTGCGCGAGCACCTGGAGGCGGTGCTCTCCACGCTCGGCGAGCGCGAGCGCAAGGTCGTCCAGCTCCGCTACGGCCTCGCGGACGGCCGCCCGCGCACCCTTGAGGAGATAGGCCGCATCTTCGGGGTGACGCGCGAGCGCATCCGCCAGATCGAGTCGAAGACCCTGAACAAGCTCCGCGATCACGCGTTCGCGGACCAGCTGCGGGGTTACCTGGACTGATACGCCCCGCCGGCGTTGCGGTCCCGGGGCTCTGCCCCGGACCCCGCGCCTCAATCGCCGGCGGGGCTTGATTTTCGGCGGAGCCGAACAGATTCAGTCGACCTCGGCGACCGCCTGCGCGAACTGCGCCTCGTACAACCGCTGATACGCCCCGCCGGAGGCGACCAGCGCGTCGTGCGAGCCCTGCTCCACGATCGCCCCGTTCTCCATCACGAGGATCGTGTCGGCATCCCGAATGGTCGAAAGCCGATGCGCGATCACGAACGAGGTACGGCCGGAGGCCAACCGCGCCATCGCCTTCTGGATCAGCACCTCGGTCCGGGTGTCGACGGAGGAGGTCGCCTCGTCGAGCACCAGGATCACCGGGTCGGACAGGAACGCCCGCGCGATGGTGATGAGCTGCTTCTCACCGGCGCTGACACCGGTGCCCTCGTCGTCGAGCACGGTGTCGTACCCGTCGGGCAGCGTCCGGATGAACCGGTCCGCGTGCGCGGCCCGCGCCGCCTCCTCGATCTCCTCGCGGGTGACGTCCTTCGGGGCGCCGTACGCGATGTTCTCCGCGATGGTCCCGCCGAACAGCCAGGTGTCCTGGAGCACCATGCCGATCCCGGCGCGCAGCTCCTCCCGCGACATCCTCGCGATGTCGACGCCGTCGAGCGTGATGCGGCCGCCCGTGACCTCGTAGAACCGCAGCAGCAGATTGACGAGGGTGGTCTTGCCCGCGCCCGTGGGCCCGACGATCGCCACCGTGTGGCCGGGGTCCGCCGTCAGCGACAGGTCCTCGATGAGCGGCTTGTCCTTCTCGTAGCGGAAGGCCACGTGCTCGAACTCGACGTGCCCGCGCAGGTGGTCCGGCTTCTCGCCCGGCACCGGGTCGGCGGACTGCTCCTCGGCGTCGAGGAGTTCGAAGATCCGCTCGGCCGAGGCCACGCCCGACTGCACCAGGTTCGCCATCGACGCGACCTGCGTCAGCGGCATCGAGAACTGCCGCGAGTACTGGATGAAGGCCTGCACATCGCCGATGGACAGCGTGCCGGACGCCACCCGCAGGCCACCCACGACGGCCACCAGCACATAGTTCAGGTTCGAGATGAAGAACATCAGCGGCTGCATGATCCCGCTGTTGAACTGCGCCTTGAACGAGGCCTGGTACAGCTCCTCGTTCTGCTCGGCGAACTGCTCGGCCGACTCCTTCTGCCGCCCGAACACCTTCACCAGGTTGTGCCCGGTGTACATCTCCTCGACGTGCGCGTTCAGCGCGCCCGTCGCCCGCCACTGCTGGACGAACTGCGGCTGCGCCCGCTTGCCGACCCGCGCCGCGACGAACACCGACAGCGGCACCGTGACCAGCGCGACCAGGGCGAGCAGCCAGGAGATCCAGAACATCATGGCGAGCACGCCGATGATGGTGAGCAGGGAGTTGAGCATCTGCCCCGTCGTCTGCTGCAGCGTCTGGCCGAGGTTGTCGATGTCGTTGGTAGCCCGGCTCAGCACCTCGCCGCGCTTCTGCTTGTCGTAGTACGACAGCGGAAGCCGCGACAGCTTCTCCTGGAGGTCGCCGCGCAGCCGCGCCACGGCCAGGTTGATCAGCCGGTTCGCGATCCGCGTGCCGATCATCATCGCCAGGCCCGCGCACGCGAACACGGCGAGCCCGAGCAGCAGCACCTCGCCGATCGCGGTGAAGTCGACGCCCTGGCCCGGGGTGAAGTCGACGCCGCCGAGCATGTCGGCCACGCCGGTGTCGCCCTTGGCCCGCAGGCCCTCGATGACCTGCTCCTTGGTCTGCCCGGCCGGCATCCGCCCGCCGATGACCCCGCCGAACAGCAGGTCGGTGGCGCGGCCGAGGATCTTCGGCCCGACCACCGAGAGGGCGACGCCGATCACGATCGCGGCCAGCACCCCGCTCACCGCGGCGCGGTGCACGGTGAGCCGCTTCAGCAGCCGCTTGCCGGACCCCTTGAAATCCATCGAGCGCGCGCCCGGCGCGCCCATCGCTCCTGGCCCGGCCATCAGGCGGCCTCCGCTTCCGTCAGCTGGGAGAGGACGATCTCCCGGTACGTCTCGTTGTCCGCCATCAGCTCGTGGTGCCGGCCGGTGCCGACGACCCGGCCCTCGTCGAGCACGATGATCCGGTCGGCGTCGCGGATCGTGGCCACGCGCTGGGCGACGATCACCACGGTCGACTCGGCCGTCTCGGCGCCGAGCGCGCGGCGCAGGGCGGCGTCGGTGGCGTAGTCGAGCGCGGAGAACGAGTCGTCGAAGAGGTAGATCTCGGGCTGCTGCACGAGCGTGCGCGCGATGGCGAGCCGCTGGCGCTGGCCGCCGGAGACATTCGTGCCGCCCTGGGTGATGGGCGCCTCGAGGCCGCCCTCGAGCTCGCCGACGAAGTCCTTGGCCTGCGCGACCTCCAGCGCGTGCCACAGCTCCTCGTCGGTGGCGTCCGGACGCCCGTAGCGCAGATTGCTCGCCACGGTCCCGGAGAAGAGGTACGGCCGCTGGGGCACGAGCCCGACCGTCCTCGCCATCAGCTCCGGGTCGAGCCCGCGGACGTCCTCGCCGTCGACGTACACCGTGCCCGCCGTGGTGTCGTACAGGCGCGGTACGAGTCCGAGCAGCGTCGACTTGCCGCTGCCGGTGGAGCCGATGACCGCGGTCGTCTCGCCGGGCAGCGCGACCAGGTCGATGCCGCGCAGGATGGGCTCCTCCGCGCCCGGGTAGCCGAAGTCGGCGCCGCGGATCTCCAGGTGCCCGCGGCGGCGCAGCTCGCGCACGGCGGCCTTCTCCGACGGCGGCACGACGCTCGTGTCGGTCGTCAGGACCTCCTGGATGCGCTCGGCGCAGACCTCGGCGCGCGGCACCATCATGAACATGAACGTGGCCATCATCACGGCCATCACGATCTGCATCAGATACGCGAGGAACGCGGTCAGGTCACCGATCTGCATGCCGCCGCCGTCGATGCGGTGGGCGCCGAACCAGACGACGGCGATGGACGCGACGTTCACGATCGTCATCACGAACGGGAACATCAGTGCCATGATGCGCCCGGTCGCGAGCGAGGTCTCGGTCAGATCCCGGTTCGCCTCACCGAACCGGCCCTTCTCGAACTCGTCGCGCACGAAGGCGCGGATCACGCGGTTGCCGGTGATCTGCTCGCGCAGCACCCGGTTCACGGTGTCCAGCTTGACCTGCATGGACCGGAACAGCGGCCGCATCCTACGGATGATCAGCGAAAGCACGATCGCCATCACGGGCAGCACGGCGAGCAGCACGCCCGACAGCGGCACGTCGAGGCCGAGCGCCATCACGACGCCGCCGACGCACATGATCGGCGCCGACACCATCAGCGTGAACGTCATCAGGGCCAGCATCTGGACCTGCTGCACGTCGTTCGTGGTCCGGGTGATCAGCGAGGGCGCCCCGAACTGGCCGACCTCGCGCGCGGAGAAGGACTGCACCCGGTCGAAGATCCCGGCCCGGACGTCGCGACCGAGCGCGGCGGCGGTGCGGGCCCCGTAGAACACGGCGCCCATGTTGCACACCACCTGGGCGACGGTCACGCCCAGCATCAGGGCGCCGTACTCGAGGATGTAGCCGGTGTCGCCGTTCACGACACCGTTGTCAATGATGTCGGCGTTCAGGGTGGGCAGATACAGCGAGGCGCAGGTCTGCAGGAACTGCAGCAGCACCAGCAGCCCGATGGGTTTCTTGTACGGACGCAGATGGGTCCGCAGAAGTCTTATGAGCACGCTCGGTCTCTCGGTGGTCGGCGGTAGTGGGAGGAGCGGTGTCCGGGGAGGGGGATCGACGCGTGCGCCGCTGGACGGCGGCGTACGCATGGACCCCTATCGTCGGACACTCCACCCGCGTTACCTCAACCGAATTAACCAAGTCTCAGGCAAAAGCGCCGGGGTGGATCTGGTCCCGGACCGCCCGGTACTGCTGCCGAACGGCCTGCCCCACCGGCAGCTCGTCGCCCGCCTCGAAGACCTGTGCGGCCGCGCCCTGCCACTGCGGCAGCTGCCCGTTCAGCGCCCACGCCGCCTGTCGGGCCGCGCCGATCGCCGCGTAGTCCGCGACCTGCGGCACCACGACCTGCGTCCCGAACAGGGCCGGCGCCACGCTCTGCACGGCGTGCAGCTCCGCGGCGGCGCCCAGCAGGAACACCCGCCGGATCTCCACACCGCGCCCGCGCAGCACGTCCATGGCGTCGGCGAGCCCGCACAGCATGCCCTCGAACGCGGCCCGCGCCAGATGCTCGGGCTTCATCGACTCCCGCCGCAGCCCGCTCAGCGTGCCCGCGGTGTGCGGCAGGTTCGGCGTCTTCTCGCCCTCCAGATAGGGCAGGAGTACGAGTCCGTGGGCGCCCGGCGTCGACTTCATGGCCAGCTCGGACAGCTCCTCCAGGCCCCCGTCGAGCCCCAGCATGTCGACCGTGCCGCGCAGCGCCCGCACCGCGTTCGACGTGTGCACCACGGGCAGGTGCATCCCGGTGGCGTCGGCGAGCGAGGTGATGGAGCCGCTGGAGTCGACGAGCGCCTCGTGGTGCACGGCCATCACGGAGCCCGAGGCCCCGAGCGAGACCACGGCGTCCCCCGACTGCACGCCGAGCCCGAACGCGGCGGCCATCGTCTCCCCGGTCCCGGCCGAGATGACCAGGCCCTCCGGGGTCCGCCCGGCGGCCTCGCCGGGGCCGATCACCTCGGGCAGCGCCACCTGGTGGCCGAGCGCGAGCTCCACCAGATCGGGCCGCCACGCGGCGCTCGCCGCCGACCAGTACCCGGTGCTCGAGGCCCCGCCGCGGTCGGTGGTGCGGCGCGCGGGCCGGCCGAGCAGCTGCCACACCAGCCAGTCGTGCGCCTGCATGAGGGCGGCGACCTGCTCGGCGTTCTCAGGCTCGCTGCGGGCCAGCCAGCGCAGCTTGGTCACCGGCAGCGCCGCCTGCGGCACGCTGCCCACGGCCTCGGCCCACGCCTCGCGCGAGCCGAGCCGGTCGACCAGGTCGGCGGCCGCGACCTGCGCCCGCTTGTCCCCGCCGACCAGGGCCGGGCGCACGGTGTTGCCCTGCGCGTCCAGCGGCACCACGGTGTTCTGCTGCGCGGACACCCCGATGGCCTGCACGCCTTCGAGCAGCCCGCCGCCCGCGGCCTCGCCGAGTGACAGCAGCCACGCCTGGGGATCGACGTCGGACGGCCGTCCGCCGCCCTCCGGTGCCTCCAGCGGGTGCGGGGCGTACCCCTGCCGCAGCACGGCCCCGGTGTCGGCGTCACAAACGACTATGCGCGTAAATTCGGGCGAACTGTCCAGCCCGGCGACTATCCCCATGACTGAAATTCTGCCGTACCGCCGGACGCTTCCGTGCCGTCGGGCGCGGGCCGTGCGCTCCGGGGCGTCAGGTGTTGCTGGTGCCCCAGTCGTCGGTCGCCCCGTCGTCGGCGGGGCCGCCGCGCTCGCGCAGCGTGCGCACCCGGTCGGCGACCGAGTCCGGCACCTTGCTCTCGACCTTCTCGCTCACCGAGTGGAAGGCCTTGCCCGCGACGTTGCGCGTCTGCTGCGCCGCCGACTCCGCCGTATTGCGCACGGCCGGGTTCTGGGCGATCTCGCGCGCGGACTTCTTCAGCTTCTCGTAGCGCTCCCGGCCGGCCCTCGTGCCCAGCACGTAACCCAGGGCCAGACCGGCGATGAATGTGAGCCGATAGCGCATGGTCGGCCACCCTTTCCGTAGCGAGGCGTTCGTGGTCGGTGCGGTCCGTTTCGGAGCTTCTTGATCTCCTGGGGGGTACCGATTGGCGGACCACCCCCCTGCTTGCGCTAATGTATGTGTCGCAGCGAGCGCGCGCCGCCTGGCAAGTACCCAGGTGGGTTCGTTCGAAGCAAACGAGGTCATTCCCCTGTAGCTCAATTGGCAGAGCAGCCGGCTGTTAACCGGCAGGTTACTGGTTCGAGTCCAGTCGGGGGAGCTCGATCTCCTGTAGCTCAATTGGCAGAGCAGCCGGCTGTTAACCGGCAGGTTACTGGTTCGAGTCCAGTCGGGAGAGCTGTGAACAAGTCCCTCCGGAGTCCGCTCCGGGGGGCTTTTTCTTGCCCGGTGGAACCGTGCGCGCACGGGCGGAGTCCTCATGGTCGTGCAGAGCCGGACCATCCGAGGCAGGAGATCGTATGAGCGGCTATGCTGCGGCAGACGGCGCGCACACTTGTACGCGCCACGCCGAAACGGGGCGGTAGCTCAGCCGGTTAGAGCAGCGGACTCATAATCCGTCGGCCGTGGGTTCGAGTCCCACCCGCCCCACCGCACGTACGCAGCGCAGAAACGATGCGACCGGTTCGTACGCAGACTGATGGCCCGTCACGGCTTCCGTGACGGGCCAGCTGTCTTTCTGGTGGCCGGGTGCGGGGCCCCGGGTCAGTCGGCCAGCGGGTTCAGCTCCATCGGCTGGATCCGGCCCTCCAGCATCTCGCCGAGACCCCGCACCGCGCACACGTCGGGGCGCTCGGCGATGTGCACGGGGATGCCCGTCGCGTTCCGCAGCATCTGGTCGAGGCCGGGCAGCAGGGCGGAGCCGCCGACCATCATGATGCCGCGCTCCGCGAGGTCGGCGACCAGGTCGGGCGGGCAGTCGCGCAGCACCCGGCCGATGCCGTCGAGGACGGCGGTGAGCGGCGTGTGGATGGCGCTGCGCACCGCGGCGGTGTCCACGTGCACCGAGCGGGCCAGGCCCGTCGCCACGTCGCGGCCGTGGATCTCGGTCTGCTCGGGGCCCAGCGGGGTGAGGCCGTTGCCGCTCAGGGCGAGCTGCAGGGGGCGTACGGACTGGGACGGCAGCATCAGGGCGTGGTGCTGGCGCAGGTGCTGGACGACCGCGTGGTCGATGGCGTCGCCGCCGACGGGGATGCGGGCCGCCGTCACGATCGAGCCGAGCGAGAGGACCGCGATCTGGGTGGTGGCCGCGCCGCAGACGATGATCATCGTGGCCTCGGGCTGCTCCACCGGGAGGCCGCAGCCGACGGCGGCCGCGATCAGGGTGTCGACGAGTTCCACGCGGCGGGCGCCGAGGCCGACGAGGGTCTCGACGGCGGCGCGCTGGGCCAGCGGGTCGGCGTCGTGCGGCACGGCGGCCGCGGCGCGCAGCCGGGGCTTGCGGCGCAGGGCGCGGCGGAGCTTGTCACCGAGCAGGTGGCGCAGCATCCGCTGGGCCATCTCGATGTCGACGACCGTGCCGCCGGAGACGGGGCGTACGACGCGGATGTAGTGCGGGGTGCGGCCCGTCATCTTCTCGGCGAAGTCGCCGACCGCGATGAGGGCGCCGGTGCGGGTGTTGACCGCTGCGGCGCTCGGTTCGTCGACGACGAGGCCCGCGCCCTTCACGTACACGCGGGTGCGCGCGGCACCCAGATCGACGGCGAAGTGGCAGCGGCGCAACTGCTCCAGACTGGCGGTCATGGCGGATCCTCCCGAGAGCGCGGACCGTGATGGCTCGCCGGGCGGCGACCCTTCTGGCATCCTGCGGTCGCGCGCGCGAGTGCGCTCGCTGGAGTAGGCCGGGCGGGTCCACTAGGGCCCTTCTGACGGATCAGGCTGGATGCGGACGGCGTCCATGTGCGGTGCCGGTGAGCGGGGTCTGGTGCGGGCAGCTGCAAGGCGGAGGAGGGCGTCAACGCGAAGGGGGCACCTCCCGCCCGAGCCTGGCGGAGCCTGGTTCGAGGGTGGGGGAGTTGGCAACCGACGACAACGCAGCAGATGTGCGTGCCAGGCCCCGCGACTCCAGCAAGATCCGTCAGAAGGGCCCTAACGCCGGGGCGCCGCCTCCCGTGGGACGAGGGAGGCGGCGCCGCTTCGGTGTCCGACGGTGTTACACCAGCCAGCCGAGGAAGTGGGCGAGGCCGGCGACGATGTCGGTGATGACGTTCATGTGACGCGTTCTCCTAGCGATGATGCGCCGTGCACAGGGAGTGCAACGCGCATATGGGACTTGGGACTTGAGATGTGCATCGCGATGCGTTCGCTACGGTCTGCAGCCCGTTGCTTGCGCACCGTAAGCATCGTTGTTCACGTACGTCCCATGCAAACTCTTCGGCGACGACCACCTGTTCAAGGGAACAACTGCGCCCGTGTTCGTATCGGGTGTTCGTATCGCGTGTTCTTCCGTTCGTGTGCTTTCAGGCCTCGTACCAGCGCTGGAGCAGGCCCCAGGTGAACTCCGCCCGCACCTCGCGCGGCGTCCCCGCCTCGTCCGGGGCCCGGAACGCCAGGCCCCAGCGGGTGGGCGCCGAACCCTCCAGGGGGCGGGCCGGGGCGAAGGCGCGGGCCGCCTCGTCCACCGTGCACGACCACGGCGTCAGGTCGGCGAGGGTGCGCAGGGCCGGGCCCGGGGTGCCGGGGGCGCGGATCAGCCACTCGTTCCAGATCCCGCCCGTGGGCGCGAGCAGCACCTCGAAGCGCAGGTCGGGCCAGAGCGGCACCGGCCACAGCAGTGCCTCGCACTCCAGGTCGCCGACCTTGCGCAGCAGGGTGCGCTCCGGGGCGCCGAGCACCGACCGGTAGCGGGAGACCGCCCCCTGCGGGTGCCGGGAGTGCAGCCTCGCCTGCCAGCGGCGGTTCGCCTCCCGCATGTCGGCGACGGAGACGCCGAGGTCGGCGCGGGCCGTCTCCACCAGCCGCGGATTGTGGTCCGCCATGCGGCGCAGCAGGACCAGCTGGAAGTCCAGCGGAGTGAAGGGTTCAGCGGGGCGTCCGGGCATGCGCTCCATGGTCGCGTACGGCGCCGGGGGTTCGCCCGTCCGGCAGGAACAGCACCGAGTTCACGTACCGCCGGCGGCGTCCGGCCGGGGTGAGGGCGCGGCGCAGCAGGCCCTGGGAGGCGATGTGGGCGGTGCCGCGCTGATGGGCCGCCAGATCGTAGGAGGGCAGGGGCAGCCAGTCGGTGTCGGTGTCGGGCAGGACCCAGCCCTCGTAGCCCTGCGCGCGTAAGTGGGCGACGACCGGGGTGATCGGCTGGATGCGGGTCTCCAGCTCGATGAAGAGGGCGGGCCGGTCGTGGGCGAGCAGGGCGCGGGCGCCGCGCAGCACCCGCAGCTCCGCCCCGTCCACGTCGACCTTGATGAAGTCGACGTCGCGCAGCGCGAGTTCGTCGAGCGTGACGCACGTGACCTCGCGGCCGGTCGGCGCATGCAGGTCGTCGCGGCGGACGAGCGAGGACACGCCGCGTTCGCCGCGCGCGTCGTGCGGGGGCTGCCACAGCGGGGCCGTGCCGGGGCGGTCGCTGGCCGCCGCGCGGACGACCTCGACGTTCGCGGGCGCGGACGCGGCGAGCACCCGGGCCAGGTGCGGGACCGGTTCCAGGGTGATCACGCGGCGGGCCAGGCCTGCCAGGCGGTGGGTCCACGGGCCGTACCAGCCGCCGACGTCCACCGCCGTGCCGCAGGAGCCCGCGGCGGGCAGCATGTCGGCGAGCCGGGTCAGCTCGGGCTCGAAGCGCGGGTACAGGGCGCGGGCCGTCGCGGCGGTCAGCCGGGCGGGCAGCCAGGGCGCGATCCGGGCGGCGACGGTCGTCATGGGAGTGCTCGTTTCGCCTGCTCCGCGCGTTGCAGGAGCTGTTCGTGCTCGCCCTCCGGGACCTGTTCGCCGGACGACGGGAGGAGCTGCGGGATGCCGTCGACGATGGGGTAGCGGCGGTGCAGCCGGGGGTTGTAGAGGCTGTCGCCCGGGGTCCCCTCCGGCGCGGGCAGCAGGAGCAGGGGGCCCTTGTCGAGCGGGCAGGCGAGGATCTTGAGCAGCGGGTCATCAGGGTTCATTCGGGAGCAACTCCCTTGGCTCTGGGTCCGGTTGTGTGGGGGTGTCGTGCTTCGGCATCAGGAGGAGCACGGCGACCGCGAGGGCCGTGCCCGTCACACGCAGCGCAAGGCGCACCGGCTCCTGCGGGAGCGACTCGCCGAACGCGAGCGTGCCGAGGACCGCCGTGAACAGGCAGGTCACCGTGGTGCACACCGGGACGATCAGCGAGGCGCGGCAGCGTTGCAGGGCCGCCTGCGACATGACGAGCCCGAACGCGCCCGTGCACATCAGCAGATACGGGTACGGGGAGGCGAACAGCGCCGGGATGTCCGGGAGCACGCCCGACACACCCTTGATGGCGAGCGAGCTGACCCCGTACAGCAGACCCACCGCGACCCCGTACTCGACGCCCGTGGTCGGCAGCCGGTGCCGGTGCCGCGCGCGGCGCTCCGCGGACGCGTACAGCGACAGGCCCGCCGCCAGTGAGGGCACGCACACCAGGAGGATGAGGGGCGCGGGGGACTCCTGCCCCACCGACTCCGAGCCCTGCCGCAGCGAGAGCACCACCATGAGCAGCGCCGCCAGGATCGCCGCGATGGCGTAGCGCTCGCGGCCCGAGGTGCGTTCGCCGAGGAGCCGGGCCGACAGGAGCAGGAGCAGGACCAGGCCGGAGACGAAGATGCCCTGCGCGGCGGCGATGGGCAGCGTGCGGTACACGGCGAGCTGGGCGCCGAAGCCGGAGGCCAGGGCGATGGACCCGGCCAGCCACAGCGGGCTCGTCACCACCTGGCGCAGGAGGTGGGCGGGGCGGCGCACGCTCACCTCGGGCAGCCGGGTGAGGGCCCGCTTCTCCAGGACGAAGCCGACGCTGTAGAGCGTGTTCGCGAGCAGTGCCGCGCCGACTCCCCATGCCACGGCGGGCATCGCCCCTCACGTCCTTCGCGCGTGCAGGAGAAGGATCGAGGCGAGGGACGGGGCCGCGCAGGCGAGCCGGTCGAGGGGGCGCAGCGGCCGGGGCACGCCGTGGAACGGCGCCCCGGTGAGCCGTACGACGCCGAAACCGGACGCGGCGACGAACTCCTTCAGGGCGCGCGGCGTGTAGAGCCGCAGATGGCCGACGACCTCGGTGCCCGGCCTGCCGTGGATCGCGCGCAGGCTCACCTCCGAGAAGACGGGCTGCACCCCGGCGAGGAGCAGCGCCCGGTTGTACCAGGCGGCCAGGTTCGGGGTGGACAGCATCAGATGGCCGCCCGGCCGCAGGACGCGGCGGATCTCGTCGAGCGCGGCGTCCGGGTCGACGAGATGCTCGATCACCTCGGAGAGCAGCACCGCGTCGGCGGACGCGTCCGCGAACGGCAGCCCGTGGCCGGTCAGTTCGCCGCGTACGACACCGGGGACACGGCCGGCGGCGCGGCGCAGCGCGTCCTGCGACCAGTCGACGCCGATCAGGCGGTGGCCGTCGGACGCGGGGAGCAGGCGGGCGGTGGTGGCCGCGGCCGTGCCGTCGCCGCAGCCGATGTCCAGGACGGTGGCGTCGCGGGTGCCGGACAGGGCGGCGGCGAGGACGCGGGCCTGGCGGCGGGTGCGGGGCGTGCCGGAGGCCACCGGGACGCTCGGGTTCTCGTAGAAGTCCCTCAAGTCCCTTGGCGGGGCGTCGAGTTCGGTGGGTGTCGTCATGGTGCCTCCTCCTGTGTCGCGTGGAGGTGCTGCTCGAACAGGTCGCGCAGGCGGGCCCCGTCGCCGGGGCCGAGCAGGGTGCGCGACCAGCGCAGGGCCAGATGGAGCCGGCCCGCCGTGGACGCCGTCGTGAAGGTGAGGCCGCGCGGCATGCGGGCCGGGGCGGAGAACCAGACGGCGCGGGCGCGGCCGCCGTCGCCGAAGTCCAGTGGGTAGGGGACGCGGCCGATGTTGCTGAGCAGGGTCGTCGACGTCCACGGGGCCGCCGCCGTGCGCAGGGCGCGGGTGGCGGCGGCGCGCCAGGCGACCGGCGCGTAGGGACTCGTCAACAGGGCGGCACCGTGGCCTAGTTGGGGGCGCGGCTGGGACTTCAGGGCGGCGGTGCGGGTGGCGGTGAGGCGGAGGAGTTCGGGTGTCGGGGACTTCAACTCCGACGGGGTGAGGGCGACTTCCACCAGACGGGTGCCATTGCCGATGGGCATCGTCGTGTCGCGGGGGCGGTCGTCGACCGGCATGGTGACGCGCAACGGACGGCGGGCGTGGAGGGTGCCGTGCTCCTCGTTCCAGTCGGCGATCGTGCGGGCCGTGGCCACCATCAGCTGGTCGTTGACCGTGTACGGGGCGCCCTTCGGGCGGCGCGGCACGGACAGTTCGGTGACCAGGAGGCCGTTGCCGGGGCGGGGGTCGGGGGTGCCGGCGGAGACCCGGGCCGGGCGGGACCAGGGGGAGGGCGGGGTCTGCGGGGGGCGCGGGCTCAGGAGCGGGGGAGCGGTGGGCGGCGGGGAGTTGTCCCGGCCCGAGTAGAGCTCCGCCGCGGTGGCGACGACGCGCAGGCAGGCGGGGCCGTCCAGGGCGGTGTGGTTGATCGTGACGAACAGGACGGTGGTGCGGGTCCTCGGGTCCTCCACCGCTTCCAGGCGGATGGGCGGGGACGCGGTCAGGGGCGGGGCGTCGGCGAGGGAGCGGGTGCGGGCCTGGTGCAGGGCGTCCGGGGTGGGGGCCGGGAACGAGACGGGCGCGGTGTCCGGGGTGCGGGTCAGTTCCCACTCGTAGCGGCTGCTGTACCAGTGGCGGGGGGCCTCGCGCATGAGGATGCGGGGGTGGTGGTGGAGGGCGTCCGTGAACGCGCGGGTGAGGCGGGTGGGGTCGAGGCGGGCGGTGAGGTGGATCTCGATGTGGACGGTTTCCGGTTCGCGGTCCTGGAGGCAGTGGCGGGAGACCTCGTCGACGGTCGGGAAGGGGATGCGGGTGGTCCGGTTCCCGCGGGCGGGGCGGTCCAGTGTGGTCATTGTGTGGCGCCCTTCCGTGAGGTTTCGGTCGACTCGGTCGAGGCCTCGGGGCTCTGCCCCGGACCCCGCTCCTCAATCGCCGGAGGGGCTTGATTGTCCGGACCCCGCGCCTCAAGCGCCGGCGGGGCTGATCGTGTCGTCACCAACGCTGCGAACAGGGCCAGTAGCGCCAGAAGTTGGGCTGCCGTGCTGTACGCGCCCGCGCCCTCCCGGACCGGTTCTCCCGCGCCCGTCGCCGCCAGTGCTCCCGCCGCCGTCATCGCCGTGAACGCGAGCGGGACCAGGAGGGCGTGGCGTTTCCAGGCGAGGAGGGCGAGGGCCGGGACCAGGGCCGCCCAGGGGCCCGCGATCACGATGCCGATGGCCGTCAGGAGGGCCGTGCCGATGAGCCGGCCGGGGGCCGGTGGCGGGGCCGGGGGTTCCTGCTCCGTGTCCTTGCGGCGCCACAGGCACAGCGCGCCGAGGGCCAGGAGCGCCGCGCCGGACGCGAACAGGCCGACCTCGTAGGTGCGGGCCGGGGCGTAGGACAGCTTGACCGTGCCGCTCGCGCCGCCGGGGACCAGCCACGCCTGCTGCCAGCCGTCGAGGCGCAGCGAGGTCAGCTTCTTGCCGTCGAGGGTGGCCTCCCAGCCGTCGTTGGCGTTCTCGTACGTGGTCAGGTACGTCGCCTCGCCCGCGTCGACCCGTGCCTCGCGGCGGTCGCCGAGCCAGTCGCGGACCGTGAGCCTGCGGTTGGTGGGTGTCGTCTCGGTGGTGGCCGTCGTGTTCGTGAGGGTGACGTCCGTGAGGGCGAGGGGGCCGTCGGGTGAGGTCCTCAGGGTGTGCCGGCCCGCGGGGAGGGTCGGGGCGGCGCCGCACGGTTTCACGGTGACCGGGCGGCGTTCCGTCAGGGCGCGCAGGGTGCCGCTCGCCGAGGTGCGGTGGCGGGTGCCGTCGATCGTGACCGTCGGGCCCTTGCCGCAGGGGAGGCTGAACTCGCGGTCGGGCGTGGGTTGTTCGACCCGGTACGCGTCGAGGGTCGGGATGTAGGCCTCGGTCAGGCCCACCGGGAGTTGCAGGTCCCTGTCGGCGACCGGGTTGTGGACCTTGAGGCGGGCCGCCTTCGTGATGGTGATGTCGAGGCGGTTCGTGGTGATGGGCTCGAAGCGGGCCACTCCGTTCTTGTCGACGCCGGCGATCGCGGCGCCGTCCGGGCTGCTGATCTCGATCTCCTCGGGGCGCGTGGTGAGGCCGCCGGCCCCGGCGAGGACGAGGGTGGACACGGGCTGCTTGTCCGGCCAGCGCAGGTGGATCGTGGGGTCGTCGCCCGCGATCCAGGCCGTCGTCAGGTCGCCGTCGGTGAGGTTGCGGGGCGTGGTGTTCAGGCCCAGCTCGGCCGTGGAGTCCGCGGTCGCCGTCATCTTGCGGCGCTGGTCGGGGGCCAGGTCGTAGAGGAGCTTGTCGAGCGCGGGCCCCGGGGTGGGGGCGGCCGTCGCCTCGATGTCGTACGTGGACTCGCCGGTCGTCGTGAAGACGCGGTTCAGGGACCGCTCGGTGTCGGTGAGGGTGAGGCCGCCGTCGCTCGTGGCGCGGTGGAAGGAGTACTGGTCGGCCTGTGCTGAGTCGGCCGGGAGGCGCAGCGCGCGGGTCGCCCGGACGCCGGGGATGTCGATGGACGTGAACCCGGCGCCGGTCAGGCCGGGGCGGGCGCGCTGCGTGTCGAGGATCGTCACGCGCAGCCAGTCGGCTGTGCCCGCAGGGGACTTGACCTCCTGGCGTTTGCCGTTCGGCTGAATACTGGCCGTCGTGGAGCCCTTGTCCGTCTCGATGCGTACGCGGGTCGGGGCCGCCCGCACGTTGTCCTGCGGCAGCGGAGTCAGGTCGATGGTGGCGGGGATCCGGGTCGGCCGGGTGAAGTCGACGCGCACCCATTCGCCCTTGGCGGAGTCGGGGGCGCCCTCGGTCCACGCCGTGTCGGGGTCCTTGTCGAAGGCGTTCACCGGGTCGAACTGCGGGAGGTGCAGCAGCCAGTTGCCGCTGGAGGACGCCGAGACCGAGCGTGCGCCCCGGATATCGGCCGTCGTCTGATGGGCCACGCCCTCGCTCGGCAGGATCTGTTTCGGCGGCTCGCCCGGGTTCTCGGCGGCGTTCGGGCTGTTGCGTTCCGTCGGCGTGTACGGGTACGAGGTGTTGGTGTTGACCAGGCCGAAGCGGGTGTCCGCGCGGCGCAGGCCGTCGGCGGCGATCCGCAGGGCCGGGTTGCCGATGCCGGGGTGGTTGTCGCCGGTCAGGACGGCGGGGCGGTCGAGGAAGGACGGGTCGGCGGAGAGCCGGAGCAGCGCCTCGGGGCCGCCGCTGACCTGCGCCGTGTCCCCGACCGGGAGCAGGCCCGCCTGGCCGGGCCGGGCGGCGTCGCCGCGCGGCGCGTAGACCTCGACGGAGCGGCTGCGCGGGTACAGGCCCTCGATCTGCACCGGTGTCTTCTCGGCGATGCGGCCGCCCGTGACCTGCGGGCCGAACCCGGTCACCCGCTGATAGCCCGACTCCGTCAGCGTGCGCTTGACCGTGGCGGTCGGCACGTAGCCGAACTGGTCGGGGTCGAGGTCGTTGCGGACCACCACGTAGTGCAGGCCCGACCGGCTCAAGTAGTCCTGGAGGCCCGGTACTTGGGTGCCGCTCATCAGGGCCTGCTCGACGGCGTCCATGGCGCGCCGGTTGCCGCGCGTGCCGAACGGGACGTAGTCGCGCTGCGCCCAGCGGGAGTCGGCGAGCACGTCGAGCGGCTGGTCGATGGGGGAGCCCCAGGTGTAGATGCCGTGGGCGGTCGCGGGCACGACGAGGGCGCGGGAGTCCGGCGAGTACTTCTTCAGCCAGTCGGCCGTCGCCTCCCAGTACGTGGGGAGCTTCTGGAACGCGCCGGGCTGCAGGATCGAGCCGTTGAGGTACGGCCAGGCGAGGCCCGGCACGATGAGGATCGCGGCGATCAGCGTGGCGTGGCGGCGGGCGCGCAGCGGGCGGGCGCCGCGCGGATTGGCGGCCACGCCCACGAGGTGGGCGATGCCGAGCGCCAGGGCGAGCGCGATCCCGGTCTGGAACTTGTAGACGTTGCGGAACGGGGCGAGGCCCCCGTCCAGCCACGACCGCACCGTGTCGTGGAAGGGCGCGCCGAGGGAGCCCCCGTATCCCGCGAGGAGGACGAGGGCCGCCGCCATGACCGTCAGGAGCAGCCAGCGGCGCTCCGGCATGTCGCGGCGCGCGAGGCCCGCGAGGCCGATAGCGGCGGCGAGCGCCGAACAGACGATGACCACCACCGACGTCGCCACCGCCCAGCCGGCGGGCAGCCAGGCATCGCCCAGGTGCAGATACGCCACCCAGTTCCCGGAGCCGCGCAGCGCCTCCGTCGCGGACATCGTCTCCGTCGTGGTCTGTGAACTCTCCACGTAAGGAAGGAAGTTCTCGCCGTGGACGCCGAGCAGGACGAGCGGGACCGTCCACCAGGCCGTCGCGAGGATCACCGACGGGATCCACCAGGCGAGCTGGCGGCGCATGCGGACCGACGGCGGCCGGGACAGCAGGTACAGGCCCACGGGCAGCAGCGACGCCAGCGTCGAGGACGCGTTCACGCCGCCCATGAACGGGATGAGGAGCGCCGAGCGGGTCGCCGAAATGCGCGCCGACGTACGGGGGTTGGTGAGCGGGAGCAGCACCCACGGCAGGAACGCGCCGGGCAGCGCCGCCGCCGACGTCGAGCCGACGACGATCGTGAACGTCGGCCACAGCGCGTACGCCACCGCGCCGAGCAGCCGGCTGCGCGGCGAGCCCACGCCGAGGCGTTCGGCGAGGCGCAGGGCGCCCCAGAAGGCGACGGTCACGACGATCGAGAGCCACAGCCGCTCGGCCAGCCACACCGGGATCTGCAGCAGATCCGTCAGGCCGTAGTACGGCAGCATCGGGAACGCGTAGCCGATGTACTGGTCGGCGATCCCGCCGAAGCCGGATCTGTCGTGCCACAGCTCCCCGAGGTCGCCGAGGAACTTCCAGGGGTCCTGCGACACACCGAGCTTCGTCTCGAACGTCGCCCGCCCTGGCGCCGCCGCGCAGAACGCGACGAACAGCACGGCCCAGAACGTCAGCAGCCAGCGGCGCGAGCGCGGGCCCGGCTCGGGTTCCGGGTGCGTCGCCGCCGCGGGTGGGGCCTGGACCATGGTCGTCATGGGGGACACCGCCTGAGGATGAGGAGAAGGTTCCAGGTGGCGAACTCGCGCACGCCGGGGACCCGCGTGACCGCCTCCGCGAGGAACGGCCAGTAGCGGGAGCGCGCCGCGACCACGCGCACGTCGTCGCGGGCACGCACATGGCGCAGGGTGGGGCCGATGTGGTGGGCGAAGAGGTTCTCGCCGAGGGTGTGCTTGGGCGGCCTGCCGGTGCGCCGCCGGTAGCGGGCCTGCGCGCGGTCGGCGCCCAGATAGTGCCAGGGCGCCCACTCGTGGCCGCCCCACGGGGACAGCCAGTTGGTGAACGCGACATAGATGAGGCCGTCCGGCTTGGTGACCCGGACCAGCTCGCTCACGAACGTGTCCCGATCGGCGACGTGCTCCAGGACGTTCGAGGAGAACGTGACGTCCGCCGACGCGTCGGGCAGCGGCAGCAGATAGCCGTCCGCGACCACCGTGCCGGCCGGCGGATCGAGGCCCAGCTCGGTGGTGTCCGGTTCGAAGAGGAGGGCCTGCGCGCCGCGCGCGCGGAACTCGCGGGTGAAGTGCCCGCTGCCGCCGCCCACGTCCACGACGACCTTCCCGGCCACCTTCCCGTACGCCTCCACCTGGTCGGCGGCGTCCCGGGCGAGCAGCGCGTAGCACGTCTCGGGGTCCTGCTGCTCGCGCAGAAACGCCCGGAACAGCGCGAGCGAGCGGGCCGGGGACGGATCCCTGAACCCGGCCTGCCCGTCGTCGACCCCCGTGGTCGCCGTCATGGCGTCCAGCCCCGCACCGCCTCCGCCGCCACCGCGCCGAACTGCCGCACGGTGTGCGCCCATCGGTAGCCCGCGGCACGCTCCTGGGCGGCCTTGCCCATCAGTTCGCGGCGGTGCCCGGACAGGGCGAGCGTGCACCAGGCCGCCGCGAAGGCCGATTCGCCGTGGGCGAGCAGGCCGGTGGCGCCGTCCTCGACGGAGTCGCGCACGCCCGGCACGTCGAAGCCGACCGCCGGGGTGCCGCGCGCCGCCGCCTCGGTGATGACCAGGCCCCAGCCCTCGACGGCCGAGGGATGCAGAAGCAGCCAGGCCTCGCAGAGCAGCCGGTGCTTCTCCGCCTCGGAGACATGACCAGTGAACTCGACGCCCTCGCCCGCCAGTTGGCGCAGGCGGGGCCCCTCGGGGCCGTCGCCGACGATGACGAGCCGGCCGCCCGTCACCGGACGCACCCGTTCCCACAGGCGGAGCAGCAGGTCGATCCGCTTGTACTCGACGAGCCGGCCCATCGCCAGGAACAGCGGGTCGGGGGAGCGGTCGGCGGCGGGGCCCGGCTCCTCGACGCCGTTCGGCACGAGGCGGATCCGGTCCTGGTCGACGCCGATGGCGTGCAGCGCGTGCGCCGTCGACGGCGAGACGGCCACGAGCAGATTGCGGCGCTGCGCCCCGGAGAGCGCCCAGTGTTCGAGTCTTCGGCCGAGGTGGGCGGCGGGCGCGAGCGGTCCGCGCAGCCGCATCCGCCACAGGTCCGTGTGCACGTGGTTGACCAGGCAGAGCGTGGGGCCGCGGTGCCACAGCGGGGCCAGGTACGGCATCCCGTTGCAGACCTCGACGAGCAGGTCGCAGTCGCCGACCTGGCGGGCGAAGGCCGAGCGTGCCCGCAGGTAGTGGGCGTGCTCGCCGCCGGCCGAGACGACCCGGTAGTCGCGGAAGGCCGCGGGGCCGCCGCACAGCAGCGTCACCTGGTGGCCCTGGCGGGTCAGCCCTTCGGCGAGCCGGTCGACCAGGAGCTCGGAGCCGCCCGCGGCCGGGTTGCCGAGGTCGCGGTGGGCGAGGAACACGATGCGGCGCGGGTGTGGGGGGTCGTGTTGCGGATGCCGCGCGCCGTGTGGGGACGTGGCGCGCAGCGGGAGGGGCACGTGCTGGGGCATGGGTGCTCCAACTCGTCGGGCGTACGCCGGTGTTCAGGCGTACCTGGGCGTACTGGCAGGTACGGTGCCGAGGCTGTGCGGGGGCTGTGCACGGGGTGGGGAGGGACAGTTTTCGCCCCGCTGTTCGATGCGGCTACTCACCCGCGTGACAAGTTTCGGTCCGAATTCGGCTGACGTACCGTCACATCGTGGACGTTTCCAGGGTCGTCGGGGACGTATCGGGATTCGGACGCTCCGACCCTTCCGGCTCCGGCCTGCCACCCCTGCCCCGTACGACCAGCACCAGTCCGGCCGCCACGAGCAGCACCCCCAGACCGCCCGCCACCAGCGGCACCGTCGTGCCGAGCAGGGAGAGCCGGTCGTTGTCGTCCTTCGCGAGCGCCACCTGCCCGCGCTGTGTGGCCGGGGTGAAGGCGATCTTCCGGCTGTCCAGGAGCACCGCCGCGTCCTTGTCGGTGCCGGGCGCGCGCAGCGTCTTGCGGGGGCCGATGGCCGCGTACAGGACCCGGCCCGTGCGCTGGTCGACGACGAGCTCGACGCCGTGGTTGGCGTACCACTCCTCGGCGAGCACCTGGCTCTTCTCGGGCTGCCCCACGAGCCGGCCCGGCACGAGCCGGGAACCGGTCCTGGCGGGGGAGACGGTGCCGGTGAACCGGTAGCCCTCGTAGCCCTGCACCTTGGTCACGCCGCCGAAGCGGAGCGGGACCGTCGCGCCGAGGGTGTTGTCCCACCAGGTGTAGGTGCGCTTCTCCACATGGAAGGGGAACTTCAGGTAGGCCTCGCCGCTGAAGGCGGGCTGCTCGCCGCAGCAGTGCTGGGGCTCATTGGTGCTCCGGTCGACGACCCAGCGTTCCAGGGTCCACTGGAGCGCGTCGTGCGGGTCGGACGCCGGGAGCGACTTCGCGGTGTCGACGGACGTCGCCACGTCCCACACCGCGTTGCCGCTGCGTTCGCTCTCGGCCACGTCGCCGCGGGCCTGCCGGGTGATGGTCAGCTTGCGATCGCGCACGGTCTTGATCTTGTCGGTGTCGAAATAGCTGCCGGTTCCGGTGAACACGGTCGTCACATCGACGTCGATGCTGGTGCGCTCGGCGCGCGGCGTCACGTACCAGGCGAGCAGTCCCGCCAGGACGAGCAGAAACGTGCCGAGACCTGTTGCGACCAGCGAGAACGGTGAGGCTGTACGGCGCATCCGGCACTCCTGGGAGGAAGGGCATCCGCGCTCTGTTCGCGGTCGGCCGGTGAGGACCCTTCTGACGGATCAGGCTGGATGCGGACGGCGTCCACGTGCGGTGCCGGTGAGCGGGGTCTGGTGCGTGCAGCTGCAAGGCGGAGGAGGGCGTCAACGCGGAGCGTTGGCAACCGACGACAACGCCGCAGATGTGCGTGCCAGACCCCGCTCACCGGCAGGATCCGTCAGAAGGGTCCTTTGGGCCGGGAACCGTAGACGTACCCTTGACGAAGTGTCAATGTCCTGTGGAGACTGGGCACTTGAGACGAACGGTTTGCCGTACGTCGCAATCGCACGGGTGGGGAACGACCTCTGGTGACCTCGATACCCCGGCCGGTGGACCACCGGTCGGGCACGGACGAGAGGCTGACCCTGCGATGAACCGACTGCTCGCCGCCGCGCTGTCCGCGGCCACGGGAGCCGCGCTCGCCCTCGCGGCCGCCTTCGGCGTGCTCGCGTTGCTCAACGCGCGGCCGGACCAGCCCAACACCCCCCTGGTGACCTACGAGACGCCCGGCCAAGGGCGCTGACCCGTGCCGGCCACCACTCGCTCCGCGTGGTGCGACGTGCCGCGGCTCCAGGCCAAGCAGTTCGTGGCGCTCGCCCTCGAAGAGGCGCCCCGGCTCACCCGGGACATCCTCGACGAGATCCACCGCGAATTCCCCCAACTGCCCGTCGTGCTCGACGAGTCGGGCGAGGCCGTCGCCCTCGTCGGCATCCGGCGCGCCGTCGAGGACTTCGTGCGGGGCTTCGCCGACGGGTCCGCCGACGGCCTCCCGGAGGGCCATGCCCCCGCCCTCTTCCAGGAGTTCGGGCGCGGCCAGTCCCTGCACGGCCGCAGCCTCGACTCGCTCCAGGCCATGTACCGGCTCGGCGTGAAGATGGCCTGGCGCCGCCTCGCCGACATCGGACAGCGGCTGCACATCCCGCCCCCGGCGATGTACGAACTCGCGGAGGCCGGCTACGAATACCTCGACGGCCTCGTCGACCAGTCGGTCCGCGGCTACGCGGAGGCCGCCGCCCGGCAGGCGGGGGAGCGGCTGCGCCAGCAGCGCAAACTCATGGACCTGCTCCTCGACGGGGGCGCCGCGGCGCCCCACGACCCCGTGCAGGCGCTCACCGAACGGGCGGCGCGCGTCGGCTGGCAGGTGCCGGCCCACGTCGCGGTCGGCGTGCTGCTGCGCCCCGCCCGGGACGCGGTGGCCCCCGCCGTCGGTGCCGACGTGCTGCTCGACATGGAGCCGGAGCGGCCCCGGCTCGTCCTGTCGGACCCCGACGCCGCGGGCCGCGCCGACCTGCTGCGCCGCGCCCTGACCGGCTGGACCGGGGCGATCGGTCCGCCCGTCGCGCCCGGCGACGCGGCGAAGTCGCTGCGCTGGGCGGAGGCCGCCGTCGCCCTCATGGAGCGCGGACTGCTGCCCGACGCCGAAGTGCTGCACTGCACCCAGCACACCCAGGCCCTCGTCCTGCTCCAGCCCGAGGAACTCGTCGACGACCTCGCGCGGCGCGCCCTCGAACCCCTCACCCGCTGCGGGCCCACGCACGCGCGGCGGCTCGCCGAGACCCTGCTCGCCTGGCTGGAGACCCGCGGCGGCGCCCCCGAGGTCGCGGCCCGGCTCGGCGTCCACCCGCAGACCGTCCGCTACCGCCTGCGCCAGATCCGCGAGCTGTGGGGCGACGAGGTCGACGACCCGGACCGCCGCTTCGAACTGGAACTGGTGCTCCGCGCCCGGCGGCTCCGGGGAGAACTCGGCCCTGTGTAGACCGTGTACACGGCACCGGACCGCCCATTGCCCGGTCAATGTCCCTGTGCTTAGCCTATGTTCGCGATACCGACCGTCTGTTGAAATACCGAACATAGGGAGGGGTCGGTTGTGGGACGTCTCGTACCAGCCGTGACCCGTGCTCTGGACATACTCGAGCTGTTCCTGGACGGGGACGGCACGCTGTCCGCCCCCGACATCGTCCGCAAGCTACAGCTTCCGCGGACCACGGTCCACGAACTGGTCACCACGCTCGCCGCCCGCCAGTACATCGTGCAGGTCCCCGGCCAGCCGGGCCGCTACCGCCTCGGCGTGCGCCCCTATCAGCTGGGCAGCCGGTACGCCGAGCAGCTCGACCTCGCCGCCGAGGGGCAGCACGTCGCCCGCGACGTGGCGGAGACCTGCGACGAGACCGTCCACGTGGCGATCCTCGAAGGCACCGACGTCATCTACATCGCGAAGGTCGACTCCACGCACGCCGTGCGCATGGTGTCCGCCGCGGGCCGCCGCCTCCCCGCGCACTGCACCTCCGTCGGCAAGATGCTGCTCGCGTCGCTGCCCGAGGCGGAGCTGAGCGCGCGGCTCCCGGACGACGCGGACCTCGTCGCGATGACCGAGAACTCGATCACCGACCCGGCGGCCCTGCGCGCGCACCTGGTGGGCGTGCGCGACCGGGGCATCGCCGTGGAGAGCCGGGAGTCGAACACGGACGTGTCGTGCGTCGCCGCGCCCGTGCGCGACCGCACCAACCGGGTCGTCGCCGCGCTCTCGATCTCCGTACCGATGATCCGCTGGAGCGACGCGCGCGAGGAGGAGCTGGCGGGGCTCGCCGCGAAGGGTGCCGCGGACCTCTCCGAGCGCCTCGGTCACCGGGGGGTGGCGCGATGAGGGTCCGCGTCGAGGAGGCCGTGCGGGCCTCGGCGGAGCTGGGCGAGGGCCCGACCTGGGACCCGGCCGCGGGCCGCGTGATCTGGGTGGACATCCTGAACTCCCGCGTGCACACCTACGAGCCGGGCAGCGGCCGCCGCACCGTCATGACCACGGAGCAGCACGTGGGCGCCGCCAAGCCGCGCGTCGGCGGCGGCCTGGTCGTCAACCTCCGTGACGGCGTGGGGAGTTACGGCACCGACAACGCCTTCGCGTGGCTGCACCGCGAGCCCGTCCCCGGTCGGCGCGGCAACGACGCGGCGGTGGCCCCCGACGGTGCGCTGTGGGCGGGCTCGATGCCGTACGACGAGACGCCCGGCGGCGGCAACCTGATCCGCGTCGCGCCCGACGGGACGGTGACCGAGGTCCTCGACGACGTCACGATCTCCAACGGCACCGGCTGGAGCCCCGACGGCACGCGCATGTACTACGTCGACACCCCGACCGGCCGCATCGACGTCTTCGACGTGGACGGCGAACGGGTCGGCAACAGGCGGGAGTTGGCGGCCATTGAGGACGGTGCCGGTTCTCCCGACGGGCTCACCGTCGACGCGGACGGCTGCGTGTGGGTGGCCCTGTGGGACGGCGCCGCCGTCCGCCGCTACACGCCCGAGGGGAGGCTCGACCGGGTGCTGCCGCTGCCGGTGAGCCGCCCCACGGCCTGCGCCTTCGGTGGCGCGGACCTGAGGGACCTGTACGTGTCGACGGCATGGGTCGGCCTCGAAGGCCCTGAGCCGCTGGCGGGGTCGCTGCTGGTGGTGCCGGGGGCCGGTCAAGGGCTGGCGCAAGCGGCCTTCGGAGGCTGAGAGTTCGGGCCGCGGCCCGGTGATCCCCTGCGGGGCGTGCGGCGTTCGCGTCGTGCGCCCCGCACCTTTTTTCCCGCGATTCCCGCGCGACCCATTGACGCGCAAGCGCTTCGATTTTACGGTCCCGTTCGAAGTTACGAGCGGCATTCGAAATATCGGACGTAGGGAGGGGCCGGTTGTGGGACGACCTGGCCTGAACCGCAGACAACTCATCGCCGGTGCGGGTGGGTTGGCGGTCGCGGGAAGCCTGGGCTTCGCGGCCATGGGGACGGGCGCCGACGCGCTCGCCTCGGGCGCGGACACCCGCGTGCGCTACTGGAACCTCTTCAGCGGCGGCGACGGGTACAACATGATCTCGATGCTGAACGACTTCCGTCGTTCGCATCCGGACGTCGACGTGAAGGACTCCACGCTCCAGTGGGGCAATCCGTACTACTCCAAGCTCGCGATGACCGCGTCGGGCGACCGCGCCCCCGACCTCGCCGTGATGCACCTCGGCAGGATCCCCGGCTTCGCCCCCGGCACCCTCCTCGACGCGTGGGACGTCGGACTGCTCGCCAAGTACGGCGTGCGGCAGGAGGACTTCAACCAGGTCCTGTGGAAGCGCGCGGTGGTCGACGGCAAGCTCTACGGCCTGCCGCTCGACATCCACGTACAGCTCTGCTTCTACCGCAAGGACGTGCTGAAGAAGGCGGGGCTGCTCGACGCCGACGGGCGGATGGCCGAGGTCACCTCCACCGACGACTGGTTCGGCGTGCTGAAGGAGGCCAAGAAGGCCGCCAGGAAGGGCGTGCAGACCCTCGGCCTGAACGCGGAGGACATGAACATCCAGTGGTGGATGTTCGTCGCCTTCTACACGCAGCTCGGCGGCACCTGGTTCAACGACGAGCGCACCGAGGTCACCTTCGACACCGACAAGGCCACCCAGGTCCTGGAGTTCCTGCGCAGGCACGTCACCGACGGCTACTCCGTCGAGGGTTCCATCGGCGCCGAACAGTTCGTCAACGGCGCCCCGTTCACCTGGGAGGGCAACTGGTCGGTGCCCGTCTTCGACACCGCCAAGGTGCCGTACGGGGCGACGCCGCTGCCGCCGGTCTTCGGCAAGCAGGCCACCCACGCCGAGTCCCACGCCTTCGTCCTCCCGCACCAGGCCGAGCGCGGCGGCGCCTCCAACGAGGGCGCACACCAGCTCGCCGCGTACGTCGTCAAGCACGCCCGCAAGTGGGCCCTCGGCGGCCACATCCCCGCGTACACGCCGACCCTGTCGTCGGCCGCGTACCAAAAGATGCGGCCGCAGAGCGAGTACGTGTCCGCGATGAACCACATGGCGACCGAGCCGAAGGCCTGGTTCGCCGGCTCCACCGGGCTGCTCGGGCAGCGCACCGGGCCGGTCGTGATGGCCGCGTCCGCCGGCTCCGCGCGCCCCGAGGCCGCGGCCCGCCGCCTCAAGGGCGTCCTCACCCAGCTCCTCGCATCGAAGAACCCGATGGACGGCAGGACCGCCGCCCAGGAAGGTGCGGCCTCATGACCACGACCAGCGCGCAGCCCGTCCTGGCCCCGGCGACCGCGAAGGCCGCCACCAGGACCGGCACCGTCCGCCGCAAGCAGGGCTTCCAGCACGGCGGATGGTTCGTGGCGCCGTTCCTGGCGCTGTTCGGCCTCTTCGTGATCTGGCCGGTGGTGCGCGGCCTGTACCTCTCGTTCACCGACGCCAACATCTCCGGCGAGGGCGCGAGCTTCATCGGCCTCGACAACTACCGCGAGGCCCTCAAGGACGACCTGCTGTGGGACTCCCTCGGCCACAGCGCGTACTTCACGCTCCTGGTCGTGCCCTGCATCACCCTCATGGCGTTCCTGCTCGCGATGCTGGCCCACCACATCGAGCGCGGGAAGTGGCTGTGGCGGCTCTGCTTCTTCATGCCGTTCCTGCTGCCTTCCACCGTCGCGGGCAATCTGTGGGAATGGCTGTTCAACCCCACCGCGGGCATGATCAACCACGTCTTCGGCCTGAACACGGCGTGGCTCGCGGACTCCTCGTACGCGATGCTCACCGTCGTCGTCTGCACGCTGTGGTGGACGGTCGGCTTCAGCTTCCTGCTCTACCTGGCCGCCCTCCAGGGCATCCCTTCGCATTTGTACGAGGCCGCCAAGCTGGACGGCGCGAACGCCTGGCACCGCATGGTCCACATCACGCTGCCGATGCTGCGCAACATCACCGGACTCGTCATCACGCTCCAGGTCCTCGCCTCGCTCCAGGTCTTCGACCAGGCCGTCGTGATGTTCGACTTCGAGCCAGGGCCCGAGGGCGCCACGCGCACGTACGTGCAGTTCACCCTCGAAGAGGGCTTCACCGCCTACCGCGTGGGCTACGCCTCCGCCGCCTCCATCATCTTCTTCGTGATCATCGCGTCCGTCGCGCTCGCGCGGATGTGGCTGCTGCGCAACCGTGAGGAGGGCGCCCGATGACCACCACCGCCCCGCAGATCCCCGCCCCGCAGATCCGCGTCAAGAGCCGCCGCGGGTGGACCCCGAGCCAGATCGTGCTCACCGCCCTCGGGGTGGTCGTGTCCGCGGTGTTCCTCTCGCCGCTGGCCTGGGCCCTGTTCACGTCGCTGAAGTCGGAGACCGAGGCGGTCGCCTCGCCGACGCACTGGCTGCCGGAGAACTGGACCGGGCAGGCCTGGTCCGCCATCTTCGAGACCGGCAACATCACCAACTGGTTCGTCAACTCGGTGGTCGTGTCCGTGTGCGTCACGGCCGTCGTGGTGACGACCAGCGCGCTCGCCGGATACGGCTTCGCGCGCACCGAGTTCAGGGGCAGGTCCGCCCTGATGGGCCTGGTCATGGCGGGCCTGATGGTCTCGCCCGCCGTGCTCGGCGTCCCGCTGTTCACGACGGTCCAGCAGATGGGGATGGTCGACACGTACTGGGGCATGATCCTGCCGCAGTGCGCGCACGCGTCGATGGTCTACATCCTCTACAAGTTCTTCCAGGGCGTCCCGCGCGAACTGGAGGAGGCCGCGGCCATCGACGGCGCGGGCCGCTGGCGGATCTTCTTCACCGTCATCCTGCCGCTGTCGCGGCCCTCGCTCGCCGCGGTCGGCATCTTCACGTTCATCAGCTCGTGGAACAACTTCCTGTGGCCGTACATGGTCACCCACAACCCCGACCTGATGACCATGCCCAACGGCATCGCCACCATCATGAACTCCTACGGCATCCAGTGGGCCCAGCTGATGGCCGGCGGCCTCATGGCGGGCCTGCCCCTGATCATCGTCTTCGTCTTCTTCCAGCGGCAGATCGTGGCCGGCGTGGCCCACACCGGATTGGCGGGACAGTGACGTCCGTACGAAGAGCCTTCGCGGCGACGACGGCCGCGGCCCTCCTGGCGCTCCTCCCCAACGCGGCGCAGGCTGCGCAGAGTTACCCCGACCCGCAGGCCATCACCGGCCAGCGGATCATCCACGACCCGACCGTCATCAAGCTCAAGGACGGCCGCTACGTCGCGTACTCCACCGGCGGGGTGATCGGCGCACGCCTGTCCTCGGACCGGGTCGACTGGACGGACGAGGGCAACGCCTTCGCCGAGCCGCCGAGTTGGTGGCTCCAGTACAACGACACGGGCGACCCGTGGGCCCCCGACATCTCGTACCGGGACGGCAGGTACTGGCTGTACTACGCCGTCTCGTCCTGGGGCACCAACCACTCGGCGATCGGCGTCGCGACGTCGAAGTCCGGCCTCCCCGGCACCTGGACGGACCACGGCAAGGTCTTCTCGTCGGAGACCACGGACACCTGGAACGCCATCGACCCGAACGTGATCGAGGCGGACGGCAAACTCTGGATGAGCTTCGGCTCGTACTGGTCCGGCATCCGCATGGTCGAACTGGACCCGGCCACGGGCAGGGCGGTCCCCGGCGCGAAGGTCCACCACCTCGCCACCCGCCCCGACGCCCCGCACGCGGTCGAGGGCCCGGCGGTCGTGAAGCACGGCCGGTACTTCTACCTCTTCGCCTCGTACGACGCGTGCTGCCAGGGCGTGAACTCCACGTACAAGATCCGCGTCGGCCGCTCGGCCTCGGTGACCGGGCCCTACGTCGACAAGGACGGCAAGCCGCTGCTCGACGGGGGCGGCACGCTCCTCCTCGCGGGCCACGGCCGCTACCTCGGCACCGGCGGCGAGTCCGTCTTCCGCGACCGGGGCCGCTACGTCCTCGCGTACCACTACTACGACGCGCAGGACGCGGGCACGCCGAAGTTGGGCCTGAACACGCTCAGTTGGACGAAGTCCGGCTGGCCGGCCCTGTGAATGTGACGACCTCCTCGACCTCCCCCACCGAAAGGACCCCCTTGCGTACCGCACGCTTCACCCTCGACCCCGCCTTCACCGTCGGCACCGTCAACCCCCGGCTCTTCGGCTCGTTCGTGGAGCACCTCGGCCGCTGCGTCTACACCGGCATCCACGAGCCGGGCCACGAGCACGCGGACGAGGCGGGCCTGCGCACCGATGTCCTGGACCTCGTACGGGAGTTGGGCGTCACGACCATCCGCTACCCCGGCGGCAACTTCGTCTCCGGCTACAAGTGGGAGGACTCGGTCGGCCCCGTCGAGGACCGCCCGGCCCGCCTCGACCTGGCCTGGCGCACCACGGAGCCGAACCGCTTCGGCCTGTCCGAGTACATCGCGTTCCTGCGCAAGCTCGGCCCGCAGTCCGAGCCGATGATGGCGCTGAACCTCGGCACGCGCGGCGTGGCCGAGGCGATAGAACTCCAGGAGTACGCCAACCACCCCGCCGGCACCGCCCTGTCCGACCTCCGCATCGAGCACGGCGACAAGGACCCCTTCGGCATCCGCCTGTGGTGTCTCGGCAACGAGATGGACGGCCCCTGGCAGACCGGCCACAAGACGGCCGAGGAGTACGGGCGGGTCGCGGCGGAGACGGCGCGCGCGATGCGCCAGATCGACCCGGACGTGGAACTCGTCGCGTGCGGCAGCTCCAGCCAGGCGATGCCGACGTTCGCCGAGTGGGAGGCGACGGTCCTCGCCGAGACGTACGAGCTGGTCGACTTCGTCTCCCTGCACGCCTACTACCAGGAGCACGACGGCGACCGGGACTCGTTCCTCGCCTCCGCGGTGGACATGGAGTCGTTCATCGAGAACGTCGTCGCGACCTGCGACCACGTCGGCGCGCGCCTCAAGTCCCCGAAGAAGATCAACCTCTCCTTCGACGAGTGGAACGTCTGGTACCAGTCGCGCTCCCAGGCCGAGGTCGCGGCCCTCGACTGGCCGGAGGCCCCGCGCCTGCTGGAGGACGTCTACTCGGTCACCGACGCGGTCGTCTTCGGCTCACTCCTCATCGCCCTGCTCCGCCACGCGGACCGGGTGACGGTGGCGTGCCTCGCCCAACTCGTCAACGTCATCGCCCCGATCATGACCGAACCGGGCGGCCCGGCCTGGCGCCAGACGACGTTCTACCCGTTCGCGGCGGCGTCGAAGTACGGCCGCGGCGAGGTCCTGGACGTCCGCGTCTCGGGCCCCACGCACGACACGAAGCGCCACGGCACGGCCGACCTCCTGCACGCGACGGCGGTCCGCGCGGAGGACGGCACGGTCACGGTGTTCGCGGTGAACCGCAGCCAGACGGAGGCGCTGCCGCTGGAAGTCGCCCTGAACGGACTGGACCTGACCCGCGTCGTGGAACACACCGTGCTCTCCGACCCCGACCCGGAGGCCCGCAATACGCTCGCGGAGCCGGAGCGGGTGGTGCCGCACACGGTGTCCGACACGACCGTGGAAGCCACCACCCTGAACGCTTCACTCGCCCCGCTGTCCTGGAACGTGATCCGCCTGGCGTGACAGCGGGAGCCCGCTCACCGCGTCACAGCAGGGGACTCGGGAGCGGGCTCCGGTGCGTGACGGGCGTCCCCTGCCACCACCAGGGAGCGGCCGCGCCGCCCCCGCAGCGTCACCGTGACCCCCGCCGCCGCGAACACCCCGCACACCAGAAGCAGAGGTACACCCGAGACCCCCCACATCGCCAGGCCCGAGCCCGCCAGCAGCGTCACCAGGGCCCAGCGCAGGGACGGGCCGGAGATGCGGGTGGAGAGGAGGGCGCCGGCCACCACGCCCGGGATCGCGCCGATCAGCAGGGTGCCCGCCATGCCGAAGGAGACGTCGCCGAAGATCACGTGGCCGAGGGCCGCCGCCGCGACGACGGGGATGGCCTGGACGAGGTCGGTGCCGACGAGGTGGTTCGCCTTCAGGCGCGGGTGCGCGAGCATCAGCATGACGATGATCAGTGAGCCGGAGCCGACGGACGTCATGCCGACGATGAAGCCGCCGATGAGGCCGATGGCGAGGGTGGCCAGCGGGCGGACCGCCACGTGTGCGTCCTCCGCCTCCTCCGCGCCCGTGCCCCGCCGCGCGTCCAGCCACATCCGGGCCAGCATCCCCACGACCGCCAGGACGAGCGCGCCCCCGATGACGTACTTCACGCGCTCCTGGAGCTGATCCCCGTCGCCGAGCAGCCCCAGGCAGAGCGCGCCCAGCACCGCCGCCGGCATCGCCGTCGGCAGCAGCCAGCGCACGATGTCCCAGCGCACGGTCCCCGCACGCTGATGCACCGCCGCCCCGAAGGGCTTCATGAACACGGACGTGGCCAGGTCGCTGCCGATCGCGGCGGTCGGGTTGACGCCGAACAGCATCACCATGATCGGCGTCATCAGCGCGCCGCCGCCCATGCCGGTCAGGCCCACCGCGAGACCGACGAGGGCACCGGCCACGACTATCGCCCAGGAGAAGTCCATGACGGCGACTGTACGCACCATCCCTATGGGAAAGGTAGGGATGGGGCGGGTGTCCCAGATGGTGGAAGCGAGTCCGTCCCAGATGCTGGAAGATCCACCGGTGTCCACGACAATGGCCGCATGAGGATCTCCGCCCGCGCCGACTACGCCGTACGTGCCTGCCTGGAAATCGCCGTCCATGCCGAGGGGGACGGCGTGCCGATCAAGGCCGAGGCAGTCGCCGCGGCACAGGAGATTCCCCACAAGTTCCTGGAGGGGATCCTCAGCGACCTGCGGCGCGGCTGCATCGTCGTGAGCAAGCGGGGCGGCAACGGCGGCTATCTGCTCGCCCGGCCCGCCGCCGAGATCACCGTCGCCGACGTCGTGCGCGCGGTCGAGGGGCCCATCGTCTCGGTCCGTGGTGAGCGGCCGAACGCGCTCAGTTACACCGGTCCCGCCGAACCGCTGCTCCCGCTGTGGGTGGCGCTGCGGGCCAACGTGCGCAAGATCCTGGAGGGCGTCACGCTCTCCGACCTCGCGCACGACCGGCTGCCCGAGCCGGTGAAGGAGCTGGCCGAGGACCCCGCCGCCTGGCGCAACCCGTGAGCCTCACGTAGGGCTCACGCCCCCGTGGACCGGATGAGGCGGTCGACCGCCGCCGTGCCCGAGCTGTAGGTGGTCCCTCCGTATCGCTCGGGCACGGCGGCGCCGTTCCCGCTCCCCATGAGCGACTCCAGACCGGCCACCAGGCGCAGGACGTCCGGTTGGGGTCGCACCACGAGGCGCAGGAAACTGCTGGACGATCCGATCTTGTTGCCGCACTCCCGCACCAGGACGCCGTGCTCGGAGAGCAGCCGGTCCCGCACCGTCACGCCGTCGACCCCGTCCGGCAGCCGCACGTAGAGGAAGTTGCCCTGGGAGGGGTAGACGGTGAGCGGGCGCAGGCGGGACAGGTGCCAGCGCATGTCGTGGCGGTCGCGGCACACCTGGCGGATGCTGTCGGCGTACTCCTGGCGGTGCTCGCGGAGCATGAAGACGACCGTCTCGGCGAAGGAGTTGAGGTTCCACTTCGGGAGCATCGAGCGGACCTTCCCCGCCAGGCCCGGATTCGCGACCAGGTAGCCGAAGCGCACCCCGTGCAGGCCGAAGTTCTTGCCGAGGCTGCGCAGCACGATCACGTTCGGGCGCAGCACCGCCTCCTGTACGAGGCTGGGGTCCGGGCCGCCCTCGGTGTCGGCGAAGTCGAGGAAGGACTCGTCGATGACGATCAGGTCGAGGTGCCGGAGTTCGTCGATGAGGGTCAGCAGGGCGCGGCGGGGGAGCAGGCCGCCGTCGGGGTTGTTCGGGTTGCAGACGACGGCGGCCCGCGCGCCGCGCGCGTGGATGAACTCCGCGTACGCCGCCGGGTCGAGCGCGAACCCGTCGCGCTCGGGCAGCGGGAACATGTCGACCCGCTTGCCCGTCTCCATCGGCTGGTCCGTCCACCGCCCGAACGTCGGCACCGGCACCGCCAGGGACTCGCGGACCAGCAGATGGTCGATCCAGGTGATGAGCTCGGTCGAGCCGTTGCCCATCGCCACGGTCCCCGGGTTGAGGCCGAGGACCTGGCACAGCTCGGCGGTGATGTGCTCGGCGCTGCTCGGGTAGTACGTCAGGATCTCGGGCAGCCGGGCGCGGAGCGTCTCCAGCATCGCCGGGGTGGGGAAGTAGGGGTTGCAGGGGATGCAGAAGTCGACGACCTCGCCGCCGGCGCCGCCCGCCCCGGCCCGCGTCAGCTGGCCGTAGGAGGGGGAGTGGGCCGTCGAACCCTGGAACAGCGAGACGACGCTTCCGGTCATCACATGCCTCCGCCCGTATCCGTGGTGGCATGTCATACGGATACGGGCGGGGCGGTGTTCAACTCCTGATACTCGTGGCGCTCATGGCGCTCATGTCCCGAACGAGTGCACCGTCGTCGTCCGGTACGTCTCGCCCGGACGCAGCACCGTCGAAGGGAACGACGGCTGGTTCGGGGAGTCCGGGAAGTGCTGGGTCTCCAGGGCCAGGCCGTCGCCCTGCCGGTAGGTGCGCCCCGACTGGCCGACGAGCGTGCCGTCGAGGAAGTTGCCCGAGTAGAACTGCAGGCCCGGCTGGTCCGTGGCGATCTTCAGGCCGCGGCCCGACACCGGGTCGCGCAGCGTCGCCACGAGGACGGGCTTGGCGGTGATGCCCTTGTCCATCACCCAGTTGTGGTCGAAGCCCTTGGCGAGGATCTGCTGCGGGTGGGCGTCGCGGATGTCGCGGCCGATGGGCTTCGCCTTGCGGAAGTCGAACGGGGTGCCCGCGACCTTCGCCAGTTCACCGGTCGGGATGAGCCCCGCGTCGGTGGGCGTGTAGCGGGAGGCGGCCAGCGTCAGCTCGTGGTCGTAGATCGTGCCGCTGCCCTCGCCCGCGAGGTTGTAATAGGTGTGGTTGGTGAGGTTCACGACGGTCGCCTTGTCCGTCGTCGCCTCGTAGTCGATGCGCCAGTCGCCGCGCGCCGTGAGCGTGTACGTGACCTTGGTCTTGAGCGTGCCGGGGTAGCCCATCTCGCCGTCGACCGACGTGTAGTACATGTGCAGGCCGACATCGGAGCCGGAGGCGAACGGCTCGATGTCCCAGACGCGCTTGTCGAAGCCCTTGGCGCCGCCGTGCAGCGAGTTCTCGCCGTCGTTGACGGAGACCTGGTACGCCTTGCCGTCGAGGGTGAACTTCCCCTTGGCGATGCGGTTGCCGTAGCGGCCGATGGTGGCGCCGAAGAACGTGGTGCCCGCGACGTACTCCTCGATGGTGTCGTAGCCGAGGGAGACGTTCACGTACTTGCCGCGGCGGTCCGGGAGTTCGAGCGACTGGACGATGCCGCCGTAGTTCAGGACCTTCATGCGCGTGCCGCCGTTCTCCAGCGACCAGCGGTAGATCTTCGTGCCGTCGGCGAGCTTGCCGAAGGGCTCCTTCACGGGCTTCCTGCTTCCGGAGGCGGTGGGCGACGCGTGCGCCGTGCCGCCGAGTGCGGTGGCGGCGACACCGGCCGCCGCGGCGGAGGCCATGACCGTACGTCTGCTCAGTTCCATCTGTGCGGCTCCAAGAGTGTGATGGGAAACCAGACTTACGAAGATGTGAAACCGGACTTACGAACCGGACTTGCGCTTGTTCCACACGTCGAAGCCGACCGCGGCGAGCAGGGCCAGGCCCTTGATCACCGACTGCCAGTCGGAGCCGACGCCGAGCAGGTTCATGCCGTTGTTCAGCACGCCGAGGACGAGACCGCCGATGATCGCGCCGAGGATGGTGCCGACGCCGCCGCTCATGGACGCGCCGCCGATGAACGACGCGGCGATCGCCTCGAGTTCGAAGTTGAGCCCCGCCTTCGGCGAGGCCGCGTTCAGGCGGGCCGCGACGACCAGGCCGGCCAGGGCCGCGAGCACGCCCATGTTCAGGAAGACGTAGAAGGTGACCTTCTTGTTCTTCACGCCGGAGAGCCGCGCGGCCGGCAGGTTGCCGCCGATCGCGTAGATGTGCCGGCCGAAGATCGAGTTGCGCATCACATAGCCGTAGCCGACCACCAGGACGCCGAGGATGATCAGGACGATCGGGGTGCCCTTGTAGCTGGCGAGCAGCAGCGTCACGACGGCGATGGCCGCGACGATCGCGACGAGCTTCAGCATGAACAGGTTGTACGGGACCACGTCGAGCGAGAACTCGCGCTGCCGGCGCCGGTCCCGCATCTCCTGCCAGACCACGGCGGCGGCGAGCAGGACACCGAGCAGCAGCGTGAGGTTGTGGTAGTTCGTGTTCGGTCCGACCGCCGGCAGGAAGCCGTTGCCGATCTTCTGCAGGCCGTCGGGGAACGGGCCGAGCGTCTGCCCCTTGAGCAGGATCTCGGTGAGCCCGCGCCACACCAGCATGCCCGCCAGCGTCACGATGAACGACGGTATGCCGCCGTACGCGATGAGCCAGCCCTGGATGGAACCGGCCACGCCGCCCATCACCAGGCAGAGGATGACGGCGACGGGCCAGGAGAGGTCGTGGCTGACCGTGAGGACCGCGGCCATCGAGCCGACGAACGCCGTCAACGAGCCGACGGACAGGTCGATATGGCCCGCGATGATCACCAGCATCATGCCGATCGCGAGGATCAGGATGTAGCTGTTCTGGAGGACCAGGTTGGAGACGTTGCGCGGCAGGATCAGGTCGCCGTCGGTCCACACGGCGAACACGGCGACAAGGAGGCCGAGCGCGATCAGCATCCCGTACTGGCGCATGTTGCGGCGCATGCCGGCGACGACCAGCTGGAGCAGGCCGCCCCCGGCCGCCCCGCCCGACTTGCGCGGCGGCGGTGGCGGCGCGGCCGCCGGGATCTTGTCCGTCACGTTCGTGCTCATCGCGCTACCTCTTTGTCCTTCGTCATCAGGCGCATCAGCGATTCCTGCGTCGCCTCGGCACGCGGCACCTCGCCGGTCAGGCGGCCCGCGGCCATCGTGTAGATGCGGTCGCACATGCCGAGCAGCTCGGGAAGCTCGGAGGAGATGAAGACGACCGCCTTGCCCTCGGCCGCGAGCTTGTCGATGACCGTGTAGATCTCGTACTTGGCGCCGACGTCGATGCCGCGCGTCGGCTCGTCGAGGATCAGCACATCGGGCCCGGCGAAGATCCACTTGCTGAGGACGACCTTCTGCTGGTTGCCGCCCGACAGCTTCCCCGCCGGTTCGAACACCGTCGGGGCCTTGATGTTCATCGACTTGCGGTAGCCCTCGGCGACCTGCCGCTCCTCGTGCTCGTTCACGACTCCGCGCTTGGCGACCTTGCCCAGGGCGCTCATCGTGATGTTGCGGCCGATGGTGTCGATGAGGTTGAGGCCGTAGTGCTTGCGGTCCTCGGTGACGTACGCGATCCCGTGGCCGACGGCGTCGGAGACGTGCCGCGTGCTGATCTCGTCGCCGTCCTTCAGGACGACCCCGCCCGCGTACCTGCCGTACGTACGCCCGAAGACGTTCATCGCCAGTTCGGTGCGGCCCGCGCCCATCAGGCCCGCGATGCCGACGATCTCGCCGCGGCGCACGGTGAGCGAGACGTCGTCGACGACCTTGCGGTCGCGGTCGATGGGGTGGCGCACCGTCCAGTTGCGGATCTCCATGGCCGGGGCGGCGCCCGCCTCCGGCTGGTGCGGGGTGCGGTCGGGGAAGCGGTGGTCCAGGTCGCGGCCGACCATGCCGGAGATGATCCGGTCCTCGGTGGTCTCCGGGGCCCGCACATCGAGGGTCTCGACGGTGCGGCCGTCGCGCAGGATCGTCACCGAGTCGGCGACCTTGCGGATCTCGTTCAGCTTGTGCGAGATGATGATCGAGGTGATGCCCTGGTCCTTCAGCTCCAGGATCAGATCGAGGAGCGTGTCCGAGTCCTCGTCGTTGAGCGAGGCCGTCGGCTCGTCGAGGATCAGCAGCTTCACCTCCTTGGCGAGCGCCTTGGCGATCTCCACGAGCTGCTGCTTGCCCACCCCGATGTCGGCGACGCGGGTGTTCGGGTTCTCGTTCAGGCCGACGCGGCGCAGCTGCCGCGTCGCGTGGCCCAGCGTCTCGTGCCAGTTGATGAAGCCGCGGCTCGCGTGCTCGTTGCCGAGGAACATGTTCTCGGCGATCGACAGGAACGGCACGAGCGCCAGCTCCTGGTGGATGATCACGATGCCGCGCTTCTCGGACGCGTTGATGTCCTTGAACTCGCAGTGCTCTCCGTCGAAGAGGATGTCCCCTTCGTAACTCCCGTGCGGGTGGACGCCGGAGAGCACCTTCATGAGGGTGGACTTTCCGGCGCCGTTCTCCCCGCAGATGGCGTGGACCTCGCCGGGACGGACGCTCAGGGAGACGTCCGACAGCGCCTTGACGCCGGGAAAGGTCTTGACGATCGAGCGCATTTCCAGGACGGGTCCCGCCATGGTCGTGCCCTTCTCTGAGATGTGTCCTGTGACCTGTGCGGGCTACTTCAGGCCCAGGTCGGACTTGGTGTAGTAGCCGCTGTCGACGAGCGTCTTCTCGTAGTTGGTCTTGTCGACGCTGACCGGGGTGAGCAGGTAGGACGGCACGACCTTGGCGCCGTTGTCGTACGTCTCCGTGTCGTTGACCTTGGGCTTCTTGTCGTTGAGCACGTCGTCGACCATGTCCACGGAGACCTCGGCGAGCTTGCGGGTGTCCTTGTAGACCGTCGCGTACTGCTGGCCCGCGATGATCGACTTCACGGAGGCGACCTCGGCGTCCTGACCGGAGACCACCGGCAGCGGCTTGGCCTTCGTGCCGTAGTCGTCGGACTTCAGGGCGGACAGGATGCCGATGGAGATGCCGTCGTACGGCGAGAGCACCGCGTCGACCTTCTCGCTCTTGTACGTCGAGGTCAGGATGTCGTCCATGCGCTTCTGCGCGGTGGCGCCGTCCCAGCGCAGCGTCGTGACCTGGTTGAGCTTCGTCTGCCCGGACTTCACGACGAGCTGCTTCTTGTCGATGTAGGGCTTGAGCACCGACATCGCGCCGTTGAAGAAGTACTTGGTGTTGTTGTCGTCGTTGGAACCGGCGAACAGCTCCAGGTTGAACGGGCCCTTCTTGCCGCTGTCGAGGCCCAGCTTCTTGACGAGGGCGCCGGCCTGCAGCTCGCCGACCTTCTCGTTGTCGAACGTCGCGTAGTAGTCGACGTTCTTCGAGTCCAGGATCAGGCGGTCGTACGCGATCACCGGGATGTTCGCGTCCTTCGCCTCCTGGAGCACGTTGGTCAGCGACTTGTTGTCGATCGAGGCGATGATCAGCGCCGAGACGCCCTGGGTGATCATGTTCTCGATCTGCGAGACCTGCTGGTCGGGGTCGTCCTCACCGAACGCCAGCTTGGTCTTGTAGCCCTTCGCCTTCAGCGACTTGACAACGTTATTGCCGTCGGCGATCCACCGCTCGGAGGACTTGGTCGGCATCGCGATGCCGACGGTGGAGCCCTTCGCGCTCTTCTTCTCGTCCTTGCTGCCGCCCTCGCTGCTCTGTCCGCAGGCGGACAGGGTGAGCGCGAGGGAGGCGGACGCGGCTATCGCGGTGAGAACGGCTCGGCGGTTTCGCATGGTCATCATCCTTGATGTGTGAGTGCACAGCTGCGGGGCGGAGCTCGGTGGTGCTGGGCGGTGCGAAGTCCCTTGCGCGGAGCTGGGGTTGACCGAATGGAGCGTGTAGATGCGTTGGATTCTGCGCGGCCCTGTCCAGTTCTGGGAAGTTGCGCGCCCGGAACGTTATTCGCCCGTGTCGAACCGGCTCAGCGCTCCCGGCAGCCTCGAACCCAGCGGCGACATCCCGCCGCCTGCCCCGTGCCGCTCCAGCAGATCGAGCGCGAGCCGGCCCCGGCGCACCCGCTCGCGGGCGGTGTCGAGGGTGACATCGCGCAACTGGGCCCCGTACGGGTAGATGGCCGGGGCCTTGGCCAGGCCGAACTTCAGGTACAACGGGGCGCCGCGGCGCACCAGTTCGGCGATCTCGTACATCCGGACATAGCCGCCGAGGTCGTCGGGCGCCTCGACGTACATGTCCATGGGAGCGGCGGAGACCCGCCGGATCTCGGTGAGGTGCGCGAGCGTGAGGTCGCTCGGCACGTTCAGCGAGTCGGCCCCGAGCCGCTCGTACACGGCGTACGAGGCGGGGTTCACGGGCCCGACGAGCGCGGACACCTTGAGGGTGGTGTCGCCCGGGACGACGCCCTGCTCCCGCGCCCGGTGCAGCGTCCACAGCACGCCCTCGTCGGCGACGAGCAGGCACTTCACGCCCAGCTCCGTCGCCCGTACGGCGTCCTCGACGCATCCGGCGACGGCGTCGTGGCCACGGGCCCGCAGCCCCGCGCCGCCCGAGTCGGTGCGCACGGAGGCGCCGGTGTCCCAGGAGCCGCGCGGGCCGGTGAACAGGCAGAGCTCGATGTCGCGTTCGGCGGTCGCCTCGACCATCTCCTGGATCTCGGCGTCCCGCAGCATCCAGATGCCGCTGCCCTGGCTGATCCGGTGGATGGGCACGTCGAGCCGCGAGGACTCCTTGAGCACGGTGGCGAGGGCCTCCGGCCCTTCGACCGAGGGAATCTCGGTGCGCCAGGTGCCGCCGTCGGGGAAGGTGTGCGGCGAGGTGTCGGCGGGGGAGCGGTCGGGGGCGCTCAGCCCGAGTTCGGAGAGCGCGGGTTCGCCGGGGCGGCGGGGGGTGTCGGTCACGGTGGTCCTTTTCAGTTGTTCGAAGTTTCGGACGAGGTTCGGATGAATCCAGCCCCGCTCTTGTACGAGAGCCCGCGGGGTCCGGGGCGGAGCCCCGAGACCTCGGCCACGGGGCGCGAAGCGCCGTTTCGGGAAGGGGCGGGATTGGGGAAGAAGGCCCGCCGCAGGCGCAGCCGCACACGGCTAAGGCCGCAACAGCACCTTCCCCACCGCAGGGTCACCCGCCCCCACCCACTCGATGGCCTCGGCGAACCGCTCCAACGGCACCTGGTGCGTGACGAGCGGCAACGGATCCAGCAACCCCGCCCCGAACATCCGCACCGCATGCGCCCACGCGTCCGGCGCGGCCCCGAACACGGCCTGCACGTCCAGCTGCCGCACCACGAGATCCGTCGGGTCGAGCCCTTCCGCCGCCCCCGCCGCCGGGATCCCGGTCAGCACGAGCCGCCCGCCCCGCCGCAGCAAGGACGCCGCCGTACGCGCCGCGGACGCGGACCCGGCCGTCTCGATCACGACGTCGAGGTCGTCCGGCAGCTCGTCCGTACGCAGCCGGAAGTCGGTGCCGCCGAACTGCCGCGCCAGAGCGGCCCGGTCGTTCCGCGTGCCGACCACCACCAGCTCCGCCGGCGAGGCAGCCGCGAGGAACTGCACGGCGAACATCCCGAGCGTCCCGGTCCCGACCACGCCCACCCGCTGACCGGGCAGCGCCCGCGCCTTGAGTGCGGCGGCGGCGATGCACGCGGCCGGTTCGAGCAGCGCGGCGGCGGTGAGGTCGGCGTCGTCGGGCAGCACGTGCAGCAGCCGTGCGGGAAGCACCAACGTCGTGGCCATGGCGCCTGGTTGAGTGAACCCGGTCTCCTCGTAGCCGTCGGTGCACAGCGTCGTCTCACCCGCGTGGCACCGCTCGCACACCTGGCAGTTGCGGAAGCCCTCGCCGACGGCCTTGCGCCCGACAAGGCCGCCCGGCACCCCGTCGCCCACCGCGTCGACGACGCCGGACCACTCGTGCCCGGGCGTCAGCGGGTAACGCACGTACCCCTCGGGCCGGTTGCCCTGGTACACCTCGCGGTCGCTGCCGCAGATGCCCACGGCGTGCACCCGCACCCGCGCCTCGCCCGGGCCCGGTGCGGCGGGCTCGTGCGGTACGACCTGGTGCTTGCCCGGTGCCTCGACGACGACGGCGGAGCTCACGACGCGGCCTTCGGGTCGCGCTTCTCCCAGCCCTCGGCCCACAGGTCGAACCGGGCCTGCTGCTGCGGGAACTCGGCCGCCGCGTCGACGTCCAGCTCGACGCCGAGGCCCGGCTCGTGGGACAGCTCGAAGTAGCCGTCGACGACCTGCGGCGCGCCCTTCACGACCTTCTTGATCTCGGCGTCCGCGAAGTCGTTGAAGTGCTCCAGGATCTTGAAGTTGGGCGAGGTGAAGCCGACTTGGAGGGAGGCGGCGGTGAGCACGGGCCCGCCCACATTGTGCGGAGCCACCAGCATGTAGTGGGTCTCCGCCGTGGCGGCCAGCTTCCGCGTCTCCCAGATGCCGCCGATGTGGCCCACGTCCGGCTGCAGGATGTCGACGGCCTGGCTCTCGAACAGCTCCCGGAACTCGATCCGGTCGTGGATCCGCTCGCCGGTCGCCACCGGCATGTCCACCTTCGCGGCCACCTTCTCCAGCGCCTTGAGGTTCTCCGGCGGCACCGGCTCCTCCAGCCACGCCGGGTTGAACGGCGCCAGGTCGCGGGCGAGCCGGATCGCCGTGGCGGGGGAGAACCGCCCGTGCATCTCCAGCATCAGCTCGGCGTCCGGGCCGATGGCGTCGCGCACGGCCTCGATCAACGACACGGCGTACAGGGACTGTTCGTGGTCCAGCTCGAAGTGCCCGGTGCCGAACGGGTCGATCTTCAGCGCCTTGTACCCGCGCTCCATCACCGCCTGCGCGGCCTTGTGGTACGCCTCCGGGGTGCGCTCGGTGGTGTACCAGCCGTTGGCGTACGCCTTGACCTTGTCGGTCACCTTGCCGCCGAGCAGCTGCCAGACCGGCGCGCCGAGGGCCTTGCCCTTGATGTCCCAGCAGGCCATCTCGATCACGGCGATGCCGGACATGACGATCTCCCCGGCCCGGCCGTAGTCGCCGTACTTCATCCGGCGGACGAGGTCCTCGACGGCGAACGGGTCGGAGCCGACAATGTGGTTGGCCTGGGCCTCGTGCAAGTAACCGATGAGCGCGTCGGTGTGGCCCAGCATCCGGGTCTCGCCGACACCGGTGACTCCTTCGTCGGTGTGCACCTGTACGTAGGTCAGGTTCCGCCACGGAGTCCCGACCACGTGCGTGCTGATTCCCGTGATCCGCAAGGCAGTTGCCCCCTGTGCTGTTCGAAATTTCGTCACACGTTCGAAATGCTGGCGAGACAGTAAGTCGGCCTCCCCGGGGTGTCAATGGTTCTCGCAGGCCCGGGGGCCGGTCCGCATCGGTCGGCGGCCGGTCGGCCGCGGTCGCGTTCCGTGCAGAAGATTCACAGCACGGACTTTTTCCCTCACCGGCCCTGCGCCTAGCCTCCGTTGGTCATGGACGACTACTGCCAGCCCTGCCGCAGACACCTCAACGGCGCCCTGGCATGCCCGGGGTGCGGCACACCGGCCGACGCCGTGCGCGCGTACGGGGAGTGGGTCGCCGCTCAGGAGGGGACGGCCGACGAGGGGCGGGGCCGGGACGCCGCCCCGGTCCGGACGCGGGGCGGGCGCCGCGCGCACCGCTCGACGGGCCGCTCCGCGCGCTCCAGGCGACGCGGTCGCGTCCTGCTCGCCACGGCGGGCATCGCGCTCGTCGCGGGCGGCGTCGGCCTCGGCGTCGCTCAGCTGAACGAGGGGCCGGCGGACGACGGCTCCCGCACCCAGGCGGCTCCCGACACGTCCGCCACCGCCACGCGGGACGCCGCCACCGTGTCCCCGTCGGTCACGGCCGAACGCTCCACCCCGCCCGCCTCCCGCGCCTCGCGCACGTCGTCGGCCCCCGCCTCGACGCCGCCGCGACCGGAGCGCACCCGGACCTCGGGCCCGGCGGACGCCGAGACGACGCACCGGGCGACCCGCCCCGCCCCGACCACGTCCGAGCCCCGCTCCTCGGCGAGCTCCGGTCCCGCGCCCTCTGCCTCCCGCTCGTCCTCGGCCACGCCCACCGCCGAGCCGAACCCGTCGGCCACGTGCGAGCGGTTCCTGTGGTGGTGCACGTAGGGCTGGAGTGGACCCGGAGGCAGGCTCAGCCGGCGCCGAGCATCCGCCGCAGCATGTCCCGGAACGCCACCCGCTCCTCCTGCGAAAGGCCTGACAGGGGCTCCCGCGCGAAGTCGAGCGTCTCGCGCAGGGTCCGCGCGATCCGCCGCCCCTCCGCGGTGACGGCGGCCACCTTCACCCGGCGGTCGCCCGGGGAGGGCTGCCGCTCCACGAGGCCGCGGGCCTCCAGGCGGTCCACGATCCCCGTCACGTTCGAGGGCTCGCACTTCAGCCGCGTCGCCACCTGCCGCATCGGCAGCGGCTCCATGGACAGAAGGCCGAGCACGCGCGCCTGCGCCCCGGTCAGCCCGTGCCGCGAGGCGGCCTCCTCGTACTCCTGGTGGTAGCGCGCCACGATCTCCCCGATGAGCTCGACGACCTCGAGCGTGAGGGGGTCCGTGCGGGGGGAACTCGTTGCGGCCATGTGGACCAGAGTACCCAGTTGCTTGACATCCTGAAATATTCAGGAGCATTGTTGTTTCAGGTACTGAAGTATTTTTCGCATGCTTCGGCCCACGTGCTTCCGCCCCCTCGACAAAGGATCAGCGCATGACCGCCGACACCCCCCAGATCCCCGCCACCGGCCGCGAGTGGGTCCTGCTCAGCCGCCCCGTCGGCTGGCCGAAGCCCGAGGACTTCGAGCTGCGCGAGGCCCCGGTGGCCGAGCCGGGCCCCGGCCAGGTCCTCGTCAAGAACCTCTACGTGTCCGTGGACCCGTACATGCGCGGTCGCATGAGCGCCGCGAAGTCCTACGTCGCCCCGTACGAGCTGGGCAAGCCGATGCAGGCCGGCGCCGTCGGCGTCGTCCTGGCCTCGAACGACGAGGGTGTGTCCGTCGGTGACCACGTGCTGCACTTCTTCGGCTGGCGCGAGTACGCGACGTTCGACGCGAAGCAGGCCGTGAAGGTCGACCCGGACGCCGCGCCGCTGTCCACGTACCTCGGTGTCCTCGGCATGACGGGCCTCACCGCCTACGCGGGCCTGCTGCGCACGCTGGACTTCAAGGAGGGCGACAGCGTCTTCGTGTCCGGCGCGGCGGGCGCGGTCGGCGGCCAGGTCGGCCAGATCGCCAAGCTCAAGGGTGCCTCGCGGGTCATCGGCTCGGCCGGCTCCGACGAGAAGGTCAAGCTGCTCCTGGAGGAGTACGGCTTCGACGCCGCCTTCAACTACAAGACGGGTGACGTGCACACGCTGCTCAAGGAGGCCGCTCCCGACGGCGTCGACGCCTACTTCGACAACGTCGGCGGTGACCACCTGGAGGCCGCCATCGGCCGCCTGAACCGCGACGGCCGCATCGCCATCTGCGGCGCGATCTCCGTCTACAACAACACGGAGCCGGCCCCCGGCCCGCGCAACCTCGCCCGCCTGATCCAGACCCGCGGCCGCATCGAGGGCTTCCTCGTCGGCGACCACTACGACCTGCAGCCGCAGTTCGTGCAGGAGGTCGGCGCGTGGGTGCGCTCGGGCGAGCTGAAGTACCGCGAGACGGTCGTCGAGGGCATCGAGAACAACCTGGAGGCGTTCCTCGGGGTACTGCGCGGCGACAACACCGGAAAGATGGTCGCGAAGCTCTGATCACTCCCTGAGTGACCCCGGCCACACCCGTTGATTCCATGATTCGGTAACCTCGTTCCGCTAACCGAAAGAATCACCCGCGCGAACGAGGGAGCCGGTCATGGCCATCACGCAGTCCGACGTCGTCTACACCGCCACCGCCACCGCGGAGAACGGCCGCGACGGCCGCGTCTCCACCAGCGACGGCAAGCTCGACCTCGTCGTCAACCCGCCCAAGGAGCAGGGCGGCTCCGGCGAGGGCACCAACCCCGAGCAGCTCTTCGCGGCCGGCTACAGCGCCTGCTTCCAGGGCGCGCTCGCCGTCGTGGCCCGCCAGGAGGGTGCGGACGTGTCGGGCTCGACCGTCACGGCCAACGTCGGCATCGGCAAGAACGACGACGGCTTCGGCATCATCGTCGAGATCTCCGCCGCCATCCCGAACGTGGACGCGGCCACCGCCAAGTCCCTGGTCGAGAAGGCCCACCAGGTCTGCCCGTACTCCAAGGCGACCCGCGGCAACATCACGGTCACGCTCTCCGTCTGAGCTTGATGTGCGGTCGGGCCCGTCCCGTAGGGTTGCGCCATGCGTGATCTCGGGGCGGGCTTCGGCTATTTGATGAAGGGGCAGCGTTGGGTTGCCCAGCACGGAAAGCAGTACGGCTGGGGCCTGCTGCCGGGGTTGATCACCCTCGTGCTGTACGCGGCGGCGCTGGTCTGCCTCGGCGTCTGGGGCGGCGACTTCGTCTCGTGGTCCACGCCGTTCGCCGACGACTGGACGTCCCCCTGGCAGGGCCTGTTCCGCGGCTTCCTCACGGCGGTCCTCTTCGCCCTCGCCCTGCTCCTCGCGGTGCTCACCTTCACCGCGGTGACCCTCCTGGTCGGCCAGCCCTTCTACGAGTCGCTGTCCGAGGAGGTCGACCGCTCCGAGAGCGGCGGCCACGCGCCGGAGTCCGGCCTCTCGCTCATGCGGGAACTGTGGATCTCCGCTCGCGACAGCCTGCGGCTGCTCGTGCGCGCCGCCCTGTGGGGCATCCTCCTCTTCGCCCTCGGCTTCGTCCCGTTCATCGGGCAGACCGTGATCCCGGTCATCGGCTTCTTCGTCACCGGCTACTTCCTCACGGAGGAGCTGACGTCGGTGGCGTGGCAGCGCCGGAACCGCGAAGTCCGTGAGCGTCTGGCCGTGTTGCGCTCGCGCCGCGGCCTCGCGTGGGGCTTCGGTACGCCGCTCGCTCTCGCGTTCCTGGTCCCGTTCGTCGCGGTGTTCCTGATGCCGGGCGCGGTCGCCGGCGCGACGCTGATGGTGCGCGAACTGGAGGGCGAGACGGAGGCCCCTGCGGCCCCCACGACGATGGCGGGCGGCGCCCCGCAGGGCTGGACCAACTAGCTTTCCGCGGCCAGCAGTCCCAGGAAGTCGCGCACCGCGCCGGGCATGTCCACGGCCTCCGGGTCGAGCAGCCACTGGTACTGCAGGCCGTCGAGCACCGCGACGAGCAGCGGCGCGGCCCGCTCGGGCGTCAGTCCGCCGGGCAGCCGCTCCCCGTACTCGGCGCGCAGCACCTGGGCCATCGACTCCCGTACGCCGGTGTAGCGCGTGGTGAAGAACTCCCGCGCCGGATGTCCCTCGGTCACCGATTCGCCGAGCAGCGCCGAGAAGGTCTGTACGATCCCGGGCCGCATCGCGTTGTACTCGACCAGCGTGTCGAGCAGATCGAGCCGCCACTGACTGCTGGGCACCGAGTCCCACTGGTCGCGCTCCTCAAGGACGGCGACGAGCAGCGCCTCCTTGGTGGGGAAGTGGTGCAGCAGCCCCTGCTGGGTCAGCCCCACGCGCTCGGCCACCGCCGCGAGGCTCGCGCCCCGGTATCCGCGCTCGGCGATGACGTCGAGCGCCGCCCGCAGGATCTCGGCCCGACGTTCCTGGCTCCTCGCGGTCCTGGTGCTGCTCATGCGGTCACCGTACGGCACGGTCATGGCACCCCCTCACCCTCTAGGTAACGACAAGATAACGAAACCTACCGCTCTACAGGTGGCGGGTGCAGGATGGAGGCACCCGGACTTCGGCGAGCCGGACTTCGACGAGCCCGACTTCGGCGAGCCAGACTTCGACGAGCCAGACTTCTACGAGGAGGTGCCGGCATGGCGCAGCAGGCGGACGACGGCAGGGAACGGTCCGAGCGGGCCCGCGAGGCGGTGGTCGAGGCCGCGCTCGGCAAGCTCGACCTGGACACCAAGGCCCGCATGCTCGCCGGCCAGGACATGTGGTCGCTGCCCGCGGTCCCGGACATCGGCCTGAGGTCCCTCGTCATGTCCGACGGCCCCATCGGCGTGCGCGGCGTGCGCTGGAGCGCCGACGACCCGTCGATCGCGCTGCCGTCCCCGACCGCGCTCGGCGCCACCTGGGACCCTTCGCTCGCGCGTCGCGCGGGTGCGCTGCTCGCCCAGGAGGCCCGCCGCAAGGGCGTCCACGTGCTGCTTGCCCCGACCGTGAACCTGCACCGCTCACCGCTCGGCGGCCGCCACTTCGAGACGTACAGCGAGGACCCGTACCTCGCCGGGCTCATGGGCACCGGCTACGTCCAGGGCGTGCAGTCCGGCGGCGTCGGCACCACCATGAAGCACTACGTGGCGAACGACGCCGAGACGGACCGCTTCACGGTGAACAACCTGGTCTCCGAACGGGCTCTGCGCGAGCTGTACTTGGCCCCCTTCGAGGCGATCACACGGAACGCCCACCCGTGGGGCGTCATGACCGCCTACAACTCGGTCAACGGCACCTCCATGACCGAGCACCGCTACCTGGTCAACGAGATCCTGCGCGGCGAATGGGGCTTCGATGGCTTCAACGTCTCGGACTGGATGGCCGCCCGCTCCACCGTTGGCGACATCAAGGGCGGCCTGGACGTCGCGATGCCCGGCCCGCAGACGGTGTACGGACCGGCGCTTGTCGCGGCCGTCCGCTCCGGCGAGGTCGACGAGTCCGAGGTCGACGCGGCCGTACGCAATGTGCTGCGGCTCGCGGCGCGGGTCGGCGCGCTGGAGGGGGCCGAGCCCGCCGTCACGGACCTTCCGGCGGAGATCGACGGCGAGGCGCTGGCCCGCGAACTGGCCCACCGCGCCTTCGTTCTCGTCCGCAACTCCGGTGTGCTGCCGCTGCGTTCGGACGCGCGGGTCGCCCTCATCGGGGCAGCCGCGCGCGACGCCCGCGTCCTCGGCGGCGGCTCCGCCACCGTCTTCCCGTCCCGGATCGTCTCGCCGCTCGACGGCCTGAGCGCCGCGCTTCCGTCCCTGACCTACAGCGTCGGCGCCGACCCGAGCGACGAACTCGCCGTCGCCGACAAGGGGTTCACGCTCCGCGCCGTCTGCCGCGACGCCGAAGGCACCGTCCTCGGCGCGGGCACGCTCCCCAACGGCCAGGTCCAGTGGCTCGGCGCCGACCTGCCGGCCGGTGTCACCCACGAGGCGCTGCACAGCATCGAGATCAAGGGCACCTTCACCCCGCGCGAGAGCGGCGACCACGCCTTCGGCACCCGCGGCCTCGGCGCCTTCACCCTCACCGTCGACGGCACCGTCCTGTACGAGGGCGTCCAGGCCATGGGCGCGGAATCCGACCCCTTCGAGGCGTTCTTCGGCGCGCCCGTCGAACGCGGCACGGTTGCCCTGACGGAGGGCCGCCCGGTCGAGGTCTCCCTCCTGCACACCCTCGACAAGTCCCTCGCCATGCCGCTGCCCGCCGTGCTGTTCAGCCTGGTGCACCTCGACCCGCGCCGGGACGAGGACGTGCTGCTCGCCGAGGCCGTCGCCGCCGCGCGCGACGCGGAGGTCGCCGTCGTCGTGGTCGCCACGACGGACCGCGTGGAGTCCGAGGGCTTCGACCGCGCCGACCTCCGGCTCCCGGGCCGCCAGGACGACCTCGTCCGCGCGGTCGCCGCCGCCAACCCGAACACCGTGGTGGTCGTCAACTCCGGCTCCCCGGTGGAGCTGCCGTGGCGCGAGGACGTGGCCGCGGTGCTGCTGTCGTGGTTCCCCGGCCAGGAGGGCGGCGCCGCCCTCGCCGACGTCCTCACCGGTGCCGAGGAACCGGGCGGCCGCCTGCCCACCACATGGGGCCCACTGGCCGACGCCCCGGTCACCCAAGTGACACCGGTGGACGGCGAACTCCCGTACAGCGAGGGCGTCTTCATCGGCTACCGCGCCTGGGACAGGGCGGGCACGGCCCCCGCCTACCCCTTCGGCCACGGCCTCGGCTACACCGACTGGACGTACGAGTCGATCGAGGTCCACGGCGCCACGGCGACGGTCCGCGTGCGCAACACGGGGGAGCGGACCGGACGCGAGGTCGTCCAGGTGTACGTCTCGCCGACCGAGCCCGACGAGACGCGGCCGCCCCGCTGGCTCGCGGGCTTCGCAAACGTGACGGCGGCGCCCGGCGAGAGCGTGTCGGCCACGATCGACCTACCGCGCCGCGCCTTCGAGGTCTGGGACGAGACGACGCACGCGTGGTCCTCCGTACCGGGCCCGTACGAGGTGGCGGCGGGCCGCTCCCTCACGGACACCCGGGTGCGGTCCCGCGTATCGAGCCCGCTCTAGGACGAGAGCCCGCGGGGTCCGGGGCAGCGCCCCGAGACGTCAGCCCCGGATCCCGAACCGGTACACCGTCTCCGACCGATACACGTCCCCCGGCCGCACCACGGTCGACGGAAACTCCACCCGGTTCGGCGAGTCCGGAAAGTGCTGCGTCTCCAACGCCACCCCATCGCCGGCGGCGAACGGCAGCGACTCGTCGAACCCGTCCGCCGTATACAGCTGCACACCCGGCTCGGTCGTGGCAACGCCCAGCACCCGCCCCGACGCCGGATCGTGCAGCTCCGCCACCTCCACGGCCTCGCCGCTCACCCCCTTGTCGAGCACATAGTTGTGGTCGTACCCGGCCCCCACCTTCCGGCTCTCCCGGAAGTCGAACCGCGTCCCGGTCACGTCCACCAGCTCACCGGTCGGAATGAGCCCCTCGTCGACGGCCGTCACACGCCCACCGTCGATCCGCAGCTCATGACCGCCCACCGCGCTCCCGGAGAGCGCCCCGCCGAGATTCCAGTACGTGTGATTGGTCAGGTTCACCGGCGTCGGCGCGTCGGTCACGGCCTCGTACGCGATCCGCAGCACACCGCCCGCCTCCAGTGCGTACGTCACCGAGACCTCGACCCGCCCGGGGTACCCCTCCTCGCCGTGCGGAGACACCCGGCTCAGCCGCACCCCGTGCTCCCCGAGGGCCCGCGCGTCCCACACCCGCTTGTCGAAGCCGCGCTCGCCGCCGTGCAGCGCGTTCGGCCCGTTGTTCTGCGCGAGGTGGTGGATCCGCTCGTCCAGCGTGAACCGGCCGCCGGCGATCCGGCTCGCGTACCGCCCGACCACCGCCCCCAGGTACGGCTCCGGGTGCTTCAGATACCCGTCCAGGTCGGCGAACCCGAGCACCACGTCCGCGACGGCACCGTCCCGGTCGGGCACCTCCACCGACTGCAGGATCCCGCCGTACGTCAGAACGCGTACCCGCACCCCGTCCCGCTCCAGGGTCCAGCGGTGGACGGGCGTGCGGTCGGAGTCGGGCAGGGCGCCGAAGAGTTCGCTGCTCATGATCGCGACCTTACGCCCGGCCTCCTCCCCGGCTACCTCGCGGTCACCCCGCGGTACGCGAGCGCGGCGAGCCTGGCCTGCCCGTCGATGCTCGGGTGGAACCAGTCCCACTCGCTCAACTGCGCCTGCCCGAACTTGTACCCGAACACGGCCCCGCCGTCGTACCGGCACTTCTTGTCCTTCGCGCAGACCTCGCGCAGCACGTCGTTGTACGCCACCACGCGCGCCTGCACGGAGTCCCGCCGCGCGGTGGCCGCGGAGTTCAGGTCGTCCGGATCGGCCAGCATCGACGCGCAGATGCCGAGCTTCCACACCTGCTTGCCCACCGGATTCGCCCGCCCCTGCGACCAGAGCCGCTTGAGGTCCGGCACGCTCAGCACGTACACCTGCGCCTTGGGCGCCGTCTGCCGCAACTGCCGCAGGGACTCCTGGAAGTCGGCCCGGAACTCCGCGACAGGCGTCATTCCGGCGACCGAGGGCCGGCACGCGTCGTTCGAACCGGCCATGACCGTCACGAGATCCGGCTTGCGGGCCGCCGCCCGGTTCATCTGCTCGGGGAGGTCCGCCATCCGCGCCCCGGTCCGCGCGTGGTTCCAACTGTGCGTCTTGGCGCGGCTCTCACCGAGCAGGCGCACGGCCAGACTCTTGACCGACCTGTCCGTCCCCGTCGCCCACGACACCTTGGGGCAGTCCGACAGCACCGAGCACGCGTCGAAGCCACGTGTGATCGAGTCACCCACCGCGGCAACCGACCGGGGCTTCGTGTCCCACGTGGGAGTGGGCTTGGGCGACGGTTTCGCGGAGCTCGGGGAGCCGGAAGGGCCGGGGGAGTTGTCGCCCGTGGCATCGCACGCGGCGAGCGAGGCGCCCGCGAGGACGGCCGCCGTGGCGGCGGCGACGGCGGCCCGAACGGCGAACGACCGCTCGCTGCGCTTGCGCATCGGCCCTCCTGCCCTCTCGCTCGCCGTCACCGATCCCGACCCGTCTGACGTCGTACGCGGGGGCGGGGTTGCGTCCCGCCGGGTGAAAGGTCGGTGTTTGTGAGCCCCGGGACCGACAGTACGTCACACTCCTTGCGCTGCTGCGCGATAGCCTCGCCCCGGGATCCCCGGTCGACCCACTGGGGTCCCGCTGTACCGGTTCCGCTAAATTACAACACGTCAGATGTGTCCCTTTTTGTCTGGACCTTGTCGTTCCGGGCAATGGGAAGAAGGCTCGGCACGGGCGCGAGGCCGCTGGGGAAGGCGAACCTCGACCCACACTGGAGGTCCCGGTGACGACACGTGGAGTTCTGTACGTGCACTCCGCTCCGCGCGCGCTGTGCCCGCACGTCGAATGGGCGGTCGCGGGCGTACTCGGCGCGCGCGTCAGCCTCGACTGGATCAGGCAGCCCGCGGCGCCGGGCACCTGGAGATCAGAGTTCTCCTGGCGGGCCGAGGCGGGCACCGCGGCCAAGCTGGCCTCCGCGCTGCGCGGCTGGCAGCTGCTGCGCTTCGAGGTGACGGCCGAACCCTGCGCCGCCGCCGAGGGCGAGCGCTACAGCGCCACCCCCGAACTCGGCATCTTCCACGCCATCACCGGCATCCACGGCGACATCCTCATCCCTGAGGACCGGCTGCGCGCCGCACTGACCCGCTCCAAGGCCGGCGAGACTGACCTGGAGGCCGAACTGGCGAGGCTCCTCGGCAAGCCCTGGGACGACGAACTGGAGCCTTTCCGCTACGCCGGAGAGGGCGCCCCGGTGAGGTGGCTGCACCAGGTGGTGTGAGGTCCTGCGAGGGCCGTGCGAGCGCAAATGGCAAGTGGGCCCACCCCGGACACCCGGGGCGGGCCCACTCCCACGTTCAGCGGAGCGTCTGCGTGTCTCAGACCGTGCGGAACGCCAGCACCACGTTGTGGCCACCGAAGCCGAACGAGTCGTTCAGCGCGGCGATCCGGCCGTCGACCGGCAGCTTGCGCGCCTCACCGCGGACGACGTCGGCGGTGCCCTCGGCCTCGGGGTCGAGGTTCTCGACGTTGATGGTCGGCGGGGCCATCCGGTGGTACAGCGCGAGCACCGACGCCACGGACTCGACACCACCGGCGCCGCCGAGCAGATGCCCGGTCATCGACTTGGTGCCGGAGACGGCGAAGTGGTCGGTGTCGTCGCCGAACACCTTGCGCAGCGCCTTCAGCTCGGCGATGTCACCGGCGGGCGTCGACGTCGCGTGCGCGTTGACGTGGACGATCTCGGCCGGGTCCAGGTCGGTGCTGTCCAGCAGGTTCTGCAGGGCGTGCGCGATGCCGCGGCCCTCCGGCTCCGGCTGCACGATGTCGTGGCTGTCGGCGGAGATGCCCTGGCCGACCGCCTCCGCGTAGACGCGGGCGCCGCGCTTGGCGGCGTGCTCAGCCGACTCCAGGACGATGACGCCGGCGCCCTCACCGAGGACGAAGCCGTCCCGGCCGGTGTCGTAGGGGCGCGAGGCACCCTGCGGGTCCTCGTTGTTCTTGGACATCGCCATCATGTTGCCGAACGCGGCGATGGGCAGCGGGTGGATGGCCGCCTCCGTGCCACCGCAGACGACGACGTCGGCGCGGCCGGTGCGGATCATCTCGATGCCGTAGCCGATGGCCTCGGCGCCGGAGGCGCACGCGGAGACCGGCGTGTGCACACCCGCGCGGGCGTTCACGGCCAGGCCCACGTTGGCCGAGGGGCCGTTGGGCATCAGCATCGGCACGGTGTGCGGGGAGACGCGGCGTACGCCCTTCTCCTTCAGCACGTCGTACTGGTCGAGGAGCGTGGTCACGCCGCCGATGCCGGACGCGATGACGGCGCCCAGACGGTCGGGGTCGACGCTCGCGTCGTCACCCGCCTTGTCGGTGAAACCGGCGTCCGCCCAGGCCTCCTTGGCCGCGATCAGCGCGAACTGCGCCGAGCGGTCCAGCTTGCGGGCCTGCGGGCGGGGGATGACCTCGCCCGGCTCCACGGCCACCGGCGCCGCGATGCGGACCGCCTGGTCGGCGGCCCACTCCTGCTCGAGGGGCTTGACGCCGGAACGTCCGGCGACCAGTCCCTCCCAGGTGGATGTCGCGTCGCCACCCAGCGGTGTGGTTGCGCCGATACCGGTGACGACCACGGTGCGATTGGTCGAGCTCACAGGAATTCTTTCTCCAACGGATCCGAGGGATTCAGCGGCGCCACCGCCGGGTGGCGGAGCGACTGACCGGGGGCTGAGGCTGTGGCTCAGCTCTGGTGGTCGAGGATGTACTTCGTGGCGTCGCCGACGGTCTTGAGGTTCTTGACGTCGTCGTCCGGGATCTTGACGTCGAAGCGCTCTTCGGCGGCGACGACGACCTCGACCATGGACAGCGAGTCGACGTCCAGGTCATCGGTGAAGGACTTGTCCGTCTGGACGTCCTCAACGGGGATCCCGGCGATCTCGTTAACGATCTCGGCGAGACCGGCGACGATCTCTTCCTGAGTGGCGGCCATTGTGGCGCTCCTTCGGTGTGTATCCAGAGGGTGTGGCGCCCGCCGCGGCAGCGGCAGGTTGTTTGCAGTCGTACGGATCCGAAGATCCGGACGAGTTGCCTAGGGGAGGGTAACGACCGTGGCGGCGTACACGAGACCCGCCCCGAAGCCGATGACGAGCGCGGTGTCGCCGCTCTTCGCCTCGCCGGTCGCCAGAAGCCGCTCCATCGCGAGCGGAATCGAGGCGGCCGACGTGTTGCCGGTGGTGCGGATGTCACGGGCGACCGTGACGTGCTCCGGCAGTTTCAGAGTCTTCACCATCGAGTCGATGATCCGCTCGTTGGCCTGGTGCGGAATGAAGACATCGAGGTCGTCCGGGCTGATCCCGGCCGCGTCCAGCGCCTGCTGGGCGACCTTCGCCATCTCGAACACGGCCCAGCGGAAGACCGCCTGGCCCTCCTGCGTGATCGCAGGGAACTTGACGTTGCCCTGGGAGTCCACGGGCAGTTGCGCGGCATCCGTGCTGTGGAACTCGTCCCACGGCATCGTCTGCTTGATCGTGCCGGCCTTGTCGCCCTCGGAGCCCCACACGGTCGGGCCGATCTCGGGCTCCTGGGACGGGCCGACGATCACGGCACCGGCGCCGTCACCGAACAGGAAGGCCGTCGCGCGGTCCTCCAGGTCGGTCAGGTCGGACAGCCGCTCCACGCCGATCACAAGTACGTACTCGGCACTGCCCTCGACGATCATGCCCTTGGCGAGCGTGAGGCCGTAGCCGAAGCCGGCGCAGCCCGCGGAGATGTCGAACGCGGCGGCCTTGTCCGTACCGAGCCTGTCCGCGATCTCCGTCGCGATGGCGGGCGTCTGCGCGAAGTGCGAGACGGTCGACACGACCACGGAGCCGATCTGCTCCGGGCGAATGCCCGCGTCGGCGATGGCCTTGCCGGACGCCTCGACCGACATCATCGCCACGGTCTCCTCGTCACTGGCCCAGTGCCGGGTGGCGATGCCGGAGCGCGAGCGGATCCACTCGTCGGACGAGTCGATCGTCTCGAGGATCACCTCGTTCGGCACGACCCGGGTCGGACGGTACCCACCGACACCGAGGATGCGCGCGTACGGGGCACCCTTGCTGGGCTTGATCTTCGACATGCTGCTCGGATCTCCTTGTCAGGCCGTCGTGGCGTGTTCGGCGATCAGGGCGCGGGCTGCGTCGAGGTCGTCGGGGGTCTTCAGGGCGAGGGTCTTGACGCCGGGCAGCGCGCGCTTGGCGATCCCGGTGAGGGTGCCGCCCGGGCACACCTCGATGAGCGCGGTCACGCCGCGCTCCTTGAACGTCTCCATGCACAGATCCCAGCGGACGGGGTTCGCGACCTGACCGACCAGACGGGAAACCACCTCGGAGCCCGTCGCGACGGCCTTGCCGTCCTTGTTCGAGACGTACGTGACCGTGGGGTCGGCAGGGGCCAGCTCCTTGGCGGCCTCCTCCAGCTTCGCCACGGCAGGCGCCATGTGCCGGGTGTGGAACGCGCCCGCCACCTTCAGCGGCACCACGCGACGCACTCCCTCGGGCTTGTCGGCCTCCAGGGCGGCCAGCTCCTCCAGCGTGCCGGCGGCCACGATCTGGCCCGCGCCGTTCACATTCGCCGGAGTCAGGCCCAGCTTCTCCAGGTGCGGGACGGTGACCTCGGGGTCGCCGCCGAGCAGCGCCGACATCCCGGTCCCCGTGATCGCCGCGGCCTCGGCCATGGCCAGACCGCGCGTGCGCACGAGCTTCAGCGCGGTGGCCTCGTCGAGCACCCCCGCGAACGCCGCGGCGGTGATCTCACCGACGCTGTGCCCCGCCACGGCGCCCGGCGCGACATCGCCGAGCGCGGCGGCCGAGAGCAGCCCGGCCGCGACAAGGAGCGGCTGGGCGACGGCCGTGTCACGGATCGCGTCCGCGTCGGCCTGCGTGCCGTAGTGGGCAAGGTCGAGGCCGATGGCGTCGGACCACGCGGCAAGGCGGTCCGCGGCACCGGGGAGTTCGAGCCAGGGAGTCAGGAAGCCGGGCGTCTGGGCGCCTTGGCCGGGAGCGACGAGTACGAGCACTCTCACACTCTCTCTTGGGGACGGGTCGGGCCGCCGGTGGGGACAGGGACGAAGAACCGAAGGGGGAATTGTAGGCCCCCGACAAAAGCCTACGACTGGGGATCGGCCTCGGCCAGACGCCCCAGGATGAGGGCGATCCGCAACGTGAACGCCGAGCGGACATCGGAGGGTGACCAGCCGGTGACGTCGGTCACACGTCGAAGCCGGTAGCGGACGGTGTTCGGATGCACGAAGAGCATCCGGGCCGCGCCCTCCAGACTGCTTGCCTGTTCCAGGTAGACGCTGAGCGTCTCGAGGAGCGCCGAGCCCGCCTCCTCGAGCGGTCTGTAGATCTCCTCCACCAACTGGTCCCGCGCGGCGGGGTCTCCCGCGATCGCCCGCTCCGGAAGCAGATCGTCCGCCAGCACGGGGCGCGGAGCGTCCTGCCAGGCGCCGCACGCCTTGAGCCCGGCGGCCGCGGCCTGCGCGGACCGCGTGGCGGCCAGCAGGTCCGGCACCACGGGCCCGGCGACCACGGGACCCGCCGCGAACGGCCCGATCAGCGACTTCGCCACCGCCAGCGGATTGTCACTGCCGCCCGCGATCACGACGAGCCGGTTCCCGAGCACTCCGGTGAGGACCTGCAGCTTGGCGTGGCGCGAGGCCCGCCGGATCGCCTCCACCGTCAGCTCGCTGTCCCCGTCGGGCGCCGTGCCGAGCACCACGCACACGTGCTCGGGCGAGTTCCAGCCGAGCGCCGCGGCCCGGCTGACCGCGCCCTCGTCGGCCTCGCCGGACAGCACGGCGTTCACCACGAGCGACTCGAGCCGCGCGTCCCAGGCGCCCCGCGCCTCCGCCGCCTGCGCGTACACCTGGGCGGTCGCGAACGCGATCTCCCGCGCGTACACGAGCAGCGCCTCCCGCAGCACGCTCTCGTCGCCGGGCGCCGCCACCTCGTCGATGGCGGACTCCATGACCTCGATGGTCGTCCGTACCATCTCCACGGTCTGGCGCAGGGTGATCGCCCGGGTCAGCTCCCGGGGCGCGGTCCCGAACACATCTGTCGAGATGGCCTGCGGTGCGTCCGGCTGCCGGAACCACTCGGTGAACGCGGCGATGCCCGCCTGCGCCACCAGACCGATCCAGGACCGGTTCTCCGGAGGCATCGCCCGGTACCAGGGCAAGGTCTCGTCCATGCGCGTAATCGCCTGCGCGGCGAGTGCCCCGGACGACTTCTCCAGGCGTTTCAGGGTCGCCGAGTGCGGGTGAGGCTCCGCGGGGCCGCCTTGACGGGCCGCTGGTTCGTTCGCTGAGGGCTGCTCTGATTCCGATTGGGGCACGGGGACAAGACTGCCTTATCGGAACGCCCCCGCGGAGTGGAGGGTCCGAGGTGAGCCCGCCGAACGGCCGGATACGAGGGCTACCGTGTACCGCGTGATTGATGTACGCCGCTCCGGCGACCGTTATCCCGGCGGCGAACCCGCGGAGGGGATCGAATCCCTCCACGCGTTCTCCTTCGGCCCGCACTACGACCCGGACAACCTGCGCTTCGGCGCGCTCCTCGCCTGCAACGAGGAGCGCCTCGCACCCGGCGCCGGCTTCGACGAACATCCGCACAGCCACACGGAGATCGTCACCTGGGTCGTCACCGGTGAGCTCACCCATCGCGACTCCACCGGCCACGAGTCGGTGGTTCGCCCCGGCGACGTGCAGCGCCTCAGCTCCGGCGGCGGCGTCCGCCACGTCGAACGCAACGACGGCGCCGAGCCCCTCACCTTCGTCCAGATGTGGCTGGCCCCCCTCGACCCCGGAGGTGACCCGGCGTACGAGGTGGTGCACGGCATCGCGGACTCCACTCCGTACGACGTCCCCGCGGCGGGCGCCATGCTGCACGTCCGGCGGCTGGCGGCCGGCGAGCGCGGCGAGCTGCCGACCGCCCCGCATGTGTACGTGCACGTGGTGCGGGGCGAAGTGCGCCTCGCCGACACGGAGTTGGCCGACGGGGACGCCGCCCGCATCACCGCGGAGACCGGCCTCGAGATGCTGGCGGCGACGGAGGCGCAGCTGCTGATCTGGGAGATGGGCGGCTGAACCGGGCCACCCCGCCCGGCCCCCTGTCAGAGCTCCGCGAGCACCGCGTCCGTGAACGGGGGCCACACCTCGGCCGCCCACGGCCCGAACGCCCGGTCCGTCAGTGCCACACAGGCCACCCCCGCATCAGGGTCCACCCACAGGAACGTGCCCGACTGCCCGAAGTGCCCGAACGTACGCGGCGAGGACGAACCGCCCGTCCAGTGCGGCGACTTGTGGTCCCGGATCTCGAAGCCGAGACCCCAGTCGTTCGGGTTCTGGTGCCCGTACCCCGGAAGCACGCCCTTCGTGCCCGGGTACTGCACGGTCATCGCCTCGGCCACCGTCCGCGGGTCGAGCAGCCGGGGCGCCTGCACCTCGGCGGCGAACCGCACCAGGTCGTCCACCGTCGACACACCGTCCTTGGCCGGCGAACCGTCGAGGGTCGTCGCCGTCATGCCCAGCGGTTCGAGCACGGCCTGGCGCAGGTACTCACCGAAGGGGATGTCCGTCGCCTTCGCGATGTGGTCCCCGAGCACCTCGAAGCCCGCGTTCGAGTACAGCCGCCGGGTGCCCGGCTCCGACGTCGTCCGGTGCTCGTCGAAGGCGAGTCCGCTGGTGTGGGCCAGCAGATGCCGGACCGTCGCGCCCTCGGGGCCCGCCGGCTCCTCGAGCTCGATCGCCCCTTCCTCGTACGCGACCAGCGCCGCGTAGGCGGCGAGCGGCTTGGTGACCGAGGCCAGCGGAAAACGGTGGGCCGTGGGTCCCTGGGAGCCCAGTACCGTGCCGTCCGCACGGACGACGGCTGCTGCGGCGGTCGGTACCGGCCAGTTCTCGATCAACGCGAGGCTCTGCATGCCTACGAGCCTAATTCCTCACCGAAGACGTCAGAGAGTCAGCCTCATCGCGGGAGCGGGCGTGCGGGCGAAGCCGAGGGAGGAGTACAGGGGCTCGCCCTCGGCGGAGGCGTGCAGATCGACGCGGCGCACGTCCCGCTCCTTGAACCAGGCCAGCAGCGCATCCATGCAGGCCCGTGAGTAGCCGCGGCGCCGGTACGCGGGATCGGTGCAGACATTGAAGACGTGCCCCGCCGTGCCTTCCGGGTTCCCGGGACCGCCCAGGCTGAGGTCGATCGTCCCCGTCGCGCAGGCCGCGAGCGTCCCCGGAGCGTCCGGGGCCTCGACCACGAACACCGACAACGGGCCTTCCACGTCGGCCAGATGGAACCTCAGCGTCTTCTCCGTGTACGGCTGCCACGCCACGTCGTCACTCGGTCTCATCGCATCCAGCATGATCTTGCGCAGGCGGACCAGTTCCGCGGCGTCGGCAGGTGTGGCACGGCGTACGGCAGTCATGGCCCGCACCGTAACCGGGCCGTCTTCGGAGTGTCGTGCCGATTTCCCGGACCGTGTTCCAGTGCCGCGCTTGCTTGGAGTGCACTCCAAGGTTCTAGCGTGGGGTCCATGACGGTGATGGAGACCACGCCCCGGTCCCGCGCGGCGACCCGGAAGACCGACAACTGTGCCTCGGCGCCACCCCCGCACCCCCGCCCCGAGGGGCAGGACCACTACACCATCAGCGAGGTCGTCGCCCTCACCGGACTGACCGCCCACACCTTGCGCTGGTACGAGCGGATCGGCCTGATGCCCGACGTCGACCGCTCGCACACCGGGCAGCGCCGCTACAGCAACCGGGACCTGGACTGGCTGGCACTCGTCGGCAAGCTCCGGCTCACCGGGATGCCGGTGGCCGACATGGTGCGCTACGCCGAACTCGTGCGCCGGGGCGAGCAGACCTTCGACGAACGCAGGGAGCTGCTCGAAGCGACCCGCCGCGATGTCCTGAACCGGGTGGCGGAGCTTCAGGACACCTTGGCCGTGCTGGACTACAAGATCGACTTCTATGCGGGCGCCCGACCGGCGCCGGAGAGGGCGTGAACCGCATGAGCAGCACCGAGCGGACGCCGCGGGTCGGCGATCAGCGGCGCATTCCCACTGTTGAGTTGGGAAACAACGGGCCCGTGGTGGGCATTCAGGGCCTCGGCTGCATGGGGATGAGCTGGGCCTATGGACCGACGGACAGCGACGAGGCCAGGGCCACCCTGGAGCGGGCCCTTGAACTCGGCGTCACCTTGTACGACACCGCCGACGTCTACGGTGCCGGTGAGAACGAGAAGTTCCTCTCTCCTTTCGTCAAGGCGCACCGGGACGAGATCGTCCTGGCGACCAAGTTCGCCATCGGGTCCGATCCGGGCGACCCGACCAAGCGCGTCATCCGCAACGACCCCGCCTACATCAGGACCTGCATCGACGCCAGCCTCCAGCGCCTGGGCGTCGACTCGGTCGACCTGTACTACATGCACCGCCGCGACCCGAAGGTGCCGATCGAGGAGTCGGTCGGAGCGATGGCCGAACTCGTCGACGCCGGCAAGGTCAAGCACCTCGGTCTCAGCGAGGTCACCGCCGCCGAACTGCGCGCCGCCCACACCGTCCATCCGATCGCGGCCGTCCAGTCCGAGTGGTCGCTGTTCAGCCGAGACATCGAACGCTCGGTCGTACCGGCCGCCGCGGAACTCGGCGTCGCGCTCGTCCCGTACTCCCCGCTCGGCCGCGGCTTCCTCACCGGCGCCTTCGTCTCCGCCGACAAGGAACTCGCCGATGACGACTTCCGCCGCCAACAGCCCCGGTTCACCGGCGACAACGCCGCCGCCAACGCGGCCCTGCTGGACCCGGTCCGGCAGATCGCCGACGCCCACGGCGCCTCACTCGGCCAGGTCGCCCTGGCCTGGGTGCAGCAGCAGGCGGGGGCCTTCGGCCTCGCCGTCGTCCCGATCCCCGGCACCCGCAAGCGCACGCGCGTCGAGGAGAACACCGAGGCGACCCGCATCGTGCTCACCGACGAGGAGCGGGAACTCCTCGAGCCGATCGCGGCCAAGGTCTCGGGGGACCGGTACGCGGACATGACCGCCACCTCGGCCGGCCGCGAGTAGCCGGGGCCGCCCGCGGCGGATGGTCCCGACCGGCGGGCCCCGCGCACCTCACGCCAGCCCCAGCGCGAACACCGCGAACCCGGCTGCGAGCAGCCCCGCCACCGCCCGGCGCCCCCGGCTCACCCGCTCCCACGGCGACTCGAAGCCCCGCGCATAGCGGCCTATCAGGACGAGCAGCGTCGCGAACAGCGGTAGCCACGCGAGACGGATCGCTATCCAGGCGAGCGTGTCCGGGGCCGTCGTGAGGCCCGGTACCGCGCCGGCGAAGGAGCCGGGTATCGCCGCAGCGAGCAGCGCCGTCTGGTGCCAGCACAGGATGGTCATCGCCGACAGGTTGATGACCACGACCGGTGCCCACAGGGCCGGGCGGCGCAGCAGCCTGCCGAGACGGTCCCGCACCAGTATCGCCGCGCCGCTCTGTGCGGCGGCCAGGGCGAGGACCAGCAGCGACGGCGGGTGCGAGTTCGTCCGCGCCTCGCCCGGCACCCCGACCATCGACGCCGGGTAGTGGAAGAGCAGCAGCAGGGCCGCGAACAGGGCCGTTCCACCGACGAGCAGCGCCCAGGCGCCCCGCTTCCCGAGCCTCTTCTCGCCCCAGCAGACGCCCAGTTGATACGCGAACATCCAGCCCGGAAGAAGATTGAGCAGGCTCAGCCACGACGGCACGGCCGAGGAGAAGGGGCCGTACCGGAGGAAGTCGACGACGGCGACCGATCCGATCAGTGGGACCGCGGACCAGGCGCCGAACCGCCGCGCCGCCTTGACGCACCACGGTGTGAGCGCGGTGATCACCGTGTAGATGCCGACGAACCACAAGGGCTGTATCACCAGGGTGGAAGCTGTGCGCAGCGTCGCCATCGGCACCCCGAGGCCGTACAGCAAGGGGGCCATCACGGCCCACACCGCGGTCACGCCGAGCACCGGCCGACCCAGCCGGGCAAGCCTGCCGCGCAGCCAGCCGGCCGTCGACGTGCCCCGCTCCCGTGCCCGCCGGAACGACAGGACCGAGGCGTATCCGCCGACGAGGAAGAAGACGCCGAGCATCTGCAACACCCAACTGAGGGGCGCGAAGAAGCCGAAGCTGCTCAGCGGACTCGCATTGTGCAGGGCGCTCTGCGGGTCGAGCGTGAAGCCGGCGAGCAGCCAGTGTCCGGTCGGCACGGCGAGCAGGGCCAACGCCCGCAGCCCGTCCACCGCCCGGTCCCGGTGGGCCGGGGTCTTCGCGTCGATCGAGGTGATGGCCGAGGACAGGGAAGCGCGGAGGGAGGTGGCGGTCATGACGCAGCTCCGGTGGCGATGTCGGCGAAGGCGCGCAGCGAGTCCGTGCCCGGCGCGAAGTAGCCCGTGTGTCCCTGTGCTCGCTCGGCGGGCACCCGCCGGGCTCCGAAGGACGGGTCTGTCGGGTCGGTGCCGTGCCCAAGGCCGAACAGTTCGACGTTCGGCACCTTGCCGATCCAGTCGCTGTCGTTCCTGGCCGCCCACACCCTGGCGCGGGTGCGCAGGTCGGCCACCGTGTCGGCGTGCAGCCCGGGCGAGCCGAGGGCCACGAGGTCCGCTGCGGGAAGCCGGGGCGCGGCGAGCCCGCACACCACCGACCCGTAGCTGTGGCAGAAGACGGTCGGCTTCGGGGCGCCCGCCGCGGTGAGGCCCTGCGCGAAGCGGGCCAGCCTGGGGGCTCCCGCCTCGGCCAGCCGGCCCGTGGCCGCGTCCGGGCCGAGGCCCACCGGAGTGGTGTATCCGACCCAGGCCACCACGGCTGTCCGCCCGCCTGCCGCTTGGTGCAGCGAGCGCGCCATCCCCGTCGGTGTCCCGTACACGTCCCTGGTCCGGTCGAACGTGCTCAGGTCGATGTCGGAGCCCGGCACGATCACGGAGACATGCCGAGCCGTCTCCAAGTCCCCGTAGACCTCCGCGATCTGGCCACGTCCGCGAGGGTCGAAGGCGAGTATCCGGCGGTCCTGCGCGAGCAGTTGGGCACAGCGGTCGGCCAGCGCACGCGCCGAGGAACGCTGCCGCTCGGTAAGCGCTCGGTCCTTGGCGTCGGCACGGGCCCCGGCCTGCTCGGCCCGCAGCGACAACGCGTTCGCCTCGTACCGCAGAGAGACCGGGGCGCCGTCCAGATTGCCGACGACGGATGGGTGCCGCGCGGCCAGGTCATGCCGCTCCGCCCCGCTCAACCCGTCGAAGAAGGAGGCGACTTGAGAGGGCTTCGCCGTCTCCGGGTCAGGCAGCCCGCTCCCCAGCGACCCGTCCGCACGCCACGAAGCGGTGCCCGGGGGAGGGCCCGTGAGCGGGCGCTGTTCCTGGCCCGATGCCCAACCCGCCGTGCCGGACACGGCGATCGCCGTGAGCGCGGCGGCTGCCGCGGCGCGACGGCCGCGTTGTTTCCAAGACCTCAGGCCCATCGCCCGTCTCCCCTTCGTCCAGTGGTGTGACGAGGGGAAGGTAGGAGGACGGACGCGGCCGGGACGTCACACTGCGGAGCCAACTAGCCGTTGATACCTGGGTACTCCGACTGATACCGCAGTAGGGGGTCGGCCGCCTCAGGAGCGGCGAATCACTGCCCGCCGGGCGCGACGAGACCCGATTCGTACGCGAAGATCACTGCCTGCGCCCGGTCGCGCAGGTCCAATTTCGCCAGCACCCGGCCGATATGGGTCTTCACGGTCTGCTCGGCCAGCACCAACTTCTTCGCGATCTCCTGGTTGGACAGTCCCCGCGCGATCAGCTCGAGGACCTCGACCTCCCGCGGTGTCAGGCTCTTCAGCAGCGGAGAGTGGCTCTTGCGGTGCGCGGGGCGGGTCTTGACGAAGTCCTCGATGAGCCGCTTCGTGACCGTCGGAGCGAGCAGCGCCTCACCCGACGCGATCACGCGCACCGCCGCGATCAGATCGGCCGGTGGCGCGTCCTTGAGCAGAAACCCGGACGCGCCCGCCCGCAGCGCGGCGTACACATAGTCGTCGACGTCGAACGTGGTGAGCATCAGCACCTTAGGCCGGTGCACCACGCCGGGCGGTGGGGTCAGCAGTTCCTGAGCGGCGGCCAGCCCGTCCATCTCGGGCATCCGCACATCCATGAGGACGACATCGGGATGCGTGGAGCGGCTCACCTGGACGCCCTCCCTGCCGTCCGGGGCCTCGCCCACGACGTCGATGTCGCTCTGCGCGTTCAGCAGCGCGGCGAAACCCGCCCGCACCATGCTCTGGTCGTCGACGATGATCACGCGGATGGTCATGCGTGTCGAATTCCTTTATGCCGTCGGGGAGTCGGGCACGGTCAACGGGAGCCGGGCCGCGACGCGGAAACCTCCATCGGGCAGCGGGCCCACGTCCAGCGTGCCGCCGACCAACCGTACGCGCTCGTTCATCCCTATCAGCCCGTGTCCGGTGCCGACGGTCGATTCGACGGGCGACCGCGGCTCCGCGGCCGGACCGTTGACCACGACCACCAGCAGGGCGTCGTCGTCGAGGCTGATCGAGACCTGTGTCAGTGCGCCCGGGGCGTGCCGCACCACGTTCGACAGCGCCTCCTGCACGATGCGGTACGCGGAGAGGTCCACCGCCGGGGGCACCTGGGCCAGTTCCCCGACGAGCGCCAGCTCCGGATAGGACAGGTGGGCCGGCACCCCACCGCGTACGGTCGCCTCGACCAGCTGGGGCAGGTGGGTGAGGCCGGGCTGCGGAACCAGATCGCTCCGCGATTCCTCGCTGCGCAGGACCGCGAGCAGCCGCCGCATCTCGGTCAGCGACGCCCGCGCGCCCGCGGCGATCGACTCGAACTCCTTGCCCGCCTCGCGGGGCAGGCCTTGCAGACGATAGGGCGCGGAATCGGCCTGCACGGTGATCACCGACATGTGGTGGGCGACGACATCGTGCAGTTCGCGCGCGATTCGGGCCCGCTCCTCGAGCAGCGTCCTGCGGGTCCGCTCGGCCTCGCTGATCGTCTCCTGCGCGACGAGCTTGCGTCTCGTCTCGCCGCGCTCGCGCAGCAGCGCGCCCAGGAGCAGCACCCCACCGCTCAGGACGATGAGGAGCACTCCCGTGTCCTGGCTGGTGCTGTCGCGGAAGATGCCGAACACGATGCTGGCGACGACGGTGACCAGCCAGATCTTGATGAGAGTGCGACGGCTCTCCCGCAGGGCCAGCGCGATGCACAGCACCAGATACCCGACGATCACCATGGCCGTCCACGGGGAGGCACGGTGCGCGTCCCCCTGGAAGACCGGGATCGTGCCCAGCACGGCCGCGGTGATCATGATGTACCAGGCGGCCAGCGGCCGGCTCACCGCGAGGATCAGGGGAGCGGACTGCGCCACGCCGATCGCCGCGGCGAGACCACCGCCCACCCCGTAGTCGTTCGCCAGGACCTGGGTCGTGACCGGGATCAGCGACGCGGTGAAGCCAAAGGCGATCAGATAGGGCAGCAGCCGCATCCAACGGCGGGGCGCGTGCGCCAGCAGGGGCTCCGACCGGTCGTCGCCCAGGGCCGTGGTCAGCGTCGCCCCGGCCGAGGCCAGCCGGTCGCCCAGCCGTCGCACCGCCGTGGTCATACGCCGAGAGCCCACCCGGCCGGAGCCGTCGTCCGGCGGGCGGGGCGGTTTCTCGGGGGATGTCGGTGCAGTGCTCATGGCCAGTTCAGCGTAGACATCAGGGCCCAATCGCGCCGTCATACCGGAGTGCTCAACCGCACCCCCTACCCAGGTATGAGGTCACAGCTCGGCGAGCAGCTCGGCCTTCTTCGACGTGAACTCCGCATCGGTCACCAGACCCGCCTGGTGCAGCTCGCCCAGGTGCCGGATGCGGTCGGCGATGTCCGCGGGGTCGCGCCTTCCGGGGCCCGCCGACTCGGTGCACAAGGCGCCACCCTGCGGCGGCGCGGGCCCGGAGGCGCGCACGGCCGCCAGGACCGAGGCGGCGAACGGCAGCGACTCGTGCACCGGCCCGTAGCCGAGGCCGAAGACGACCGCGCTCGGATCCTGGTCGGCCTGGCCCGGCTGCTCCCCGGAGGCGTCACGGGGCAGCAGGCGCAGATGGCCCTCGAAGAGTTCGGGCGAGCGCCATTCGACGCCGCTCAGGTCCGACACCGGGAACGTCTTGTCCCCGGCCTTCCACTTCGCGGAGGACGCTCCGGTCCAGAACCAGCGGAAGGCCACCGAGTCCCCGTCGAAGGTGGCCTTCCCGTCGTAGGCCTTGAACTGGCGGGGCGCCTCGGGCGGAGCCACCAGATAGCTCTCCGGACGCACGTCCTCATGGTCGGAGAGCTTCGCCCGCAGCTCGTCCGCGTAGTACTCGCCGAGCATCTCCCGCTCGGCGGGCAGCACGAGACGGTACGGGTCGCTGCCCTCCTTGAGCTGGCCCGCGGCAGCGTCCATCAAGGGGTCGGCGCCCGGCCGCGGGACCGCGTGCAGCACGACGGTCCCGCGTTTGCCAGGCGTCAGGGACACCGCCGCGACCGCTTCCAGAGGGATGCGGCGTTCGCCAAGCGCCTGAAAGAGCTTCGGCGTGCGGATCCCCCGTTCGAAGCGGATGAGCACGGAGTCGGACTCGAACTCCCAGGCGGCATGAAATCCGGCCAGTACGTCACCCATGTGGCTCATCGTAGGCGGAGCGCGCGTCTCCGTCGCCTGTCGCGGCAGACCGCGGTTTCACCACTTTCTACGCGCGTCAGGCGGAGACGTTCCCGGAAAATCCGTCCAGGCAGCCCTGACCTCCGCCGGCGCAGTGCACTGTCTTGTAGCCACCGGTGCCGATGTCGGCGAAGTTGGCGAGGCTCTCGGTGCCGGGCACGAAGTAGCCGGTGTGGCCCTTGGAGTCCTCTGCCGCCATGACGCGCGCGCCGAACGCGGAGGAAACGGGGTCGGCTCCGTGACCGAGGCCGCCCACCTCCATGTAGGGAATGTCCTGGATCCAGTCGTCCCGGTCACGGGTGGCCCACACGCGCGCGTGCGTGTCGAGTCCCGCCGCGCTCTGGGCACGCATGCCGGGGCTGCCCGCCACCGCGATGTCGCTGACCCGCTCCGGCATGCGGTGCGCCGCGACGCCGCACACCACCGAGCCGTAGCTGTGGCAGTACACGGCGACGGAGGACTGGCCGGGCAGGCCGCGCAGCATGGCGTTGAGCCGCACCGCCCCGTCCTCGGCGCGCATCGCCGTGGCGGCGTCCACCCCCAGGCCGGCAGGCGCGGTGTAGTCGGCCCACGCGACGACCGCGGTACGCGTGTGCGGGCTGGCTTCGCGCTCGGCGCCGTACAGGGAGCGCGCCATGCCCACGGGCGCCGAGTACTGGCGGGACGTGCGCTCGAAGGTGAGCACGTTCGTGTCGACACCGGGCACCACGACGGACACCCGCTGGGCCTTGTCGAGGTCACCGAAGACCTCGGCGACCCGGCCGGCGCCCAGGGGGTCGAACGAGAGGATCTTGCGGTCGGGCTTCGCGAGCGACGCGAACCTGTTCATGCGCTTCTTCGCGTCGGCGTGTCCGACGGACGACAGCCGCTTGTCGTACATGCGTCTGTGCTCGTCCTGACGGGCCTGGTCGAGCGCGACGCGGTTGGCGCGATAGCGCAGCTCTACAGGAGCGCCGTTCATGTTGCCGACCGCGAGCGGATACCGGGCGGCGAGCTCACCGCGCTGGTGTGCGCTCAGCGAGTCGAAGAAGTGCGCGAGGCGGTTGGGGGAGCCGTCGTGCGCGGGGAGGGCATGTCCGTTTATCCGGCCGTGCTCCCAAGCGGTGAGCGCGGTCTGGAGCGGCGATGTGACGCCTCGCTGATGACGCACCGCGGTCCAGCCGGTGGTGGCCAGCATGACGAACACGACGACCAGCGCAAGCAGTGCGCGCCAGACGTTGAGTTGGGGAGAGGTATCGAAGGAAGTCACTGCGGAACACCCTAGGAGAAGCGCCCGCGGCACCGTGAATGAGGTGAGGCGGATCACGTTTCCCGTGGTGTATTTGGGTAGAACCGGACACCACTGCAGCGGTGGTCTCACGCTACGTAGGGGTAATAAGTGCCTCCCGCGCGCGTGGATGCGACCCAGCTCACTGTGTCGCACTCGAGCCGATCAGCCCTGGTCGTGGCGCCATTGGCCGGCCAGGGAAGGTCGCAAGTGGTCGAGATACGACTCGGTGAGCGCGCGGATCGACTCGATGCTCGCGTCCGCTCCCGCGCCCCACAGGCGTCCGGTCATCCGCATGACGCCACCGAACGCGGCGACGGCCACGCGCGGGCGCGGATCGTCGTCCACGTCGAGTCCCTCGCGTTCGGCGACTACGCGCGCGAGTTCCTCTTCCAACTCGATGGAGCGGCGCAGATGGACGGCGAGCAGGGAGGGGGTGGACTCGATCATCTGGTAGGTGCGCATGTGGAGTTCGAGCGGGATGAGCTCTTCCACGACGCGGCTCATCGCGTCCCAGGTGCCGAGCACGGTCCGCCGTAGCGCCTCGAACGGGCTTTCCCCCGAAGGTCGTTCGCGCAGCGCGGCGACGAAGCGCTTCTCCACCGTCTGCTGCACCGCGAGCGCGACGTCCTCCTTGCTCGCGAAGTACCGGAAGAACGTGCGCTGGGACACCTCGCAGATCTCGGCGATCTCGTCGACCGTCGTCCGGTCGAACCCCTGAGTCGTGAACAGCTCAAGTGCGGTGCGCAACAAGGCGTTTCGCGTGCGTTGCTTCTTGAGTTCACGCAGGTTGATTCGATCCGTCATGGTCCTCATTCTTGCCGTTTGTGCAGCTCACCATAGTGTGAGCGAAGTGACAGTCACTGACTTGTTAAATGCTTCGTCAACTGTCAGTGGCTGTCATTAGCCTCGAACGCATGACTAGTCAGACCACTGTCGACAAGGCGGACCGGGTTCCGGAGCCCGAGCACGTCCCGACACCGGCCAAGGGGCTGCGCGGTCACCCCTGGTTGACACTTTTCTCCGTCGCGATCGGCGTCATGATGGTCGCCCTGGACGGCACCATCGTCGCCATCGCCAACCCGACCATCAAGCAGGACCTCGGTGCGACCTTCGCCGACGTCCAGTGGATCACCAACGGCTACTTCCTCGCCCTCGCGGTCACGCTGATCACCGCGGGCAAGCTCGGTGACCGATTCGGCCACCGGCAGACCTTCCTCATCGGTGTCGTCGGCTTCGCCGCCGCGTCGGCGGCCATCGGCCTGTCCGACAGCATCGCCCTTGTCATCACGTTCCGCGTGCTCCAGGGCCTGTTCGGGGCGCTCCTGATGCCCGCCGCGCTCGGCCTGCTGCGCGCCACGTTCCCCGCCGAGAAGCTGAACATGGCGATCGGTATCTGGGGCATGGTCATCGGCGCCTCGACCGCCGGCGGCCCGATCGTCGGCGGACTGCTCGTCGAACACGTCAGCTGGCAGTCGGTGTTCTTCATCAACGTCCCCATCGGCGTTCTCGCCCTCGCCCTGGGGCTCTTCATCCTCCTGGACCACCGTGCCGAGAACGCGCCGCGGTCCTTCGACGTCCTCGGCATCGTGCTGCTGTCCGGCGCGATGTTCTGCCTGGTCTGGGCGCTCATCAAGGCGCCGACCTGGGGCTGGGGCGACGGTATGACCTGGACGTTCATAGCCGTTTCCGTGCTGTGCTTCGCGGTGTTCGCGCTCTGGGAGACCCGCGTCGCCGAACCGCTCATCCCGCTCGCCCTGTTCCGTTCCGTGCCGCTGTCGGCCGGTGTGGTGCTGATGGTGCTCATGGCCATCGCGTTCATGGGCGGCCTGTTCTTCGTCACGTTCTACCTGCAGAACGTGCACGGCATGAGCCCGGTCGAGAGCGGTATGCACCTGCTTCCGCTGACCGGAATGATGATCGTCGGCTCCCCGCTGGCGGGCGCGATGATCACGAAGGTCGGTCCCCGAATACCGCTGGCCGGCGGCATGACGCTCACCGCCGCCGCCATGTACGGGATGTCCACGCTGGAACCGGGCACGGGCAGCGGGATCATGTCCCTCTGGTTCGCCCTGCTCGGCCTCGGCCTGGCCCCCGTGATGGTCGGAGCAACGGAAGTCATCGTGGGCAACGCCCCGTTGGAGCTCTCCGGCGTGGCCGGCGGTCTCCAGCAGGCCGCGATGCAGATCGGTGGAAGCCTCGGCACCGCCGTGCTCGGAGCCGTCATGGCGTCCAAGGTCGACAGCGATCTCGCCGGGAACTGGACGGGTGCCGGGCTCCCGCCGCTGACGCACGATCAGCTGGGCCAGGCCTCGGAGGCGGTCCAGGTCGGTGTCGCGCCGGTGCCCCCGGGCGCCCCGCCGGCGCTCGCCGAGAAGATCACCGGCGTCGCCCAGGACACCTTCATGGCGGGCATGAGCATGGCCTGCCTGGTCGCCGCGGGTGTCGCGGTCGTCGCCATCCTCGTCGCGCTGCTGACCAAGCGCGGGGCGAACGCGGAGGCGGGCGCGGGTGCGGCGCACATCTGACGGCCGGGCACCGGCCCGGATCGCGCGAAACCGCCCTTGTGCCGCGCGAAACCGCTCGTGAGAGGGAAGCCCCCGGGAACTCTCCGGGGGCTTTCGCTTATCAGGGTGACGTCCCTCGGCAGCCCTTCCCGGAACCGGATCCTCCGGGCGAGAGTGGCTGCACGCGATCAGTCGCGAACGCAACTGGTCGACACGACACGGGGGTTGAAGCACATGCGTACGTTCATGACCACGGCTGCCGCCGCCACCGCACTCGCCGCGGCGGCACTCACTCCGGGCCTCGCCACCGCGGCGGCGCCACCATCCCTGGGCGACTGCTCGGCGGGAGAGCTCTGCCTCTGGGGCAAGACCGGGTTCAAGGGGCCTCGGCACGCCTATGAACTGGCCGGCATCGACATCGAGAGCTGCATCGCGCTGCCGGAGGGGAGCAGCGCGGTGTCCCTCGCCAATCGCACCGGCCGTCCCGTCACCACGTACCAGTCCGCGGTGTGCGCGGAGACGGGCGAGTTCCAGACGTACCCCGGCAGCGGGACGTGGGAGCCCGAATCTCCCTACCGGGCGCGGGCGTTCAAGGTCTGGGAGCAGTAGACCCCGGCGGGGGACCGCGGAGCGGCGCGCGCGATAGACCACGGAAAGCGGGGGTACCCGAAGCATCGCCCGAGTCCGGAACAACCCGGAAGAACTCAGGGAGTGATGATGGCGGGCTTCGGACACACCACGCGCAAGCACCCCCGCTCACGTGGCCGCACAGGGTCACGGACCGGGCCGGACCGCGCGTCGCTCGGAATCATCGGCCTCATCTGCGCGATCGTCGGCTTCTTCACCTTGGGGATCGTGCTCGGACCGGCCGCCGTCGTCTGCGGTTGGCTGGCCATGGGCCGGCGCTGGACCGGCACACAGTCGGTTCCGGCACTCGTCGCGGTCGTGCTCGGCGCGATCGACACGCTGCTCGCGATGGTCTGGCTGGCCTCGGCGGCCGGTCCGCTCGCGGGCGGAGCGTTCTGAGCGCACCACACGACATGCCGGAGGGCGGCGAGGCCGAAGCTCTCGCCGCCCTCCGCTCAGTCATCGACCAGGCGGATACCGCTCAGGCGTCGCCCCCGGCCGCACCGGGATCGGCGGCCGAGACATCGAGCAGTTGGTAGCGGTCGATCGCCTGCTTGAGGACCGAGCGGTCGATCTTGCCCTCCCGCGCCAGCTCCGTGAGCACGCCGACCACCACCGATTGGGCGTCGATGTGGAAGAAACGACGCGCGGCGCCCCGGGTGTCCGCGAAACCGAAACCGTCCGCACCCAGCGACTGGTACGTGCCGGGCACCCAGCGCGCGATCTGGTCGGGGACGGAGCGCATCCAGTCGGAGACCGCGACGAACGGACCCTCCGCCCCGGACAGCTTCTGCGTGACGTAGGGGGTGCGCTGCTCCTCGTCCGGGTGCAGCAGGTTGTGGCGCTCCACCTCCACCGCATCGCGGCGCAGCTCGTTCCACGACGTCGCGGACCAGACGTCGGCCCGTACGTTCCACTCGTCGGCGAGGATCTGCTGGGCCTCCAACGCCCACGGGACGCCGACGCCCGAGGCCAGGATCTGGGCGGGGATCGAGCCCGCGTTCCCGGTGCTGATGCGGTGGATGCCCTTGAGGATGCCCTCGACGTCGACATCGGCCGGTTCGGCGGGGTGCTGGATCGGCTCGTTGTAGACGGTGAGGTAGTAGAAGACGTCCTCGCCCGCCTGGCCGTCGGCCGTCGGGCCGTACATCCGGCGCAGGCCCTCCTTGACGATGTACGCGATCTCGTAGGCGTACGCCGGGTCGTAGGCGACACAGGCGGGGTTGGTCGAGGCGAGCAGCTGCGAGTGCCCGTCCGCGTGCTGGAGGCCTTCGCCGGTCAGCGTCGTGCGGCCTGCGGTCGCACCGAGGACGAAGCCGCGCGCCAGCTGGTCGCCCATCTGCCAGAACTGGTCGCCGGTGCGCTGGAAACCGAACATCGAGTAGAAGACGTAGACCGGGATCAGCGGCTCGCCGTGCGTCGCGTAGGCGGAGCCGGCGGCGATCAGAGAGGCCGTGCAGCCCGCCTCCGAGATGCCGTCGTGCAGCATCTGGCCGGTCGCCGACTCCTTGTAGGCGAGCAGGAGTTCACGGTCGACGGACTCGTACTGCTGGCCGAGCGGGTTGTAGATCTTCGCGCTCGGGAAGAAGGAGTCCATGCCGAAGGTGCGGTACTCGTCGGGGGCGATCAGCACGAAGCGCTTGCCGATCTCCTTGTCCCGCATCAGGTCCTTGAGCAGCCGGACGAAGGCCATCGTGGTGGCGATCGACTGCTGCCCGGAGCCCTTCTTGACGCCCGCGTACGCCTTGTCGTCCGGCAGCTGAAGCGGCTTCGCGCGCACGACACGGGTCGGGACGTACCCGTCCAGCGCCTTGCGGCGGTCGTGCATGTACTGGATCTCCTCGGAGTCCCGGCCGGGGTGGTAGTACGGCGGGGCGCCGCTCTCCAGCTGGGCGTCGGTGATCGGGATGTGCAGCCGGTCGCGGAAGCCCTTGAGGTCGTCGACCGTCAGCTTCTTCATCTGGTGCGTGGCGTTGCGGCCCTCGAAGTTCGGGCCGAGGGTCCAGCCCTTGACCGTCTGCGCCAGGATCACCGTCGGCTGGCCCTTGTGCTCCCGGGCCGCCTGGAACGCGGCGTAGATCTTCTTGTGGTCGTGGCCGCCGCGGCCCAGGTGCTGGATCTCCTTGTCGGACATGTTCTCGACCATCGCGCGCAGGCGGTGGTCGTCGCCGAAGAAGTGCTTTCGGATGTAGTCGCCGGTCTCCGTGGCGTACGTCTGGAACTGGCCGTCGGGCGTCGTGTTCAGCCGGTTGACCAGGACGCCGTCGCGGTCCTGGGCGAGCAGCGGGTCCCAACTGCGGTCCCAGACCAGCTTGATGACGTTCCAGCCGGCGCCGCGGAACTGGGACTCGAGCTCCTGGATGATCTTGCCGTTGCCGCGCACCGGGCCGTCCAGTCGCTGCAGGTTGCAGTTGACGACGAAGGTGAGGTTGTCGAGGCCCTCGCGGGCGGCGATGGAGAGCTGGCCGAGGGACTCGGGCTCGTCCATCTCGCCGTCACCGAGGAAGGCCCACACCTGCGACTTGGAGGTGTCGGCGATGCCGCGCGCCTCCATGTAGCGGTTCATCCGGGCCTGGAAGATCGCGCCGAGCGGGCCGAGGCCCATGGAGACCGTGGGGAACTCCCAGAAGTCCGGCATGAGGCGCGGGTGCGGGTACGAGGAGAGGCCGTTCGGCGCCTTCGACTTCTCCTGGCGGAAGCCGTCGAGCTGCTCCTCGCTGAGCCGGTCGAGCAGATAGGCGCGGGCGTAGATGCCCGGCGAGGCGTGGCCCTGGAAGAAGATCTGGTCGCCGCCGTCGCCCTCGTCCTTGCCGCGGAAGAAGTGGTTGAACCCCACGTCGTACAGGGACGCGGAGGAGGCGAAGGTGGCGATGTGGCCGCCGACGCCGATGCCGGGCCGCTGGGCGCGGGAGACCATCACCGCCGCGTTCCACCGCGTCGCGTTGAGGACCTTGCGCTCGATGTCCTCGTTGCCGGGGAAGAACGGCTCGTCCTTGGTGGCGATCGTGTTGATGTAGTCCGTGCTGCGCATCTCGGGCACGGCCACGCGCTTCTCGCGGGCCCGCTCGATCAGCCGGAGCATCAGGTACCGGGCCCGCTCGCGGCCGCGCTCGTCGATTGCGGCGTCAAGGGAGTCGAGCCACTCCTGGGTCTCTTCGGGATCGAAGTCCGGGACCTGGCTGGGGAGACCGCCAATGATGATCGGGTTGCGATCGGATCCGGAAACCACGCTGTTCCTTCACTGTCGGTGATGCCACTGTTCCACTGTCGGGTGCGCCGTTGTCCATCGTGTACCTCGAATTCGGAATCGTCATCTCTACCGAGAGGTAATTCGAGGTCCGGTACGCATCCCACCAGCCGTCGCGCTCAAACCGCCACGATACGCCGATTTCGCTCACGTGTTCCTTGGGCCCTGTGGGGCCCGGTCGCGCTGGGTGCTCGGGCAGTGACGGGCAAAGCTGACAGATCGCTGTGGCATACATCACTGGCCAGCGGGGATCCTTGACAGGAGTTGCGGTGACACGGCCTGGAAAGTCACCGTTTCGGCGGTCTTGACGGCCGGGTACTTGCGCGATCCGTCGCGCACGTGTGGACTACGGCCAATGCTTCGCGCGTACGCGAGGCTGTAGACAACTTCGTAAACACGATCAGGAGGCAATCCGTGAGCGCGACCGCGGACCACGCGGAAACGAACCTTGCCGTAAGGCTTGGTTTCCAGACCGACCAGGTGGTCCAGGAGATCGGCTACGACGACGACGTCGATCAGGAGCTCCGAGAGACCATCGAGGCGGCCATCGGCTCCGAGCTCGTCGACGAGGACTACGACGACGTGGCTGACGCCGTGGTGCTCTGGTTCCGGGATGACGACGGGGACCTTACTGATGCGCTGGTGGACGCCATCGCTTACATGGAGGAGGGCGGCTCCATCCTGCTTCTGACGCCGAAGACCGGCCGCGACGGGTACGTCGAGGCCAGCGAGATCGGCGAGGCCGCCACCACGGCGGGCCTGACCGCGAGCAAGAGCGTCAGCGCGGGTAAGGACTGGACCGCAAGCCGTCTGGCCACGCCGAAGGCGGCCGCCAAGAAGCGATAGCAGCCGCAGCGGAACGAGAACCGTAGGAGGGGCCCTCGCAGGTGCGCCACAGCGCCCGCGGGGGCCCTCACGCATGACCGGGCGCCCGGCACCCACCTGCGCGCCGGTGCCCGTACACGGCCAACTAGGCTGAAGCCACCCGAACAGCCCCACGGAAGGGAAGCTTCACCATGGCGATCGAGGCCGGCACCAAGGCTCCGGAGATCGAGCTCAAGAACCAGCACGGTGAGACCGTGAGGCTCTCGGACTTCCGGGGCGAGAAGAACGTGGTGCTGCTCTTCTACCCGTTCGCCTTCACCGGCGTGTGCACCGGGGAACTGTGCGCGCTGCGGGACGAGTTGCCGAAGTTCGTCAACGACGACGTGCAGCTGCTCGCCGTATCGAACGACTCCCCGTTCTCGCTGCGCGTCTTCGCCGAGCAGGAGGGCCTGGAGTACCCGCTCCTGAGCGACTTCTGGCCGCACGGCGAGGCCTCGCGCGCGTACGGCGTCTTCGACGAGGAGAAGGGCTGCGCGGTGCGCGGCACCTTCATCATCGACAAGGAGGGCGTGGTCCGCTGGACCGTCGTCAACGGTCTGCCGGACGCGCGTGACCTGAACGAGTACGTCAAGGCGATCGACGCCCTGTAAGCGATCCTCCGACGGACGACACCCTGCGGGATCCCTCGCCGGGGCGGGAACCCGTTACTAGGATCCAGACGTTGATCCGATACCAGAGCAGTACGGGGGCTCCCCGCCCCTAGAGACCATAGGGAGGATTCGTGGGAGTCAGCCTCAGCAAGGGCGGCAACGTATCGCTGAGCAAGGAGGCCCCTGGCCTCACGGCCGTGGTCGTGGGCCTCGGGTGGGACGTGCGTACCACCACGGGTACGGACTTCGACCTCGACGCCAGCGCCATCCTGACGAACGCCGAGGGCAAGGTCCGCAACGACCAGGACTTCGTGTTCTTCAACAACCTGAAGAGCGCGGACGGCTCGGTCGAGCACACCGGTGACAACACCACCGGTGAGGGCGAGGGCGACGACGAGCAGGTCAAGGTCGACCTCGCATCGGTTCCTGCCGATGTCGACAAGATCGTGTTCCCGGTTTCGATCTACGACGCCGAGAGCCGTCAGCAGTCCTTCGGCCAGGTGCGCAACGCGTTCATCCGTGTCGTGAACCAGGCGGGCGGCGCGGAGATCGCCCGTTACGACCTCTCCGAGGACGCCTCCACCGAGACCGCCATGGTCTTCGGTGAGCTGTACCGCAACGGGGCGGAGTGGAAGTTCCGCGCCGTCGGCCAGGGCTACGCCTCGGGCCTGCGCGGCATCGCGCAGGACTTCGGCGTCAACGTCTGAGCCGAAGCACCGCAGCACGTTTCATCCCGTCCGGCGCCGCACTCCCAGTGCGGCGCCGGACGCGCTCGACCACAGCACCGCCACACCTCGGGGAGGACCACGATCATGGGCGTCACACTCGCCAAGGGAGGCAATGTCTCCCTCTCCAAGGCCGCACCGAACCTCACCCAGATCCTGGTCGGGCTCGGATGGGACGTGCGCTCCACGACCGGAGCCGACTTCGACCTCGATGCCAGCGCGCTGCTGTGCAGCGGTGGCCGGGTCATGGGCGACGAGTGGTTCATCTTCTACAACCAGCTCAAGAGCCCCGACGGTTCGGTCGAGCACACCGGGGACAACCTCACCGGCGAGGGGGACGGCGACGACGAGTCGGTCCTGGTCGACCTCTCCAAGGTGCCGGCCGGCTGCGACAAGATCATTTTCCCGGTCTCGATCCATGACGCGGACAACCGGAGCCAGACCTTCGGCCAGGTCAGCAACGCGTTCATCCGCGTCGTGAACCAGGCGGACGGCCAGGAGCTCGCCCGTTATGACCTCTCTGAGGATGCCTCCACCGAAACTGCCATGATCTTTGGCGAGGTGTACCGATACGGAGGAGAGTGGAAGTTCCGGGCGGTCGGCCAGGGGTACGCGTCCGGCCTCCGGGGCATCGCTCTAGACTTCGGGGTCAATGTTTCGTAAAGCCGTGCGCGGAGCGGGGGAGCCCCGTACAACCAGCACGGGGAAACCCGTTCACATGATGGGGTAGCCAGTGGTTCTGAAAACCTTCGGCTGGTCGTTCGCGATCACCGTGCTCGGCTTGATCGCCGCAATCTTCTACGGAGGATGGCAGGCTTTCGGGGTCGTCCTGATTCTGGCGATCATGGAAGTGTCGCTATCCTTCGACAACGCCGTGGTCAACGCCGGAATCCTGAAGAAGATGAACGCCTTCTGGCAGAAGATCTTCCTCACGATCGGCGTGGTCATCGCCGTCTTCGGTATGCGGCTCATCTTCCCTGTCGTGATCGTCGCCGTCAGCGCCAAGCTGGGGCCGATCGAGGCGGTCGACCTCGCCTTCAACCAGCCCGACCGCTACCAGCAGCTGGTCACGGACGCGCATCCGTCCATCGCTGCCTTCGGCGGAATGTTCCTGCTGATGATCTTCCTCGACTTCATTTTCGAGGAGCGCGAGATCAAGTGGCTCGGCTGGATCGAGCGCCCGCTGGCCAAGCTCGGCAAGGTCGACATGCTGTCGGTCTGCATCGCCCTGATCGTCCTGCTCGTCGCCTCCCTGACCGTCGCGCTCAACGCGCATCAACATGGCGGCGTCCATGTGGACAAGCAGGCGACCGTCCTGCTCGCGGGGGTCGCCGGTCTCGTCACGTACCTCGTCGTCAATGGTCTCTCCAGCTTCTTCGAGCACCGCATCGAGGAAGAGGAGGAGCGTGAGCACGAGGCGGAGGAGCGGGCCGAGCGCGAGGGCAAGCCGAAGTCCGCGGTGCTGCTCGCCGGCAAGGCCGCGTTCTTCATGTTCCTCTACCTCGAGGTCCTGGACGCGTCCTTCTCCTTCGACGGCGTGATCAGCGCCTTCGCCATCACCAACGACATCGTGATGATGGCGCTCGGCCTCGGTATCGGTGCCATGTACGTCCGTTCGCTCACGGTCTACCTGGTCCGCCAGGGCACCCTGGACGACTACGTGTACCTGGAGCACGGCGCGCACTACGCGATCGGTGCGCTCGCCGCGATCCTCCTGATCACCATCCAGTACGAGGTCAACGAGCTCATCACGGGCCTGATCGGCGTCTTCCTGATCGCCTGGTCCTTCCTGTCCTCGGTGCGGCGCAACAAGCGGATCGCCGCGGCCGAGGGAGACTCCGGGAGTTCGGACAAGACCGAGGTGTCATCAGGAGTCTGATTCCCGGGTTTGACCCCTGGGTCATTCCTGGAACGCTGTGAGCGGGGCGGCTGTACGAGGACAAGTCCTCAGCGGCCGCCCCGTCGGCATGTACGGCGGCACTTGGGGGCGGTATGTCCTTCTGGGACAGGGTATGGCGCGGCAACTCCGCGCAGTTCGAGTTCGATTCGGGCAGCGCGGCGACCAACGCCATCGAACTCACCAAGCGACATCCGGTCGTCTCGCTCTCCAAACAGGGCGCGGCCACCGGCAATCTGCGGATCAACCTGTCGTGGCGGATGCGCACTTCGGACATCGGCGGTCCGAAGCGGAACAGCCTGATGCGGCATCCGTTCAGCATGTTCAAGCCCGATGTGGTGCAGGCCCACACCCAGTCGATGGTCAATGTGGACCTCGACCTCGGCTGCCTGTACGAGCTGAAGGACGGCCAGAAGGGCGTCGTGCAGCCGCTCGGCAGCTTCTTCGGGGCGCTCAACGAGGCGCCGTACGTCAAGCTCAGCGGTGACGACCGGTTCGGCTCGGCGTCCGGCGAGACGGTCTACGTCAATCTCGATCACCGGGACTCCATCAAGCGCCTGCTGGTGTTCGTCTACATCTACGACCAGACGCCGGCGTTCGACCGTACGCACGCCCATGTGACGCTCTACCCGAGCAACGGCCCCCGCATCGAGATCAGCCTCGACGAGCGGGCGCCGCAGGCCCGTTCGTGCGCCGTGGTCTCCATCGAGAACGTCAAGGGCGACTTCGTCGTGCGACGCGAGGTGCGCTTCGTGTACGGGTTCCAGGCCGAGCTCGACCGGCTGTACGGCTGGGGCCTGCAGTGGGGCCGCGGCTACAAGTCCGTCACTGGCCGATGAACTGCGGCCCCTGCGGCGGCAGCCTGAAGGCCGGGTCGGGCCACGCCGACACCGGCTGCGGGTACCCGTAGGCGGGCGGCTGCTGCTGGGTGGCGGCCGCGGGCGGATAGCCGTACGAGGGCGGCTGCTGGGGCGGCAGCGGGAACGAGGACGCCGCGACCGGCGCCGCCTCGGGCATCGGGCCGGGGGCCGCGAGCGGCGGCGCGGGCTCGGCTGCCGGGGCGGGCGCGACGGGAGCGCGCGTGACCAAGGCGGTCTCGGCCTCGGGCTCGGTGCCCGGCTCGGGGACTGGCTCGGTGACCGGTTCGCCCTCGGGCTCGGCGGACTCGTCGACCGAGATGCCGAAGTCCGTGGCGAGGCCCACCAGGCCGTCGGAGTAGCCCTCGCCGACCGCGCGCAGCCGCCAGCCGTCGCCGCGCCGGTACAGCTCGCCGCAGATCAGCGCGGTCTCGGCGCCGGTCTCCGGCTTGATGTCGAAGTACGCGAGCGGCTCGGCGGCCTCGGACCCGGCGTCGTGGACGGACAGCCGCAGCGACCGCACGTTCTCGAAGGGGGTGGCGTCCGGGTCGGTGGAGGCCGTCACGAGGATCCGCGTGATCTCCGCGGAGACGCCCGAGAGGTCCGCCTGGACGGTGTCCGTCATGCCGTCGGCCACGCGCTTCTGGCCGAGCCTCCAGACCGCGCCGTCGGGGTGGCGCGGCTGGTTGTAGAAGACGAAGTCCTCGTCGGAACGGACCCGCCCCTCGGCGGTGAGCAACAGCGCCGAAGCGTCGACGGCCGACACGCCCTGCCCCGGAGACCAGTGGAGCACGGCGCGCACCGCTGTGGATTCGAGCGGGACGTTCGCCCCCTTGAGCATCGCGTGCGTCATGCGGTCATCCTGCCTCCCCGCTCCTGGCCGGGACAACGCGGGGTGCAAAGATCGACATCTCTGTGCGCAGGCAGGGCCCGCCGTGCGGCGCGGCCGGAAAACAGCGCACGACATGCGCCAGTTACCAGAATTTCATTGCGGACGGGAACCTTTGACACACCCTTGTACGTACTATTACCGGCCACATCATTTCGGGTGGCCCAGCGGTACGGGGGAATCTTATGCGTCATTTCGGGCACATCGCCCCTGAGGTGCGGGAGCGCCTGTTCCACGAGGAGCCGCGGGACTTCACCGCGGACTCCCCGCCCCGCATGCTCGCGGCGGCCCTCGGGGCGACGCTCTACAGTCCGGCGACCCGCCCCCAGCTGGCGGACGACGTGCTCAAGCAGGCCGGACGCGGCGTCGTCTCCATGGTCCTGTGCCTGGAGGACTCGATACACGACGGCGAGGTGCCGGGCGCCGAGGAGAACCTCGTGCGCCAGTTCGCCGACCTCGAGCGCAGGGCCGCCGAGGGCGCCGAGCTGCCCCTGCTCTTCATCCGGGTACGGGAGCCGGAGCAGATCACCGATCTCGTCGCGCGGCTCGGCAGCTCCGTGGACCTGCTGTCCGGATTCGTGCTGCCGAAGTTCACCGAGGAGCGGGGTGTTCCGTTCCTGGAGGCCCTCACCGCCGCCGAGGCGGCCTCCGGGCGGCGGCTTTTCGCCATGCCCGTCCTGGAGTCCCCCGACCTGCTGTACCTGGAGACGCGCGGCGACACCCTGGCCGGCATCGCCCGAACCGTCGACAAGTACCGCGACCGCGTCCTCGCGCTGCGCCTCGGCGTCACCGACTTCTGCTCGGCGTACGGGCTGCGCAGGCCGGCGGACATGACGGCGTACGACGTCCAGATCGTGGCCTCCGTCATCGGGGACGTGGTCAACCTGCTGGGGAGGGCGGACGGTACGGGGTTCACCGTGACCGGGCCCGTCTGGGAGTACTTCCGCCACCAGGAGCGCATGTTCAAGCCGCAGCTGCGCCGCAGCCCCTTCCTGGAGGGCCGGGCCGACGACCTGCGCCAGGCGCTCATCCAGCACGACATGGACGGGCTGCTCCGCGAGATCGAGATGGACCGGGCCAACGGCCTGCTCGGCAAGACCTGCATCCACCCCACGCACGTCCTGCCCGTGCACGCGCTCTCCGTGGTCAGCCACGAGGAGTACAGCGACGCCTGCGACATACTGCGGCCCGAGCGGGGCGGCGGTGGTGTGCTCCGGTCGGCGTACACGAACAAGATGAACGAGGTGAAGCCGCACCGCGCGTGGGCCGAGCGGACGCTGCGGCGCGCGGAGGCGTTCGGGGTGGCGCGGGAGGACGTGGGGTTCGTGGAGCTGCTGACGGCAGGGTTGCCGGGATGAGCGCCTTCGGGGTGCGTGCAGAGGTGGGCCCGGCTTCCGGGCAGGGTGCGGAGATGAGAGGCAGCGGGAACGTGGTGTGGTCAGGGGAGTGGGTCGCCGAGCGGCTCGGGGTCGGGCTGACAGGTGACCGGGAGCTGCCCGGGCTGCTGGGGCTCGCGCTGCGGCGCAACCCCAAGAGAGCGCACCTGCTGGTGTCGAACGTGCTGGGCAAGCACGTCCCGCAGCGCCCCTCGGTGGTGTGGGGCGCGGGCCGCGAACTCGGCGTACGGGTGAGGGAGTTGCTGGGCGACGAGGCGGCGCGCCGCGCGGTCGTCCTCGGCTACGCGGAGACGGCGACGGGGCTCGGGCACTCGGTGGCCGACGGCCTGGCCCTCGCGCCCTATCTGCACTCCACGCGCAGGCCCGTCGAGGGCGTGGCCCGCGCGGGTGGCTTCGAGGAGTCCCACTCGCACGCCACCTCGCACCTGCTGCTGCCCGAGGACCCGCGGCTGCTCGCGGGGGACGGCCCGCTGGTCCTCGTCGACGACGAGTTCTCCACGGGGAACACGGTCCTGAACACCATCCGCGCGCTGCACGAACTGCACGCACGCGGCCACTACGTGATCGTCGCGCTCGTCGACATGCGCTCGCCGGGCGACCAGGGGCGGCTCGAGGAGTTCGCGCGCGAGATAGGGGCGCGGGTCGACCTCGTGGTCGCGGCGCGCGGGACGGTGCAGCTGCCGGACGGGGTGCTCGAGAAGGGGCAGGCGCTCGTCGCCGCGCACGAGGGCGGGCAGTTGCCCGCGCCCCGCCGGGAGCGCGCCGAGCTCATCCGTCTCGACGACCTCGGCTGGCCGCGGGGCGTGCCGGACGGCGGGCGGCACGGGTTCACGCCCGAGCACCGGGAGCGCCTCGAAGCGGCACTGCCCGGCATGGCCGCACGTCTCGCGCCGCACCTGGGCGGGGGCCGCGTACTCGTCCTCGGCAACGAAGAGCTGATGTACGCGCCGCTGCGCCTCGCCACCGAGCTGGAGGCGGCGGGCGCCGACGTCGCGTACTCCACCACGACCCGCTCGCCCGTCCTCGCCGTCGACGACCCCGGCTACGCGATCCGCAGCCGCCTCGTCTTCCCGGCACACGACGCCCCGGCGGACGGGCCGGGGGAGCGGTTCGCGTACAACGTCGCGGGGGGCGGCTTCGACACGGTCGTCGTCGTGCTCGACTCGGTGGGCGACACGGCCGAACTCGAAGGGCCCGGCGGGCTGTTGGAGCGGGTCGCCGAGCACGCGGCGCGCGTGGTCGTGGCCGTCGTGCCCTCGTACGTACCTCAGGAAAGGTCCCCCATGCCGCTGCCCGAGCCGCTGCGCGGTCCCGCGTTCTCCTCGTACGCGCCGGACGAGGTGGGGTGGCTGCTCCAGGACCTCTCGGACGTGCAGTTGGAGGCGCCGACGGAGGAGCGCGAGGAGGCCATCCAGGGCGGCGGCGCGCACTACGCGGAGTCGCTGCCGGTCGAGTACCAGCCCAGCGCGCAGTACCAGGAGCTGTTCCACGCGGCTCTCGAGGCGTCGGCGGGGCGCATAGCCCACGCGGTGGGCGTGGTCACCGAGACGGTGCTGGCCGAGCGTTCGCCGCGCCCCGTCCTCGTGTCGCTCGCCCGCGCGGGGACGCCGGTGGGCGTGCTGATGCGGCGCTGGGCGCAGCGGAGGCACGGCCTGGAGCTGCCGCACTACGCGGTGTCCATCGTGCGCGGCCGGGGGATCGACGCGAACGCGCTGCGCTGGCTCGCCGAGCACCACGATCCGGCGGATGTCGTGTTCGTCGACGGGTGGACCGGAAAGGGTGCCATCACGCGGGAACTCGCGGCGGCCGTCGCCGAGTTCGAGGGATTCGACCCGGAGATCGCCGTGCTCGCCGACCCGGGGTCGTGCGTGCGCACGTACGGGACGCGGGAGGACTTCCTCATACCCTCGGCCTGCCTCAACTCCACGGTGTCCGGGCTGATTTCGCGTACGGTGCTGCGCTCCGACCTGGTCGGGCCCGACGACTTCCACGGTGCGAAGTTCTACTCCGAGCTGGCCGGTTCGGACGTCTCCGGGCGGTTCCTCGACGCGGTGGAGGAGCGGTTCGCGGAGGTCGCGGACGCGGTCGACGCCGAGGTCAAGGAGTTGCAGGGGACCGACCGCACACCCACGTGGGAAGGGTGGGCGGCCGTCGAGCGGATCAGCGAGGAGTACGGGATCCACGACGTGAACCTGGTGAAGCCCGGGGTCGGCGAGACGACGCGGGTGCTGTTGCGGCGGGTGCCGTGGAAGATCCTGGCGCGCGAGGACGCCGGGGCGGACCTCGACCATGTGCGTCTGCTGGCGGAGCAGCGCGGGGTGCCGGTCGAGGTGGTCGGTGAACTCCCGTACACCTGCGTCGGGTTGATCCACCCGAAGTTCACGCGTGGGGCGACGGGGACGGACGGCAAGGCGGTGGCGGCCAAGTGACCACCACCACCACCATCACCACCGTCGTCGCGAGCGATCTCGACCGTACGCTCATCTACTCCGCCGGCGCGCTCGGCCTGACCGTGCCGGACGCCGAGGCGCCGCGGCTGCTCTGCGTCGAGGTGTACGAGGGCAGACCCCTGTCGTACGTCACCGAGGACGCGGCGGAGTTGCTGATCGAGCTGGGGCGGCGCGCGGTGTTCGTGCCGACGACCACGCGGACGCGGGAGCAGTACGGGCGGGTGCGGCTGCCGGGGGCGGCGCCGAAGTATGCGATCTGTGCGAACGGGGGGCACCTGCTGGTCGACGGGGTGTCGGATCCGGAGTGGCGGCGGGCCGTCGGGGAGCGGATCGAGTCGGAGTGCGCGCCGCTCGCGGAGGTGCGGGAGCGGATGGTCGGCGCGGCGGATCCGGCGTGGCTGCTCAAGGAGCGGGTCGCGGAGGAGCTGTTCGCGTATCTGGTCGTCGACCGGGCGGCGTTGCCCGAGGGGTGGGTCAAGGAGCTCGGGGAGTGGGCCGACGGGGTCGGTTGGGGTGTGTCGCTTCAGGGGCGGAAGGTGTATGCCGTGCCGAAGCCGTTGACCAAGGGGGCGGCGGTCTCCGAGGTCGCGCGGAGGGTTGGGGCGGGGCAGACGTTGGGGGCGGGGGATTCGTTGCTGGACGCGGATCTGCTCCGCGTGGTGGATCGGGGGTGGCGGCCCGGGCACGGGGAGTTGGCGGATGTGGGCTGGGTGTCGCCCGGGGTGACGGTGCTGGCTGAACGTGGGGTTTCGGCGGGGGAGGCGGTGTTGCGGGGGTTCCTCGGCTCGCTGTGAGGTTTGCGCGGCGCCGGGGTTTTGGGGCGGGTGCCGGGGTCGGCGCCCGTCGTCATGGGTGCGCGGCACCGGGGTGCCGCCTTGCCCACCCTGCCTTCCCCAAGCTCTCCGACAAGCTCCGAGCAGGGGAGACCCCATGAGGCGGCAGATTGCCCAAGGCGATGGCGGGCGGCACCGGACGGCGGCGGGTTGCCCGTGGCCGGGCGGCGCCGGGACTGCGCCACGGGTGGGGAGCCGGCCTCGCGGCAGATTGCCCAAGGCGGGACCGGATCATTAAGCCCCTGCGGCGATTGAGCAGCGGGGTCCGGGGCGGAGCCCCGAGGCGTGACGCCGGTGTCGGCCGTCCAGCCCCGGCTCAGCCGCAGCAGCCGCCTCCGCAGCATCCGCCGCCGCCTCCACCGCTCGGGGCCGGAGACGGTGCCGTGCCCGCCACCGACACCGTGGAGAGCAGCTTGGTCGTGTCCTCGTGGCCCTTGGGGCATGTGGCCGGGGCCGAGGAGGCGGACATGGGGCGGGAGAGTTCGAACGTCGTGGCGCAGCTGCGGCAGCGGTACTCGTAGCGTGGCATGCGCCAAGAGTACGGTCAGGCCCGGTCGGCCGGGGCGTGTCTGGCCTGCCAGTACGGATTGTCGTGCGGCAGCGTTCCGCTGACCCGCCCGTACATCCCGAAGCACATCAGCAGCAGGCCGACGACAAAGCTGAACAGCACGTTCTGGAGGCGGAACGCCAGGAAGTTGAGGTCGGTGTCCAGCAGCGCCAGGTTCACGAAGCCGCTGAGGATGAACAGGATGCCCAGCGTCATGTTGAGCGTGGACGCGAAGTTGCCGCCGATCAGCATGCCGACGAAGAGCAGCAGGCCGACGCAGATGGACAGGACGCTCAGCGCGCCGTTGGTGCTCAGGCCCGCGACGGTGTCCCCGCGGGTGTCGAAGAAGCCGATCTTGTCGATGAGGCCGAGGATGCCGAAGGCGAGCAGGACGAGCCCCATCAGGCCTGCTCCGGTGCGGTACACCTTGCTGAGCCGGTGGTCGAGGGGCAGATGCTCGTCGAGCCGGACATGGCGCCCGGGCCTGGGATGGAGTACGTGCGTGGACATGATCGCCTCGCCTCCTTGCACGACGCGGCACGTGTGCGCCTGACGTACGTACGTGACTCACGTACGTGACTCACGTACCTCAAGGGTCCGCCCGTCACCCGGCGAACGCCAACCTCAGACGCCGCCGCCCCGGTCCTCCCGGATCTGGGTGACGACGCGGGCCACCGTCCGCCGCACGCCCTCCGTCTCCGTCAGGAAGTGCCAGTAGTCGGGGTGCCGGCCCTCCAGGCCCGCGACGGCGCGGTCCAGGCGGGCCACCGACTCGTCGAGCGGGCGGGCGTGCCGCGGGTCGGGCGTGGAGCGGCCCGCCATGGCGAGGCGCTGCGCGTCCCGGATCGCGAAGCGGGTGCGGTCGATCTCCGCCCGCGGGTCCTTCGCCACCGCGTTCAGCCGCCGCAGGCGGTCGGAGGCGGCCGACACCGACTCGTCCGTCGCGTTCAGCAGTGCCCGCACCGTGGACAGCAGCGCCGTCGCGTTCGGCCAGTCCTGGCTTTCGCGGGCCGCGCGCGCTTCGGCGATCTTGGACTCGGCCTGCCGCACGTTCTCCGCGGCGGTGTCCGGCACGGACTGCAGGTCCTGCCAGCACGCGGCCGTGAACCGCCGCCGCAGCTCGCTGAGCACCGGCTCGACCTGCCCCGCCCGCGTCTGGAGCGCCTGGGCGCGGGTCCGCAGCGAGACGAGCCTGCGGTCGATCTCGGCCGCCCGCTCGGGCAGCCGCTCGGCCTCGGCCCGCACGGACTCGGCGCTCCGCGCGACCCGCTCGGCGCGCTCCAGCGTCTCCGGTACGCCGTGCTGCCCCGCGCCCTGGTTGAGCCTGGTCAGCTCGGGGCCGAGGGAGGCGAGCCGGGCCGCCAGGTCGTCGGCCTTCAGGCCCGCCTGCCGCACGGAGTCGAGCGCGGTCGTCGCGGCCAGCAGCGCCTGCCGCGCGCGCTCCACGGACGGGGCGACCCGCGCCAGCTGGGTCTCCGCCTTGCCGAGCAGCGGCCCGATGCCCTGCGCGAAGCGGTCCAGGTCCTGCTTGACCTGGGTCAACTGCTGCTTCGCCTGGGTCAGTTCGGCATGGGCGCGGGAGGCGGCGGAGGCCTCCAGGTCGTCCCGGTCCAGGTCGTGCGCGTCGACCGCGGTGATGTACTGCCCGCTCACCTCGTCGATCCGGCGGCCGAGGCCCGCGAAGTCGTCGACGGCGCGGCGGGCCGCCGGCGAGTCGTCGACCGCCGTGATCGTCTCTATCGAGATGCGCAGGTCCCGCTGGGCGGTGTCCAGCTCGTAGAAGGCCGCGGCCGCGTCGTCCTTGGCGGTCTGCGCCTGGGCGCGCTGCGACTCCGCGCGGCCCCCGAACCAGCGTCGGGTCCCTCCCGTGTTGAACGCGCCCGTGAGCGTGGCCGCCAGGAGGGGGAGCGGGAGGGCGGCGAGCGTCAGGGTGTCCTTGAGGGCGCTTCCGAAGGACGCCGCGGGCCGTCGGGTATCGGGGGCGGACGACTGACGCGGGTTCCTCGTGGTCGTCGTCGCCGTCACTAACCTCTCCCGCGCTGTCCGTGCCGTCATCAGCCCTGCCCGGTCCATTCTCCCATCGGTTAATGACGAACACACGGGTCCATTAGTTCGCGGTTCGGCGGGTGACTTTCGCCGGAGATTCGCCGGGGATCGCCTGATTGCCGAGCATGGGCATCGGCAAGGTAGGCTGTCGACTCGTCCTGGCCGCGCGCCGGGATCACGGGCGCGTAGCTCAGGGGTAGAGCGTCTGCCTTACAAGCAGAATGTCGGCGGTTCGAAACCGTCCGCGCCCACCGTGATGGAAGGCCCTCCGGCGATCAGGCCCGGGGGCCTTCGTCGTGTCCGGAGCCCTCTGGGGCGGGCTGCTCGTGTTCGGGCTCGGGGTCGGGCTCGTCGTGCACGTGCTTGAGGCGGGCGCGGGCCCGCACCGCGTCGCCGCCCGTCAGCTCGGACCAGTACCGGTGGCACGTCACGAAGACGGCCAGTTCCAGCTCGCGCCTGCGGAGTTTCTCGACCTCCGCCTGATCGTCCTCGCTCCAGCCGGGCGAGGCCGCGCGCTCCATCTTGCGCCACCCGTGCGTGTCCATGACGGCCTCGTGGGGCTCCACCGACCAGGGGAGCCGCTTGAGCAGGGCCAGGAGCTCGGCCCTGATCTGATGCAGCTCGGCCTGGCCGGCGAGGAGGTCGCCGGGGAAGTCGAAGTCGGAATCATCGATCGCTGCCACCCGGCAATGGTACGTCTGTTCGAATTCGGGGTGCGAGCAACTTCGGCCACTTCGGCGGGCAGTTCACGCGAACGTGTGGTCGACCGCATCTCCGGCCCGCTTCTCCGGCCCGCGTTTCCGGCCCGTGGGTCGATCGCCGGGTGCGGGGCGCCCCGCAGCGGCAGACTGGAGGCATGTGCCGCAGCATCCAGACCCTCCGCCCGCCCGTGCTCCCCGAGGAGGCCACCGAGGACGAGATCAGGGCCGCGGCCCTGCAGTACGTGCGGAAGGTGTCCGGCTTCCGTGCGCCGGCCGCGCACAATCGCGAGGTGTTCGAACGGGCGGTGGACGACATCGCCCGCGCGACCGCCGAACTGCTCGACGGCCTGGAGGTACGCGGGTCCGCGTCCGCGCAGTCGAAGCGGCCCCCGGAGCCCGCTCAGGCCTCCTGAGCCGCCGGTACCGGCCGCCGCATCACGTACGCCGCCACCGCGCCAGCGCCCACCAGGGCGAGGACGGAGACGACGGTGGAGAGCCAGCTCGCGCCCAGCCACTGCGCGCCGAAATAGCCGAGCGCCACGCTGTACGCGGCCCAGGCGACGCCCGCCGCCGCGGACCACGGCAGGAACTCGCGGACCCGCCGGTGCGCCGTGCCGGCCGCGAAGGAGACGACCGAGCGGCCCGCGGGCGCGAACCGGGCGATGATCACCAGCAGCCCGCCGCTGGAGCGCGCGAGCGCCCCGCCGAGACGTTCCTGCGCGGTGCTCAGGCGCCGGGAGCGGGCGAGGGCGCGGTCCAGGCGTTCGCCGCCGCGCCAGGCGATCCGGTAGGCGACCAGGTCGCCGAGGACCGAGGCGGTCGCCGCGCAGAGCGTGAGGGCGAGCAGGTCCGGAAGGTTGGGGTGCGGCACGCCGCCGGTGGCGGCGGCGCCGCCCGCGGTCGCGGTGGCCGCGGCGATCACGAGGAAGCCGCTGGGCAGCACGGGCACGAACACGTCGAAGACGACGGAGAGCGCCACGATCGCGTAGATCCACGAGCTGTCGGTCAGTGACCCCAGGACGTTCTGCAGCACTGTTCGCCTACTCCCGTACGGACCGTTCCGGTGCCAACCGGCTGTTCTCCGGCCGTTCCCTCCCGACAGGAGCGGCTGACATGACAGCTGTACAGCGTACGCCTCGGAAGTGGCTGAAGTGACGAAAGGGACACAGTTGTTCCGGATCTCACGTTCCCGCGTGTTCCTGCCGTGATGGGTCGGTCACGTGCCGTACCAAAAACTCACCAAGAGGACGGGTCTGGTGACCCCGGGTGAACGGAGGAAACGGGAATGAAGGCAAAAATCGTGACGGGTGCACTCGCCGCGGCCCTGCTCGCGGTGAGCAGCGGCACCGCCGGCGCGACGACGAGTTACTGGGTGCGGGCGGCGGGGCACTTCTCGCCGCCGAACGCGTTCGTCGCGTCGTCGGCGCTCACGTACGACAAGGCCCTCGTGCCACCGGCGTCGGCGATCCAGGTGGCGCAGCACGGCACCGACTCCGGCATGACGGTGAGCCTGCGGGTGCGAGGGCTCGTCCCAGGTCACGAGTACGGCGCGCACGTGCACCAGAAGGCGTGCGGCGCCGACCCCGAGGCGGCGGGCGGGCACTACCAGAACGTGGTGGACCCGGAGCGGGTGACCGAGGAGAACGAGCTCTGGCTCGACTTCACCGCCGACGAGGACGGCGACGGCGGGGCGAAGGTCCACAAGAAGTGGGGGCTGCGGCCGGGTGGTGCGGGCTCCGTCGTGATCCACGACAAGCCGGGCTCGTCGGGGGAGCGGGTGGCGTGCTTCTCGGTGCCGTTCACCTCGGTTTCCTGAGGTCTTTCTGAGATCCTTCTGAGGTCTCCCTGGGGCCTCTCTGGGTCCTCGCGCGTACGACGGCGGCCCGCCCTCCACGAGTTCACGTGGGGAGCGGGTCGCCGTCGTGCGCGCGGGGGATCAGGCCGGGACGGCCTCGCCGGCCGGGGCCGGCTCCTCGGTCCGCTCGCCGCGTCCGGCGAAGAGGCGGTCGAGGCCGAGGGCGCCGGAGCCGGTGAAGACGAGCAGCAGCATCGCCCAGCAGAACATCACGGAGGGCTCGCCGCCGTTCTGGAGCGGCCACAGGGCCTCGGGCTGGTGGACCTTGAAGTACGCGTAGGCCATCGAGCCGGACGCGATGAAGGCGGCGAAGCGGGTGCCGAGGCCGAGCAGCACGAGGGCGCCGCCGACGAGCTGGATCACGGCCGCGTACCAGCCGGGCCAGGTGCCGGTCGGGACCGTGCCGCCGTTGCCCATGGCGCCGCCGAGGACGCCGAAGAGCGAGGAGGCGCCGTGGCAGGTGAAGAGCAGGCCTATGACGATGCGGAAGAGGCCGAGAGCGTAGGGCTGGGCGCTGTTCAGACGTCCAGTCATGGTGGGGCTCCTTCGGTCGGTGGGGACGAAACCGAGAGCACCGGCGCGAGGAGCGCCTTCATCGCCGCTGCCGCCACCGGTGTGGGGCGCCACAGATTAGGGGAACCTAATTAGTGCTTGCAAGTTCAACATCCGGCCATGATCGGCCTCCGCTTCGGTCGCTGTACCAGTGGTGGCCAGGGCCGCGCGGGCCACTGCGTCGGCGTCGGAGAGGGTGACCGAGTCGACGCCCGGGCGGGCTCCCGCGGCGGTCACCCAGTGCACTCCCTCGGTGGGCACGCCGAAGGCGAACCGCCGTGCGTGCGAACGACCCTGACGGTCGATCAGGTGATACGGGCGGGGCGTGACGTCGAGGCCTCCGGTCTCGTGTCCTTCGACTCGGTGCGGGCGGGCGCCGCCGGTCTTCAGGAGCTGTTCGAGCAGGTCGTCGGCGGTCCTGCGGAGGTCCGGCTCGGGCAGTCGGGCCTCGACGAGTGTGGTGACCCTCACGGTCGAACCGGGCACATCGGGTGAGTGTGCGATGAAACGGCCGTCCCGCGCCGCCACCTCCATGCGCGGACCCACCACGGTCAGGGCGCCGGCCTCGATCAGCGCGGTCAGTTCCTCGATGCGGCGCCGGGGCGGACCGATCGACAGGAACGCGTTGAGCGGGGTGTACCACCGGTCGAGGTGGTCGCGGCGCGACGGTCCGGTCAGGCCGCCGTGGTCGACGACGAGACGCAGTTCGTTGCGGAGGTCGCGCAGCACGTCGAGGGCGGCTTTCACGGGTCCGTCGACGTTGCCGAGCGCGGCGTGCGCGGCGTCCTCGCGAAGATGGCCGAGAAGCCAGGCGCGCCATGTGGCGGGGGAGGTGTACGTGCGGCCCGAGGCGGGGCGGGCGACGTGGTCCCAGGACCAGAGCCGGTTCTGGGGTACCTCGAACTCCCGGAGGACGGCGGCCTCTTGGGGGGAGCGGTGGGGTGTGGAGAGGAAGCGTTCGCGGAATTTTTTGTAGGTGCGGGGCGGTCGGGCCTGGGAGGTCCGTAGGAGCGTCTCGTAGTAGACCGTTTCGACCTCCTTCGCGACCAGCGGCCAGATGTCGGCGAGGAAGTCGGGGGCGTCGCCGGAGTCGGCACGTTTGCGGAATCCGGCTATCAACTTCGGTGTGAGTACGGCGGGTTGGTGGCGGCCGTACGCGCCCTTGGCGTTGTCGCCGCGTGCCTGGTGCGGTATGCCGCGGCGCGAACCGGCGTACAGGCGGGGCTCGTTGCCTGAGGGTATGTAGCGCAGGCCGCCGTCCGCCGTGCGTACGTGGCGGCCGCCGCGGCCCTCCGTCAAGAGGGCCATGTGGTCGAAGAAGTTGAGGCCGAGGCCGCGCAGCAGCACCGGTTCGCCGGGGGCGAGGCCGCTCAGGTCGAGGTCGGCCGGGTTGGCGGGCGGGACGTGGCGCAGGCCGTGCCGCCGGGCGTACTCGGTGAGGTCGCGCTCGGCCGGGGCGGCGACGGCGGGCAGGTGGCCCTGGGCGAGGACGACCGCGTGCAGGCCGGTGAGGCGGCGGCCGTCGGCGAGGGTGAGGGTCTGCAGGCCGTCCTCGGCGTCGTCGAGGCGGACGGCGCGGGTGGCGTGCGCGACGACCTCCACGGAGGCGGGGGCGGCGGCGACCGTCTCCGCGAACACCCAGCGCAGGTAGCGGCCGTACTGGGCGCGGGTCGGATACGCGTCGGGGTCCACCGGTACGTCGTGCCGCGCGGCCCACTCGTACAGGCTCGGTCCCGGGCGGACCGGGCCCGAGCAGTCGACGCTGTCGTCGGTGAACAGGGTGACCTGCGAGGCGACCGTGTTCATCAGGAGCTCCGGCGCCTGGTCCGTGCGCCAGACCGCGCCCGCGCCCGGTGGGTGCGGGTCGATCAGGTGGACCGTGAGCCGGGCGCCGGGCGGCAGGAGCTCGTCCGCCGACGCGGTGAGCCGTTCCAGGACGCTGGTGCCGCGTGGTCCCGCGCCGACGATGGCGACGGCGGGCTCGGGGTGGGGGACGGGCAAGGTGTGACTCCCGTGGCATGTGGGGCTGCTGGGAAGCGGGGGACGGGGTCATCATGCCGGTTCCCTTCGGGGAGTGGTGGGGGTGTGGGCGGGGTCACCCGGTTCTGGTGGGTGTTGGTGGCTGGGAGTGTCCTCCCACGTCGCGGGGCTCTGCCCCGGGCCCCGCGCCTCAATCGCCGGCGGGGCTGGAGTTTGTGCGCCGGGCCGGGCCTTGCGCCGCGATTGCCCTACGTCGCGGGGCTCTGCCCCGGGCCCCGCGCCTCAATCGCCGGCGGGGCTGGAGTTTGTGCGCCGGACCGGATCTTGCGCCGCGATCGCCCTACGTCGCGGGGCTCTGCCCCGGGCCCCGCGCCTCAATCGCCGGCGGGGCTGGAGTTGCCCGCCGAACCGGCCTCGTGCCTCGATTGCCCCACGACGCGGGGCTCTGCCCCGGACCCCGCTGCTCAATCGCCGCAGGGGCTTGAGTTGCCCGTCCTCCGCCTCAAGGGCCGCAGGGGCTTGAGTTGCCCGTCCCCCGCCTCAAGGGCCTCAGGAGCTTGAATAAAGTGCCCCCCCCGGCCTCAAGGGCCCGAAAGCGAACGCTCCTCCGCTCGGAGCAGGCCGTGGGATGCGGTTGCCTGGTCCAGGGTTAGGGAGGCCGCGCGGCCGCGCAGGGTCAGGGTCATCAGTTGGTTGCCGAACCAGGGGCCGCCCGTTCGGGTCCAGGAGATGTGCGGGGTGCCCGCGCGGGCGTGGCGGGCGAAGCGGCGGCCGAGGATGCGGCCGAAGCGGCTCCAGCCGAAGCGGAAGCCGACGCGGATGGACGCCGGGACGGAGTTGTGGACCGGGGAGCAGGTGAGTTGCAGGACGCGGGCGCTCGGCGCCTCGGTGCCCGCGGGCCAGGTCGGCTCGGCGACGTACGCGTGGTGGACGTCGCCGGAGAGGACCGAGATGGTCGCCGGTGCGGAGGAGCCTGAGCCTGCTTCCGCGATCAGGTCGGCGAGCATCATGAACGACGCCGGGAACGCCGCCCAGTGCTCCAGGTCCGCCCTGCGCCGCAGATCCTCCCCGAACCGCGCCCAGCGCGGCCCCCGTTCGCCCCGGCACAGCGCCGCGTTCCAGCCCTCCGCGTCGTGGATGAGGTGCGGGAGCAGCCAGGGCAGCGACGTGCCGATGAGGAGGTGGTCGTACGTGCCGTGGTCCGCGAGGGCCTGTTCGCGCACCCACTTGGCCTCGCTGGGCGCGAGCATCGCCCGGTTCTGTTCGTCGAGGACGCGGGCCGCCCGCGTGTCCAGCATCAGCAGCCGTACGCGGCCGAAGTCGCGGCGGTAGCTCCAGCGGACCGAGGCGGGATCGGCGTCCGCGCGGGCCGCGAACTCCCGCAGCGCGTCCGTGCCGTCGGGGGTCGCGCGCACCGCCGCGTAGACCGGGTCGGTGGCGAGGGCGGCGGGCGAGAGGTTGCCGATGTGCTGGTGCACCCAGTAGGACATCAGGCCGCTCAGCAGTCGCTCGCGCCACCACGGCACCTTGCGCATGTCCGCGAGCCAGGCGGCGCTGGTGTTCCAGTCGTCTATCAGGTCGTGGTCGTCGAAGATCATCGCGCTCGGGACCGTCGACAGGAGCCAGCGGACCTCCGGGTCGAGCCACGACTCGTAGTAGAGGTGTGTGTACTCCTGGTAGTCCGCGACCTCCGTGCCGGGCGGCTCCGACAGGTCGCGGCGGCGGGCGAGCCACGCTTGCGTCGCCGGGGAGGTCTCGTCCGCGTAGACCTGGTCGCCGAGGAGCACGAGGACGTCGGGGCGCTCGCCGTCCGGGTCCGCGGCGATGCGGGCGGCCAGGGTGTCGAGGGCGTCGGGGCCCACCGGGTCGTGCTCTTCCCCAAGCTCTCGAACATGCTCGAGCAGGGGAGACCCCATTGCCGGCGGCGCCGCCCAGCGGCAGGAGCCGAACGTGACGCGGACCGGGGTGTCCGCGTCGTACGCCGGGGTGCGGATGGTGCTGGCCGGGAACGGGGAGTCGGGCAGCGGCCAGACCCCGCCGCCGTCGAGGATCACCTCGTACGCGGTCTCCGTGCCGGGAGTGAGCCCGGTCACCGGGACCAGCGCGTAGTGGTGCCCGTCGACCTGGAACGTGGGTGCGCTGCCCGACGCGCCGTCCGCGCAGCGCACCTCGGCGACGCAGGGCCGGCTCGCCTCGACCCACACCGTCGCCGTCTCCTCGTCCACATACCGCAGCAGTGGTCCAAGGCGCAGCCTCGCCACGTGATCGCCTCCGCTCGTGTCCCCGACGTTCCGGTCCCGTACGGTACGGAACGTCGGCGGCGGGCGGGACGGTTCCGGCAATACCCGAACGACCTGGCCGGGGGCCTCAGCAGCCGCTGAGCCCCGACTGGATCGCCGACTTCTCCGCCGGGTCGACGCTGAGCGCGTAGTGGTGCTTCACCTGGACCCACATCCGCAGATACGTGCAGGTGTACTCGGTGCGCGAGGGCATCCACTCGGCCGGGTCCTGGTCGCCCTTGGACTGGTTGACGTTGTCGGTGACCGCGATGAGCTGCGGGCGCGTGAGGTCGTTGGCGAAGCCCTGGCGCTCGTCGTTGGTCCAGGCGCTCGCGCCCGACTTCCACGCCTCGGACAGCGGGACGATGTGGTCGATGTCGACGTCGGACGCGGCCGTCCAGGTCTCGCCGTCGTACTCCGAGTACCAACTCCCGGATGTCGCCGCACAGTCGGACCCCGTCTGGACGTCCTTGCCGTCGCGTTTGAGGACTTCCTCGCGGGTGTTGCACGAGCCGGACTGGGTGATCCAGTGCGGGAACTTCTCGCGGCTGTAGCCGTCGGAGGAACCTTCCGCCTTCTCGGTCAGCTCGCCGAGGTAGGTACGGGCGGTGGCCCCGCTGATGGGGGTGGGCGGGGAGGCCTGCGCGGACTGGGTGGTCAGCAGCAGGGCGAGCGCGGTGGTGCCTGCGGCGGCTCCGGCGATCGATATTCGACGCGCGTAGAACCGGCGGGCGCGGTGCGAGCGTGAGGTGCGGCGCATGTGAACTCCCTGGATGTGGGGTGGAGTTACGGGGGTCTGTCGTGCGGCGTGCTGTGGGGTGCCGCGTGTGGCAGGGGCGCGTCAATATGGTGGCGGGCCGGGCGGTCGATCACAAGTGGGCCCCACGAAACGGGAGTTGGCCGGGGGTGGGCGTGAAAAAGAACGAGGGGATTTCGCCGGGCGCTGATCAGTGCGGGGCCCGCGTCCGTACTCTCCGGTGACCCTCGTACGTGACTGGAGGCACCATGCGACTCTCGCGCTCCACGGCCGGAAACCTCTTCGTGATCGGCGCGTTGATCGTGACCGTCTCGGCCCTGGCCTATCCGGCGATGCTCGGCGTGCAGAACACGACCACGACCCAGACACGCGTCGTCGCCAGCACCCGCTGGGGTCCGCTCACCGAGGCCGACCGGGACTTCGTGGTCAAGGTCAGATCGGCCGGCCTGTGGGAATTCCCCCTGGGGCAGGAGGTGCTGAAGCGCGGGACGACGCCGGAGATGAAGACGGCCGGTCGGCATCTCGTCGTCGGGCACGCGCTTCTGGACGCCAGCTGCCGCAAGATCTCCCAGGACATGGGCATCACCCTGCCCAATCAACCCACGGCGCAGCAGCAGCAGTTCGTGGCGACCGTGGTGTCCAAGCGCGGCACCGAGTTCGACTCCACGGCGTCGAACATCATGCGCGTGACGCACGGGCAGATCTTCCCCGCCGTCAGCAACATCCGGGCGACCACGCAGAACTCCGAGATACGGCGGCTCGCGAACGAGGCCAACGACGTGGTGCGCGACCACATGGAGGTCCTGGAGAAGACCGGGCTCGTCAACATGGACCAGGCCCTCGCCGAGCAGACCGGGCCGCCGCGGGTCCCGAAGTCGCAGATGACGCCGCCGGCGCCGCAGCCCGGTGCGCCGCAGGTCGCCCTGATCGCGCCGCCGGGGCTGTCGAATCCGTATACGAAGACGTTCCCGTCGTCGCCGCCGACGACGACGGGCTGAGCGGCGGGGTGAAGGGCTGTGGGGAGGGGTGGGGTGCGGTTCGTGGGGGGCGGGTGGCGATCTTCGGGGGAGTTTTTGTATCGTGGAGAAACAAAGTGGCACCCGCCCGTTCAACCCTGACCAGCGGGCGGGGCCGCCTTGTCCCTCTCACGCCTCCACAGGTCTGGAGCCCGCCGATGCCGGCCTCGCCCACGGTGCCCACTGTTCTCAAGGCGCGCGCCCTCCTCCTCGACATGGACGGCACCCTCGTCAACTCCGACGCCGTCGTCGAGCGGATCTGGCGCCGCTGGGCCGCCGCCCACGGATTCGACGCCGAGCACGTCCTCTCCGTCGCGCACGGCCGCCAGGCCCACGCCACGCTCGCCGAGCTGCTGCCCGAGCGGCCGATGGCGGAGAACTACGCGGACAACGCGCGGATGCTCGCCGAGGAGACCTCCGACGTGGAGGGCGTCGTCGAGATCCCCGGCGCGGCCCGCTTCCTCGACGCGGTCGCGGCCAGCGGCGTTCCGTACGCCCTCGTCACCTCGGCCGACCTCGCGCTGTCCACCGCGCGGATGGGGGCGGCGGGGCTCGCGTATCCGGCGGTTCGGGTGACCGCGGAGAACGTGGGGGCCAGCAAGCCCGATCCCGAGGGGTTCCTGAAGGGGGCCGCCGAGCTGGGGGTCGATCCGGCGGACTGTGTGGTGTTCGAGGACTCGGGGGCGGGAATCTCGGCGGGGCGCTCCGCGGGGATGCGGGTTGTGGGGGTTGGGCCGCGCGCCCTGGCGCATGGGGCGACCGTGTGTGTTCCGGATCTTTCGGGTGTGCGGGTTGAGGGTTTGGCCGGTGGTGGGGTTGCGCTGCGCGTGGGGTGACGGGTTTTGCCCTGGGCCATAGAGGTTTTGGGGCGTCGCGGGTTTCGGCCTGTAGTGGCTGGGCGCGCAGTTCCCCGCGCCCCTAATGCCAGCGGCTCCGTTGGTTTCCGGTTTCGCGTTCCAGAGCTGTGCGTGTCGCTGGGCCGTATTCGCCGCGGGTGTCGTCGGTGATGCCGCGGGAGAGCTGGTAGGTGCTGAGCGCGGATTCCGTGGGGCCGTCGAAGTCGCCGGTGATGTCGCCGACGTAGAGGTTCAACTGCCTCAGGCGCCACTGGAGTTCGGCGACCTCGCGACCGCTGTCGCCCCTGCGCAGGGTCGTCGCGTCCGCCGAGGGCCGCGACGTCGTGCGGGAGGGCGAAGGGGACGGGCTCCGTTCGTGCTTCCTGGAGTCCGTGTCGGGCTTCTTCCTGGTCGGTGTGGGGGAGGCGCTGACCGTATGCGAGCGGGTCGGTGTGGGCGACGCGGACGGTGAGGGCTTCGCCGAAGGGGACGCGGAGCGCGTGGTGGGGGTCGCCGGGCGGGACGGGGCGGACGGCAGCGCCGTCGCCGTCGCCGCCGTGTTGTCCGAGGCGGACGCGCCGTCGTCGCCCGGAGACGTGATCAGCACCGTCACCAAGGTCGCCACGCTCAGCACGCCCGTGACCGCGGACAGCAGCAGCATCCGGCCGTGCCTGGGCGGCTCGTCCTGCGCCCGCCCGTCGTCGTCGGCGTCGTCCCCGGTGTGCGGGGGCGGCGGCGGATACGCGTACGGGTCCGCGACCCGTGGCGGGGGCGGCTGGGAGGGCTCTGAGAGCGAAACGTAGGGGCGGACACGGAGCGGAGCGAAAGCTTCCGGCTCGCAGGCGCAGGACGCCGCGCCGTCGGGCCCCTCCTCGGTCCCGCACTCCGGACACGTACGACGTTCATCGCTCACTGCTCGATACCCCCCTGCAGGACGCCCGAGCCCCCCGCCCGGTCGTTGCAGCGCATTATGCAGACCCGCGGGCCCCTGCCGCAGCGCCGGTCCCATAAACGCTTGTCGTCACCCGTGTGCACACGGTGACCGGAGATCGTCGCGCAAAACTTCGTGCGCCGCATGACTCAACAGGCCAAACCTGGTCACACCTACCAGGATGGGAAGTACCAAGCACCCGGCTCAGTCCACGCCGGGCCGGCTTCGGAGGTGGCCATGAGCAGCCAGGACATCGACGCCGTGGGGCCCGGAGACAGCGGTCGTGGAGCGCCCGCCGCGCCCAAGGAGAACGCCAAGTCCGGCGGCGTCCTCGTGTCGATCGGCGCACTGCTGCTCGGCATGCTGCTGGCCTCGCTCGACCAGACGATCGTGTCGACGGCCCTGCCGACCATCGTCAGCGATCTGGGCGGCCTGGAACATCTGTCCTGGGTCGTCACCGCGTACATGCTCGCCGCGACGGCGGCGACCCCGCTGTGGGGGAAACTCGGCGACCAGTACGGGCGCAAGAAGCTGTTCCAACTCGCCATCGTCATCTTCCTGGTGGGCTCGGCGCTGTGCGGACTCGCGCAGGACATGGGGCAGTTGATCGGCTTCCGTGCGCTGCAGGGACTCGGCGGCGGCGGCCTGATGGTGCTGTCCATGGCGATCGTCGGCGACATCGTCTCGCCGCGTGAACGCGGCAAGTACCAGGGCCTGTTCGGTGCGGTCTTCGGCGCGACGAGCGTCCTCGGGCCGCTGCTCGGCGGCCTGTTCACCGAGCACCTCAGCTGGCGCTGGGTCTTCTACGTCAACCTGCCGATCGGCGTCGTCGCGCTCCTCGTGATCGCCGCGGCCCTGCACATCCCGGTCCACGCCCGCAAGCACCGCATCGACTACCTCGGCACGTTCCTCGTTGCGTCCGTCGCCACCTGCCTCGTCCTGGTCGCCTCGCTCGGCGGCACGACGTGGGCGTGGGGCTCGCCGCAGATCATCGGGCTCGCGATCCTGGGTGTGCTCCTCGGAGTCGCCTTCGTGTTCGTCGAGTTCAGGGCGGCGGAACCGGTCCTGCCGATGCGCCTGTTCCGGGTCCGCACCTTCACCCTGTCGGCGGTCATCAGCTTCGTCATCGGCTTCGCGATGTTCGGCGCGATGACGTACCTGCCGACGTTCCTGCAGGTCGTGCAGGGCGTCACGCCGACCATGTCCGGTGTGCACATGCTGCCGATGGTCCTCGGCATCCTGCTGTCGACCACGCTGTCCGGGCAGGTCGTCAGCCGCACCGGGCGCTGGAAGGTCTTCCCGGTCGCCGGCACCGCCATCACCATGATCGGGCTGCTGCTCCTGCACAACATGGACGAGCACACGGCCACCGGCATCATGAGCCTGTACTTCTTCGTCTTCGGCGCGGGCCTCGGCCTCGTCATGCAGGTCCTGGTCCTGATCGTGCAGAACGCCGTCCCGTACGAGGACCTGGGCGTGGCCACATCGGGCGCCACGTTCTTCCGGTCCATCGGCGCCTCGTTCGGTGTGGCGATCTTCGGCACGATCTTCGCGAACCAGCTCGCGAGCAAGCTCGGCGACGCCCTCGCAGGCCGGCAGCTGCCACCCGGCGTCACCCCGGACTCGCTCGGCGCCGACCCGCGCGGCATCGCCTCCCTGCCACCGGATCTGCAGGCACCGGTGATCCACGCCTACTCCACGTCCATCACGGACGTCTTCCTGTACGCCGTCCCGGTCACGCTGCTCGCCTTCGCGCTCGCGCTGCTGCTGCACGAGGACCCGCTGCGCGGCTCGGTCACCGCGCCCGACGTCACCGAGACGCTCGCCAGCAACCCCGTCGAGCGCTCCTCCTACGACGAGGCGGTGCGCGCCCTGTCCACGCTCGGCAGCCGCGAGGGGCGCCGCGAGGTGTACGAGAAGATCACCGCGAGGGCCGGCTACGACCTGCTGCCCGCGGCGAGCTGGCTGGTCCTGCGCACCCATCGCAACGGGTGGGCCGAGCCGGGCGTCCTCGCCGAGTACACGGCGATCCCGCTGCCCGTGATCCTCGACGCGGCCCGGCAGGTCGAGGAGCGCCACCTCGCCGTGCGCGAGGGCCCCGACCTGATCCTCACCGACGAGGGCCGGGTGGTCGCCGAACGCCTCGGGCGGGCCCGCGAGGAGTCCCTCGCCGAACTGCTCGGCGACTGGTGGGGCCCGGACCGGCCCCGCGACCTCGTCGAGCTGGTCGCCGACCTCAACGCGGAGATGTGCGGCTCGGACGCGGAGCGGCCGCACGCGCGGGCCGGGACGGCGCCAGCGGCTTCCTGAACCAGTGCTCGGCGTACGTGTCGGCGTTGTGCGGCGCCGTCTCCGCGTAACCGAGCCGCGCGTACAGGGCCCGGGCCTCCACCAGGTCGCCGCGGGTGTCGAGGCGGATCGCGCTGGCGCCGAGCGCGCGGGCGGCGTCCTCGGCCGCGGCGACGAGGAGCGCGGCGCCGCCCTTGCCGCGCAGCTCCTCGCGTACGTAGACGCGCGTGAGCTCGGCGGTGTCCGCGGCCACGAGCCGAACGCCGGCCGTCCCCGCGGGCTCCCCCGCGTACCGGGCGAGCAGCAACCGGCCGCTCGGCGGCGCCAGTTCGCTCCCTGACTCGGCGGCGATCTCCCGCTCCAGCTCGACCGGGTCCGTGACGTGCCCCTCGTGCAGCAGGTACCAGCGGTCGCTCATCTCCGTGTAGTACGCGCGCCAGAGCGCGGTCGCCGCGGGGGAGTCGTACGGCTCGGGGGAGACGGTCCAGGACGTGGTGTTCATGGGACATGGTGGGGCCGGTGGGGCGGGCGGACGCAACCGGGTTTCGCTGTGGCCGGTTCGGATCTGTTTCAGCCCGTCGGGCGGGGCAACCCGGCGTGGAACAGCCACAGTTGAGGGAAGGCAGTCATGTCCACAGGCTTGATCATCGCTCTGATCGTGGTGGGGCTCGTCGTCGTGGTCGCGGCGGGGATCTTCGTCGCGCGGACCGGGCCCCGTGGCGGGCGCGGCCTGCGGCGCCGCTTCGGGCCCGAGTACGAGCGGACCGTGGCGCGGCACGACGGTGACGCCAGGGCGGCGGAGCGGGAGCTGGCCGAGCGCGTGAAGCGGCACGGTGCGCTGCGCGAGCGGCCGCTGGAACCCGTCGCCCGCGAGCGCTATCTGGCGCGCTGGGCCGACGCCCAGGAACGCTTCGTCGAGTCCCCGGACGAAGCCGTCGCCGAGGCCGATCTGCTCCTCGGCGACCTGGCGCACGAACGCGGCTTCCCGGACGGCGCCCACTACGACGAGCAGCTCGACGCGCTCTCCGTCCACCACGGGCCGCACGTCCACGGGTACCGGCGCGTGCACCGCGCGGCGCACGCCCGTACCGGCCACACGCAGGACAGCGGGACCGGGACGGAGGAGCTGCGCGAGGCCATGGTCGAGGCGCGGCCACTCTTCGACGAACTGGTCGGCCCGGACCGCGCGACGGCCCGCGCCCGCACCGCGCCCCGCCCGACACACAAGCGGCCCGGCGCGTTCAAGGGCCGCCTGGCGAAGGGGAGTTGAGTCCCATGACGGACATCGAACGCGCCGCGGCGGACGGCGTCGACAAGGGGATCGCGGTGGACCCGGAGAGGTCGGCGGCCCCCACGAGGCGGGTCGCGGACGACGAGGGGGTCGCGTTGCACCCGGAGAGGCCGACCGGGGCGGACAAGGGGATCGGACCGGATCCCGGCAGTGCGGCCGCGGCCGACCAGGGGATCGCGCGCGAACGGCGCGGCGACCTCGTCCCCACGGGCGAGCGCCAGGAACTCGAAGGCCGGCTGCGGCACGCGCTCTCCGGCTTCGTCGACGAGCCGCGCGCCTCGGTGGAGGAGGCCGACCACGTCCTGGAGGACCTGACGGCCCGCCTCACCGAAACCCTCGCGAGCCACCGCCGCACCCTGCGCACGTCCTGGCAGGGCTCGACGGAGGACACGGAACGCCTCCGCCTGGCCCTCCGGGACTACCGGGAGACGGCGGAACGCCTGCTGAAGCTCTGAGCCACCCCCACCGGGCACCTCGCGGCGTACCGCTGCGGGGTGCCCGGTGGCGCGGCCGGCCGCCGGGCGGCGGGCGGTGCCGTGTGCGCGGCGGGCGGGTGCCGTGTGTTCGGCGGGGGCGGGTGGACGCTGTGTCCGTGGCGGGTGGTTGCCGGGCCTCGGGTGGGTGGACGCTGTGCGTGCGTCGGGTGGTTGCCGGGCTGCGGGTGGGTGGTCGCTGGTTCCGTGGCGGTGGTTGCCGGGCCTCGGGCCGGTGTCGCCGTGCCCATGACCGGCGGACGCCGGGCGCTCGGCGGGCGGATGCGGTGCGCCTGGCGGCCGACTCCGTGGGCTGGAGGTTCGGCGCCCTGAGCGGCTGGTGGTCTGGCGGTTCGGCGTTCCGCGCCTGGCGGGCCCCTCTTGTTCTGGGCTCACGCCCGGCGGGCCGTGTCCTGCTCCCGGGAGCACGCATGTTTCCGGGGGCATGCCCCGGTTCTGGAGGTCTTCTGGGCTTCTACCTATGGGGGCCCGCCCCCCATAGGGCCCCGCCGGGACCCCGCCCGCCGGGACTCGCGCTTCGGGACGCCCCCGCCGGGACCCCGCCCCCGCTGGGACCCCGCCCCCGCCGGGACCCCGCCCCCGCTGGGGCGGGAGCCCCCGGAGGGGGCGGGTGGGTGGGAAGTGGGCGACGCTCCTCGCGGGCTCCGGGCTCCGGGCTCCGGGCTCCGGGCTCCGGGCTCCGGGCTCCGGGCTCCGGGCTCCGGGCTCCGGGCTCCGGGCTCCCAACGCCGCGTCGGGACGCCGCGTCGGGACGCCGCGTCGGGACGACGGGGCCGCAGCACGGGCCGGGTGAGGGCGCCGGAGGTGCTACCGCTTCGGGGCCGCCTGCTGGACCACCTCGAAGGACCAGACCGTGGAGGCGCTCGCGGCCGGCTTCGGGCGGTCGCCGTCCTGCGGGCCCTGGTGGGCCGCCTTCATGGGGCCCTCCATCCAGGCCTGGAAGGCGGCCTCGTCGCGCCAGCGGGTGTAGACGAGGTACTGGTCGGTGCCCTCGATCGGGCGCAGCAGCTCGAACCACTCGAAGCCGTCGGAGCTCTCGACGGCTCCGGCCCGCGCGCCGAAGCGCTTCTCGAGGACCTCCCGCTGCTCGTCCGGGACGGTGAGTGCGTTGATCTTCACGATGCTCATGCGTCCATCGTGCCTCAGCGACCTCTCAGGCCGACTCGCGCCCCGACCGCGCCGACCGCCACTCCCGCACGAGTTCCTCGACCTCGTCGGCCGTGTACGGCTTCAGGCCGAGCGGCGGACCCGGCGGCGGCTTGAACATCATGTCGCGGATCTTGTCGTTGAGCTCCGCGAGCCTGTCGCGCACGATCCGTTCCGACGGCGCCTTCGGCAGCGCCGCCAGGGTGTCCTCGGCCTCCTTGCGCAGCGCGAGCGAGGGCGGCAGGACGGAGAAGCCCTCACGGGCCAGCTTTCCCTTGATCCACCAGTTCTCGTCGTACGTGGAGTCGGCCGAGGCATCGAGCGGCCTGCCCGCGCCGGGCAGCGAGGAGAAGTCGCCGCGTCGTTCCGCGTCGCGGATCTGCTTGTCCACGAATGACTCGAAGCCGACTCCGGGCGGTTTGCGTTCGGTCATGAACCAAGTGTCCCAGAGCGGTTCGCGGCGCTCTAGGCTGCGAGCCACGTAGGCACGACGGTGGTGGGGGGAGTGCGGTGCTCGAACTGACCATGGCCACCATGGCCGGTGACGACTCGGGGGCGACGGCCGCGATGGCCATGGCCGAGGCCCGCAGCGAGCCGGGCGAGGTGCTGCGGGTCGGCCGCGACGCGGGCGTGTGCCGCCTCGTCACGCCCGAGGACTGGCTGTTCGTGTCGCGGGTGCACCTGGAGTTCCGGTGCGGCCCGGAGGGCGACTGGGTCCTGTTCTGGCTGCGCGGCTCGCAGGACGACCCCGCGTCCGAGGTACGGGTCCGGTTCGGTCCGCAGGGCCGGGGGCAGCAGGAGATGGGACAAGCCGTCTCGTACGGGGGCGTGCTGGCGCTGCCGCGCGGCTCCTCCGGCGAGGTGCTCGTGGCCGACCGGAGCGGGCCGCGCAGCGTGCACGTCGGTTTCTGTCACGAACTCACGTAGGCCAGCGCGAAGCCGTCGTGTCCCTTGGCGCCCACCGTCTGGATCGCCGTCGCCTCCAGCCTCGGATGGTCCGCCAGGAACTGGAGCGCGGCGCGGGTGCCGACGACGTCGCCCTCCGTGGAGCCGGCGTTCGTCACGCGCCCGCCACGCACCACGTTGTCGACGACGATCACGCTGCCCGGATGCGTCATCCGCAGCGCCCACTCCAGGTAGTGCGGGTTGTTGACCTTGTCCGCGTCGATGAAGACGAGGTCGAAGTCCCGGCCCTCGGAGGCGAGGCCGGGCAGTGAGTCGAGCGCCGCGCCGACCCGGACCTCGACCACCTTGTCCAGGCCCGCGCGGGCGATGTTGGCGCGGGCCACCTCGGCGTGCCGGTCGCTGTGCTCCAGGGTGATCAGCGTCCCGTCGGCGGGCAGCGCGCGGGCCAGCCAGATCGTGCTGTAGCCGCCGAGCGTGCCGATCTCCAGGATCCGGCGGGCGCCCTGGACGCGGGCGATCAGGTGCAGCAGTTTTCCGTTGGTGGCCGAGACGTTGATGCCGGGCAGCCCCGCCGCCTCGCTGTCGGCGAGGGCCCCGGCCAGGGCCTCGTCGGCGGGGGCGAGGAGGTCTGCGAGGTAGGCGTCGACGGCGGCCGCGGACTCGGGCTCAGGGTGTGCCGGTTGAGTCGTCATGGCCGTCAGCGTAGGCAGCGGGAACGCGAAAGCGGGCGGGTCCGGAGGGATGTTCACCGCTCCGGACCCGCCCGCTCTTCAAGGACTACGCGTGCGTCACACCGCCGGCGGCGAGCCCGGCAGCGGCTTGCCCGCCGACTCCTTCATGCGCCACACCGCGATACCGCCGATGACGGCCGCGGCCATCATGTAGTACGCCGGGATCATCAGGTTGCCCGTGGCCGCGATGAGCGAGGCCACGACCAGCGGCGTCGTACCACCGAAGATCGAGACGGACAGGTTGAAGCTGACGGCGAGCGAGCCGTAGCGGACCTTCGTGTCGAACAGGGCGGGCAGCGTCGAGGGCATCGACGAGGTGAAGGAGACGAGCAGCAGACCGAGCGCGGCCAGGCCGAGCGCGATCGCCCACGTGGAGCCCTGCTGGATCAGCAGGAGGGCGGGGACTGACAGCGCGAGGAAGCCGGCGCAGCCGATGCCGATCACCCAGCGGTGGCCGAAGCGGTCGTTGGCGAGGCCCATCGGGAGCTGCACGGCCATCATCAGCAGCATCACGCCGATGAGGATCAGCGTGCCGTGCGTGGCGTCGTAGTGCAGTTCCTCGCTCAGGAACGTCGGCATGTAGGAGAGCAGCATGTAGTCGGTCACGTTGAAGACCAGGACCAGCGCGATGCACAGGAACATCGGCTTCGCGTTGCCGACGAACATCTCCTTCAGCTTCGGCTTCGGGTTGGACTTCTCCTTCGCCTCGGCCTCGTCCGCCAGCTTCTTGAACGCCGGGGTCTCCTCGAGCTTCATCCGGACGTACAGACCGACCAGGCCGAGCGGGCCCGCGATCAGGAACGGGAGGCGCCAGCCCCAGCTGTAGAGGTCGTCGGTGGCCATCGTCGTCGTGAGCACCGTCGCGAGCGCGGCACCGGCGACGTAACCGGCGTTGGTGCCGAGCTCGAGGAACGAGCCGAAGAAGCCGCGGCGCTTGTCGGGCGCGTACTCGGCGATGAACGTGCAGGCGCCGCCGTACTCACCACCGGCCGAGAAGCCCTGCACCATGCGCGCCACGATCAGCAGCACCGGCGCCCAGATGCCGATGGCGCCGTGCGACGGAATCAGGCCGATCGCGAAGGTGCCCGCCGACATCATGATCATGGTGATGGCGAGGACGCGCTGACGGCCGATGCGGTCGCCGAGCGGGCCGAAGAAGGCGCCGCCGATGGGGCGCACGAGGAAGGCGGCGGCGAAGGTGCCCAGCGTCGACAGGACCTGGGCCGTGCTCGATGCCGCGGGGAAGAAGACGTGCCCGAGCGTCGCGGTCAGATAGCCGTAGACGCCGAAGTCGAACCACTCCATCGCGTTGCCGAGGGCTGCCGCCTTGACCGCGCGCTTGACCAGCGCGGGGTCGGTGGTGGTGGGCTCGGATGAGGTGCGGTCCTTCGTGGCGGCGAAGGACCCGCTGGTATCGGGGGCGATGGAAGTAGCGCTGGACACGGGTCCTTCGCCTTCCTTTCGTCGGGGACAAGAGCAACGGCCGTTCACGCGGAACGGCCGACGCATCGACCATAGGGGCGCCCTCGCCCGTAACGGGTAGTGTTCAGTTAACTCCTCTACGCGAGGAAACCCCCTCCGGCCTGGGGAAACGTCGAAGCCTTCGCACGGTGCTGATGCAAATTCTTGTGATCTATGTCGCGGAACCGCACGTGTGAAGGCTGGGACAAAGTGGCCGAAGACACTGCCTATCCGTCAAATCCCGGTGGACAGACAGGTGAAGGAGCAGTTGCCTGCGTCTTACCGGGAGTGCGGTGTATGTCGGTGAACCGGCCGATTGAGCGGGAGGTCCGAAAGGCGTGGCGAACGCGGAGCGCGGAGGAGTGGCGCCGGGATCCACGGATCCGGTGACGGGGCGGCTCGGCGTGCTGCGCGCCGGCCTGTGGCTGATCGCGGCCGTGCTCGGCGCGCGTCAACTCGTGGCGGTGCTGAGCGCACCTCCGGACGAGCGCCTCACCGATCTGGAGACCTGGATCGGCCCCGAAGGGGTGCTGCACGTCAGCGGCTCGCTGTACGACGCGCCCGACCGGTTCACCGGGCCCCCGTTCGCGGGGCTCGTCCTCAAGCCGCTCGCGCGCGCGGCGGAGCAAGCGCTGGGCTGGGGCTGGACGTTCGGCTCGCTGGCCCTGGTCGTCGCGCTCGGCGTGGTCGCCGCGCACGCCCTGCCGCGGCCGGTGTCCCGGCGCACCGCGCAGTTCGCGGCGCCCGTCGCGATCAGCCTGCTCATGCTGTCGCTGCCGGTGCGCAACGCCTTCACGCTCGGCCAGACCAGCATCCTCCCGGTCCTGCTCGTGCTGCTCGGCTGCTTCGCGGTGCGCGGGCAGGCGGTGTCCGGCGCCCTGATCGGCGTCGCCGCCGCGCTCCAGCCGACGGTGCTGCTGTTCGCCCCGCTCCTCTGGTTCACGGGCCGCAGACGGGCCGCCGCCGCGACGGGGGCCGCCTTCGCGGCGGGCACCGGCGTCGCGTGGCTCGCGATGCCGCAGGACTCGTGGACGTACTGGGTGCATCATGTGGCGGGCGCCGGGCTCGCCGCCGATCCGGCCGCCGTCGCCAACCAGTCGCTGCACGGCATGCTGCTGCGCCTGGGCCTGTCGGGGCCGCTGGAGATCGCCCTCTTCCTGGCTCTCGGCGCCGCCGTGGCCGTGCTCGGCCTGCGCCGTTCCATCGCGTACGCCCGCGACGGGCAGCTGCTGCTCGCCGTCGCGGTCACCGGCTGTGTCGCGGTCGCGGTGTCCCCGACGACCTGGCAGCACCAGCTCCTGTGGGTGCTGTTCGCGGTCGTCGGCCGCATGGGGGCCAAGACCGCCGACCGGGCGGTGTGGCCGGTCGCCGTGGTGCTGGTGATGACGCTCCCGGCCTCCGCGATCCTGCCGAAGCTGCCGGTGCTCGCCCCGCTGCGGGACAACCTCGTCCTGGTCGCCGTGCTCGCCGCGGCCTGCGCCGTGCCCTTCCTGCGGCGCACCGACCCGGCCTTCGGCGCCGCGCGTCCCACCGCCTATCCGGAGCCGGTCCCCGCGCGCTGGGCGTGGGTGCCCCTGCTGCCGGTGTGGCGGCGCGCGCTCTCCCGCCCCAACCTGCTGCTCGAACTGCTCCTGATCCGCGTCGGATACTTCGCGTACCAGCAGGTCAGGATCGTCGCGGCGGGCAGCAGGGAGCGAGCCGAGGAGCACGGGGCGCAGGTGTACTCACTGGAGCGGTTCCTGCACATCGACGTCGAGCGCTGGGCGAACCATGCGGTCGTATCGGTCGGATGGCTCCGCGATTTCTTCGATTTTTACTACACGTCCTTTCACTTTGTGGTGCCGCTGACCGTCCTCGCGGTCCTCTACGTGCGCCGCCCCACGGACTTCCGCTGGGCGCGCGCCTCCCTCGGTTTCGCGACGGTCCTGGCCCTCGTCGGCTTCTGGCTGTACCCGCTCGCGCCGCCGCGCCTGATGCCCACGCTGGGCTTCATCGACACGGTCCACGGCGTGCAGGACTTCTCCCAGCCGGACTACGGGACGCTGACCGCGGTCACCAACCAGTACGCGGCGATGCCCTCGCTGCACTTCGGCTGGTCCCTGTGGTGCGGCGTCGTCATCGTGGCCCTCGCGCCGAGGGGGTGGATGAAGGCGCTCGGCCTTCTCCACCCCTTGTTCACGCTGTCCGCGATCGTGGCGACGGGGAACCACTGGGTGCTCGACGCGGTGGGCGGGGCGGTCGTGGTGGGGGCCGGGTTCGGCCTCACGTACGTGCTGTCGGGGCCCCGGCAGCGGCGACCTGAAGTTCCTTCACTCCGTTCAGCCACGCCGCGCGCAGGCGTCGCGGATCACCCGCGAGACGCAGATCCGGCACCGCGTCCGCCAGCGCGTTGAAGATCAGGTCGATCTCCAGGATGGCCAGGGACTTCCCGAGGCAGAAGTGCGGGCCGCCGCCCCCGAAGCCGAGGTGCGGGTTGGGGTCGCGGGTGATGTCGAAGGTGTCCGGGTTCTCGAAGACCTCGGGGTCGTGATTGGCGGAGGAGTAGAAGAGGCCGACCCGGTCGCCCGCCTTGATCTTCTGGCCGCCGAGTTCGGTGTCCTGCGTGGCGGTCCGCTGGAAGGAGACGACAGGGGTCGCCCAGCGCACGATCTCCTCGGCCGTGGTGCTCGGCCGCTCCCGCTTGTAGAGCTCCCACTGGTCGGGGTGGGTGAGGAAGGCGTGCATGCCGTGGGTGATGGCGTTGCGGGTCGTCTCGTTGCCGGCGACGGCGAGCAGGATCACGAAGAAGCCGAACTCGTCGGAGGACAGGTTGCCCTCGTCCTCGGCCGCGACCAGCTGGGTCACGATGTCCTTGGCCGGGCACTTCTTGCGGTCGGCCGCGAGGTTCATCGCGTAGCCGACGATCTCCATGGCGGCCTCGGCGCCGATCTCCTCGGTGATCGCGTACTCCGGGTCGTCGTACGCCACCATCTTGTTGGACCAGTCGAAGACCTTGGAGCGGTCCTTCTGCTCGATGCCGATGAGCTCGGCGATGGCCTGCAGCGGCAGTTCGACGGCGACATTGGTGACGAAGTCGAACGAGCCGTCGGGGCCCGCCTGTTGGACCGCCTTGGCGACGATGTCGCCGGCCCGGTTGCGGAGCTTCTCCTCCAGGGACCGGATGGCGCGCGGCGTGAACCCGCGCTGCACTATCTGGCGCACCCGGGTGTGCTCGGGCGGGTCCATATTGAGCATGATCATCTTCTGTACGTCGATCTGGTCGCGCTCGATCGACGAATTGAAGCGGATCACGGCGGTGTTGATGTTCGACGAGTAGATCTCCGGGTGAGTGGAGACGTATTTGACGTCCGCGTGTCGGGTCACGGCCCAGTAGCCGGAGTCGTCGAAGCCGGAGATGCCGTGTTCCTGCTCGATCCAGCGGACCGGTTCGGCCTGCCTGAGCTCGGCGAACTCCGGGTGCGGTATGCGGTGTTGGAGGAGGTCGGGATCGGTGAAGTCGAACCCGTCGGGCAGCGCGGGGCACGGCATGGAGTCACTCCCGTGGTGGTCTGACGATCCGTCAGTTGTGGCTGTGAAGGTAATAACGGGTTCTAGAAGTAGCAAGGCCCCCGGTCGTGTCGGTTCGGTGCGTTGTGCGTGCACGCCCCTTGCGTACCGGGGGTAAGGGCCATGAGACTGCAAGCAGAACTGGTACGCGTTCTAGTTTCGTGCGCACGGGGTCCGTCGTGCGGTTCGTCCAGTTCTGGTCGCGCTGGTCCGGGAATCCTGGAGAGGACGTAGGTCATGGCAGCCGAGCCCGTCATCGTCGAAGCCGTACGCACCCCGATCGGCAAGCGCGGCGGCGCGCTGGCCAATCTGCATCCCGCCTACCTGCTGGGCGAGACGTACCGGGAACTCCTCGGCCGCACCGCCATCCAGCCGGACTGCGTCGAGCAGATCGTGGGCGGCACGGTCACGCACGCGGGCGAGCAGTCGATGAACCCGGCGCGCACGGCGTGGCTCACGATGGGCCTGCCGTACGAGACGGCCGCGACGACGGTCGACTGCCAGTGCGGCTCCTCGCAGCAGGCCTCGCACATGACGGCCAACATGATCGCGGCGGGCGTCATCGACGTGGGGATCAGCTGTGGCGTCGAGGCGATGTCACGGGTGCCGCTCGGGTCGGGGTCGAAGCACGGTCCCGGCAAGCCGTTCCCCGACGAGTGGAACGTGGACCTTCCCAACCAGTTCGAGGCGGCCGAACGCATCGCGCGCAGGCGGGAGTTGACCCGGGAGAACGTGGACTCGCTCGGCCTCATATCCCAGGAGCGGGCCGCCACCGCGTGGGCCGAGGAGCGGTTCAAGCGCGAGACGTTCGCGGTGCAGGTGCCCACCACGGAGGAGGAGCAGGCCGCGGGGCAGGGCATGTGGCGGCTCGTCGACCGTGACGAGGGGCTGCGCGACACGAGCATGGAGGGCCTCGCGAAGCTCAAGCCCGTGATGCCGACGGCCGTGCACACGGCGGGCAACTCCTCGCAGATCTCCGACGGGGCGTCCGCGATCATGTGGGCGTCGAAGCGGATGGCGCGGGCGCTGAAGCTGCGGCCCAGGGCGCGGATCGTCGCGCAGGCGCTGGTGGGAGCGGACCCGCACTACCACCTGGACGGGCCGGTCGACGCGACGCGGGCGGTGCTCGGCAAGGCGGGGATGACCTTGAAGGACATCGACGTCGTCGAGATCAACGAGGCGTTCGCGTCAGTGGTGTTGAGCTGGGCGCAGGTCTTCGAGCAGGACCTGGAGAAGGTCAACGTGAACGGCGGGGCGATCGCCCTCGGTCACCCCGTGGGGGCGACGGGGGCGCGGCTGATCACGTCGGCGCTGCATGAACTGGAGCGCAGGGACAAGGAGTTCGCACTGATCACGATGTGCGCGGGCGGAGCGCTCTCGACGGGCACGATCATCCAGCGGCTGTGATCCTTCGGGTGCCTCTGGCCGGCTGAGCAAATCAAGCTCCTCCGGTGCGGGTGAGCAAATCAAGCCCCTCCGGCGATTGAGGAGCGGGGTCCGGGGCGGAGCCCCGAGGGCTCAACCACGACTCCGCCTGCCCAATCGCCGCAGGGGCTTGATGTAAACCGCCGCAGCGGATGCAACCGGTAGAACGCCGGAGGCGATCAGTACCAACCGTTGGACTGCCAGTGGGCCCACGCGCCGCACGCGCTGCCGTAGCGGTCGTTCATGTACTTGACGCCCCAGTCGATCTGGGTCTCCGGGTTCGTCTTCCAGTCGGAGCCGGAGGACGCCATCTTGTTGGCCGGAAGCGCCTGGACCAGGCCGTACGCGCCGGTGGAGGCGTTCGTCGCGTTCGGGTTCCAGCCGCTCTCGTGGGACACGATCTTGTCGAAGCAGCTGAACTCCGCCGAGTTCGAGATCTTCTGCTGGGCGATGGCCTTCGCCGAACCCGACGTCGACGCGGCCTGGGCCGGGGCCGATGCGAAGAGGAAACCGGTCGTGGCGGCGGCGAGGGTGACGCCGGCGATGGCCTTCTTCGGAGTGGCGATGCGGCGCAGGAGCGTGGCGGTCAAAACGGAACCTTCCGTGGGAGGCAGGGGGGTGCAGGGCTTGGTGCCTTGCGGTTGCTCCACAGAAACAAACACCGGGGGGCGTAAGCAATGTCGCCGTTTACTAAGGAAAGTCGGATGTAGTGCAGCGTGGGGTAAATGTCCGTTGTGTGACCAAGGGGAGGCGCCCCACGGGACTACGGTCCCGCTTAGTACGTGACGTGGGTCATGTGGGGGGCTTCACGCCCGCGGGCCCTCGAATGTGACCTGGGCCTCGAAGGCCGCCCGCCGCGTGGCCCGGCGCAGCGCCTTGAGGACGGCGCCGCCGGCGACCAGCGTCAGGACGACGGTGAGTGCCGCCCGCCCCAGGTCCCAGCCGAGCGAGGTGGCCGCGCAGTAGGCGAGGAAGCGGGCCAGGTTCTCGTGCAGCGCGGCGTCCGGCTGGTACGCCACGGAGGAGGCCAGCGCGTTCATGAACGGCCAGCCCGCCAGATTCATGATCGTTCCGTACGCGAACGCCGCCAGGAAGCCGTAGGCGGCGAGCATGACCCGCTCGGCCCGCCCGCGCAGCGACCAGACGCCCGGCAGCAGCCCCGCGCCCATCGTGAACCAGCCCATCGACAGCATCTGGAACGGCATCCAGGGCCCTACGCCCCCGGTCAGCAGCGCCGAGGTGAACATGCTGAGGGAACCCAGGACGAAGCCGAAGCCGGGACCGAGGACCCGGCCGCTCAGGACCATCAGGAAGAACATCGGCTCCAGGCCGGCCGTCCCCGCGCCGATGGGCCGCAGCGCCGCCCCCGCGGCGGCCAGCACGCCGAGCATCGCCACCGCCTTGGGGCCCATCCCGGACTCCGAGATCGTCGCCGCGACCACGGCGACCAGCAGCACGAGCAGCGCCGCGAACAGCCACGGGGCGTCCGCCGCGTGCGCGTTCACCTCGGACCCCGGGCCGGTGATCAGCGGCCAGCCGATGCCGACCACGCCGACCGCGCTGACCAGGAGGAGCGCGGCGATGGAGCGGGGGCCGAGCCGTACGGGGTTCGCGCGGCCCGTGGCCGTCGTCATGCCAGCGCCTCCCGTACCTCGGAGACCGTGAGCCAGCGCTGCGGCGCCAGGATCTTCGCGACCTGCGGGGCGAAGGACGGGGACGACGTGACGATGTCGGGGGTGGGGCCGTCCGCCACGATCTCGCCGTCCGCGAGGATCGCCACGCGGTGGGTCAGCTCCGCCGCCAGTTCCACGTCGTGCGTCGCCATGACGATGGCATGGCCCTCGGCCGCGAGGTTCCGCAGGATCGCGACGAGCCGGGACTTCGCCGCGTAGTCGAGGCCGCGCGTCGGTTCGTCGAGGAGGAGCAGCGGCGGGGCCGCCGTCAGCACGATCGCCAGGGCCAGGGTGAGGCGCTGGCCCTCCGAGAGATCGCGGGGGTGGGTGTCGTCGGCGATCCCCGGGAGCAGGTCGGTGAGCAGGGCGCGGCAGGTGCCGGGCGCCGCGTCCGCGTCCTTGTCCGCCGCGGTGCACTCCGCCGCCACCGTGTCCGCGCAGAGCAGGTCGCGGGGTTCCTGGGGGACGAGGCCGACCTTGCGGATGAGGTCGCGGGGGGTGGTCCTGTGCGGGGTGGCTCCGCCGACCGTGACCGTGCCGGAGGTCGGCTTGATCATTCCGACCAGGGTCGAGAGGAGGGTGGATTTTCCGGCGCCGTTGCGGCCCATCAGGGCGAGCACCTCGCCGGTGGTGACCTGGAGGGTTGTGTGGCGGAGGGCTTCGATGCGGCCTCTTCTTACGCCGAGGTTTTTCGTTGCGGCCAGAGTGGTTGCGGTCGCAGGGCTCTGCCCCGGGCCCCGCTGCTCAATCGCCGCAGGGGCTTGAATTTGCCGGACCTGGCCTTGTCGGAGCCGTTCCTTGAGAGCCCCCGCTGCCCTGCGTGCATTCCTCACCGTCAGAGGCAGCGGGTCCCAGCCTGCCAAGCGGCCGAGGCCCACCACCGGGGGGTACACAGGGGAGATCGCCATGATCTCGGACGGGGTGCCCACCCGCAGCGGCTCGCCCGGGCCCGGCAGCAGCGCCACCTGGTCCGCGTACTGGATGACCCGTTCCAGGCGGTGTTCGGCCATCAGGACCGTCGTGCCGAGGTCGTGGACCAGGCGTTGCAGGACCGAGAGGACCTCCTCCGCCGCTGCCGGGTCGAGGGCGGACGTCGGTTCGTCGAGGACGAGGACCTGGGGGTGCGGGGTGAGGACGGAGCCGATCGCGACGCGTTGCTGCTGGCCGCCCGAGAGCGTGGAGATCGGGCGGTCGCGCAGGTCGGCGAGGCCGAGGAGGTCGAGGGTCTCCTCCACACGGCGGCGCATGACCGGCGGCGTGAGGCCCAACGACTCCATGCCGTACGCGAGTTCGTCCTCGACCGTGTCCGTCACGAAGTGCGCGAGCGGGTCCTGGCCCACCGTGCCGACGACGTCGGCGAGTTCGCGCGGCTTGTGCGTACGGGTGTCCCGGCCGGCCACGGTGACGCGACCGGCCAGCGTGCCCCCGGTGAAGTGCGGGACCAGACCGCTCACCGCTCCGAGGAGGGTGGACTTGCCGACGCCGGACGGGCCGGCGAGCAGCATCAACTCGCCCTCGGGCACGTGGAGGTGGATGCCGTGGACGGTGGGCGCCTGCGCGCCGTCGTACGTCACGGAGACGTCCTCGAAGCGGATCATGACGACGACGCCTCCGTCGGCTTGTCGGGAACGGGCTTGTCCGGAACGGGTGCGAGGAAGGCCGGGAGCAGGCCGAGCAGGATGCCGGCCGCCGGCCACAGCGGCAGCTCCGGCGCCGCGAGCGGGACCACGGGGGGTTGCAGCGCCGCCGGGTTCTGTGTTCCGGCCCAGATCATCGTCGCCGCGGCCGTCGCCCCTGACGCCGCGACGAGCCAGGCCCGGACGCCCCACACATCGGGCCGGTAGCGGGTGCGGACCGTGCGCCGCCCGCCGAGCCACAGCCCGCCGAGCGCGGCGGCCACCCCCGCGAGGAGCACCGGAAGGCCGTACCCGGAGCCGGACGCCGCCAGCAGCCCGTACGTTCCCGCGCACACCCCGATGAGGCCGCCCAGCGTGAGCGCGGCCGTCGCGCGGCGGACGGCGGGCGGCACCTCGGCGGTGCGGCCGTAGCCGCGCGCGTCCATGGCGGCGGCCAGGGCGACCGAGCGTTCCAGCGCGCCCTCCAGGACCGGCAGGCCGACCTGGAGCAGCCCGCGCAGACCGCGGTCCGGGCGGCCGCGAAGGCGCCTGGCCGCCCGCAGCCTGCGGACGTCCGCGACCAGGTTCGGGGCGAACGTCATCGCCACGACGACCGCGACCCCCGCCTCGTACAGCGCGCCCGGCAGCGATTTGAGCAGCCGGGACGGGGAGGCGAGCGCGTTCGCGGCGCCCACGCAGATGAGGAGGGTGGCCAGTTTCAGGCCGTCGTAGAGCGCGAAGACGAGGCCTTCGAGGGTGACCGGGCCGCCGATCCGGACGCCCTGCGCCCAGTCCGGCAGCGGGACTTCGGGGAGCGTGAACAGGAGGTGGGTGCCCGGGATCGCCGAGCCGAGCAGCGTCGCGAAGACGAGGCGGATGCCGAGCACGGCGAGCGCCAGCTTCACGAACGCCCCGTACGAACGCGCCCACGGCGCCTCGGTGCGGCGCGCCGCCACCACGTACCCGGCGACGCCGATGAGCAGCGCGAGCAGCAGCGGGTTCGTGGTGCGGGACGCGGCCGTGCCGAGGCCGAGCGCCCAGATCCACCAGGCGCCCGGGTGCAGCGAGTTGGAGCGGTGGGCCCGAGGGGCGCGCAGCGTACGACCGGACATCGGGGTCAGCCGCGGCGGCGTCGGGCCTGCACGCCCGCCGCGACACCGAGCACGACGACCACGGCGATGCCCGCGACGAGTCCGACCGAGGGGCCGCCGTCGTCGTCGCCGTCGGACTGCGAGGCGGAGTCCGAGGCGAACGGCGTCGAGGGCGTCTTGCCGGACGTCTCCTTGGAGACCTGCTCGCCGCAGCCCGACTTCGGGTAGCCCGAGATCGCGCACAGCATCGCGCTGCTGTCGTAGCGCAGCGGTTTCGCGACGGCGGCGAGCGCGTCGGCGCTGGTCGCGTCCTCGGCGACCTGCGCGCACGCGGTGCGCGGCTTCGGCGGGGTCTCCGCCGACGGGGCGTCGGCCCCCGTGCCGAAGTCGATGACGAGCGCGACGCGCTTCTTGCCGTCGGCGGCGGGGGTGTCCTCGCAGATCGCGTCGAAACCGGCGCTGCTGCGCGGCTGCTTCGCGTCCTTCGAGTCCGCGCTCACCGCGAACCGGAAGCCCTGTACGTCGCCGTCCTCCGGCTTGGTCTGCGAGGGGCCCGCCGTCGCGTACGTCCACTCCTGCTTGCCGTCCCGCTCCCAGAACGACCAGTACCGGTATCCGGCCGCCTGCGCGGGGGCGACGGTCATGGCGAGCAGCGCGCCGAGCAGCGCGAGGACGAGCCCGACGGGCCCGGCCGACCTGCGGGCGGTCACGGCTGCTGCTTCTTGCGGCCGCTGAGCAGGAAACCGGCGCCCACGGCGGCGATGAACATCACGCCGATGATCCACCAGTTGGCGCCGCCACCGTCGTCCTTCTTCTCGTCCGAGTCCGAGTCCGAGTCGGAGTCCGAAGCGGAGGACTTGGCGGAGGCGGGCTCCGGGCCCGTCTTGTTGAGGGCGCTCACCAGGTCCGTCCCGCCGAAGTCGCGCGGGTCGTTGCCGGTCGCGTGCGCGGCGAAGATCAGCTCGGCGTAGGCGGCGGGCCCGGTCTGCGCGGCCCAGTCCTCCGCGTTCTTCTCCAGCCAGGCGTACGAGTCCTTCGTGGCCTTGACGCCCTCGGCCGCGGCGACGGCGGTGACCGCGTCGGCGGTGTTGCCGTAGTCGGGCTGATCGGTGGAGCCGGCCAGCTGGGACTTCAGGTAGAGGTGGGTGTCGAGCTGGTTCTGGAGGTAGACGGCGGCGTTGTGCGCCACGGCCTCGGTGCTCTTGCCGTCCTCGCAGGTGTACGTGTCCGGGGCCTTGCCCTTGCCGGGCGCGAAGCCGGTGCCGAGGGCGCCGAGCACACCGGCGGCGCTGGCGTCGGCGTTCGCGGCGAGCTCGCCCTTCTTGTCGGGCTGGTAGGCGAGGGCGCCGCCCTCCTTGCCCTTGGAGCAGGGGAGGGCGAGCGCGGCGAGGGCGTCGGCGCCGGTCTTCCCCTTGCTGGACTTCACCTCGGACGGCTCCTCGCCGGCCGCGGCGAGCGCGCCGAGCACGACGGACGTCGAGTTCGCGTCGCTGTCCATGCCGAGGCTGTAGCCCCAGCCGCCGTCCGCGTTCTGGTTCTTCTTCAGCAGGGCGACGGCGGAGGCGACCTCGCCGTCCCGGCCGCCGACCGCGGCGAGCGCCTGGACGGCGGCCGCGGTGGCATTGCTGTCGATCTTGGTCTTCTTGTCGCAGGCCTTGCCCGGCTCGGCGCGGAAGGCGGCGAACCCGCCGTCCTCGCACTGCTGCCCGGCCAGCCACTCGACGGCCTTCTTCGCGGGCTTCACACCCACCGTGTCCTGCGCGACGAGCGCGAGGGACTGCCGCCACACCCCGTCGTACGTGGGGTCGCCCTTGCCGTAGAGGCCCGACGGGAGAGCCGTCTTCGGCGAGGGGGAGGCACTGACGGCGTCGTCCGCGCTCGCGGCCTGCGCGCCCACGGCGCCGATCGCGACGGTCGCGGCGACGAGCGCGGCGCTACGGCGAATGTTCATGGTGGGGCGGGTGCCTCTCCCTGCGGGGAGCGGGGCGGCGCGGCACACGGAGGTACCGGGCGGCTCCGGCTCCGTATTCCTCGACGGTCCTGAGCCGAGCAGGTGCGTACGAGGCGTTCCGGCTGTCACGGCTGCGGGTCAGCGCCGGATTTGCACCGGCTTCCCCTCGTACGTACGTACTGACGACGTCCTTACTGTACCCGGAGCGATTTCGATCCCCACCGGCAATGATCGAACGCTAATTCGAACGAATCACGGGGCCGCCACATACGTCACCGGATCGCTGCCCGGGACCTGCTCCACGCGGCCCGACTTCTGGAGGCGGCGCAGGTGGGCCTCCGCCTCCGACACCGCGATGGTCCTCGACCCGTACGGGATCTGGGCCCACGGGCGGTTCCACTCCATGCGTTCGGCGAGCTGCCACGGGGTGAGGGGGGCGGCGAGGAGGGTGAGCAGGCCGGTCAGGCGTTCCTCGTGGTGGTCGAGCAGCTCCCGTACCCGCGCCGGGGCGTCGGTGAACGTGTGCTGGTGCGCCGGGAGGACCTCCGCCGGGTCGAGCCGCCCCACCCGCTCCAGCGAGTCGAGGTAGTCGCCGAGCGGGTCGGTGACGGTGGCGTCGTCCGGGTCCTCGTACAGGCCGATGTGCGGGGTGATGCCGGGCAGCATGTGGTCGCCGGAGAAGAGGCGGCCGTTGCCCGCGCGGCCCGAGGGGTGGTCCTCCTCCAGATGCAGGCATACGTGCCCGGGGGTGTGGCCGGGCGTCCAGATCGCGCGCAGCCTGCGGCCCGGCAGGTCGAGGAGGTCGCCGGGGGTGATGGTGCGGTCCGGCAACGCGGGGGAGAAGCCCGGCAGTTGGCGGGGCTTCCCGGAGTCGCGGGCCGCGATCAGCGGGGCGATGTGCTCCTCGGGCGCACCGGCCGCGACCAGCTTGGCCACCATGTACGCGTACCAGCGCGCCGGCTTGTTCTCCCGAGTGCGCCGGACCACCGCCACGTCCGCCTCGTGCATCGCGATCCAGGCCCCGGACGCCTCCCGCACCTTCGCCGACAGGCCGTGGTGGTCGGGGTGGTGATGGGTGATCAGGACGCCGGTGAGGTCCTCGACGCGCGTGCCGCAGGCGGTCAGGCCCGCCGTCAGCGCGTCCCAGGACGTCGGGTCGTCCCAGCCCGTGTCGATGAGGACGGGGCCCGCGTCGGTGTCGACCAGGTAGACGAGGGTGTAGCCGAGCGGGTTGTCGGGGATCGGTACGCGCATGCTGTGCACGCCCCCGCTGTGGTCGGTCACCTGCGTCGCCTCTGCCATCGGACACCCTCCGCCGCTCCAGCCGAACTGCCGCCACTGTACGGGAACTTGTAGAACTCGTTTCAATGGTCGCCCGAGCACACCACCTTCAGGGTGCGCACCACCCTTCCGGATCGCAACTAGAACTGGTATCAGTTCTGAAACACCGTCAGAAATGTCGTGCGTGAGGATGTCAGCCATGACCGAGCTCTTTGAGTACGGGCAACTGTTCATCGGCGGGGAGTTGACCGACCCGCTCGGCAAGGAGGTCATCGAGGTCGTCTCGCCGCACACCGGCGAGGTCTTCGGGCGGGTGCCGCACGCCGCGCCCGCCGATGTCGACCGGGCCGTAGCCGTCGCCCGCCGCGCCTTCGAGGAGGGCCCCTGGCCGCGGATGAGCCTCGACGAGCGCATCGAGGTCATCACGAAGATCAAGGACGCGTTCGCGGTCCGGCACGAGGAGATCGCCCGCGTCATCAGCAGCGAGAACGGCACCCCGTACACCTCGGGCGTCATGGTGCAGGCGCTCGCCGCGATGATGGTCTGGGACTCCGCGATCAACGTCGCCCGGAACTTCACGTACGAGGAGACGCGCGACGGCGCCCTCGGCAAGCTCCTCGTGCGCCGCGAGCCCGTCGGCGTCGTCGCGGCGATCGTGCCGTGGAACGTCCCGCAGTTCACCGCCGCCGCGAAGCTCGCGCCCGCGCTGCTCGCCGGCAACCCGGTGATCCTCAAGACCTCGCCGGAGACCCCGCTCGACGCGTATCTCCTCGCCGAGATAGCCACGGAGGCCGGGCTCCCGGAGGGCGTGCTGTCGATCCTGCCCGCCGACCGCGAGGTCAGCGAGTACCTGGTCGGGCACCCCGGCGTCGACAAGGTCTCCTTCACCGGGTCCGTCGCCGCGGGCAAGCGCGTCATGGAGGTCGCGTCCCGCAACCTCACCCGCGTCACCCTCGAACTCGGCGGCAAGTCCGCGGCCGTGATCCTGGAGGACGCCGACGCGAGCGCCGCGGTCTCCGGCATCGTCCCCTTCGCCTGGATGATCAACGGGCAGGCCTGTGTGGCGCAGACCCGCATCCTCGTCCCGCGCTCGCGCTACGACGAGTTCGCCGACGCCTTCGCCGGCGCGGCCTCCGCGCTCAAGGTCGGCGACCCGCTCGACCCGGCGACCGAACTCGGCCCGCTCGTCGCGAAGCGCCAGCAGCAGCGCTCCCTCGACTACATCCGCATCGGCCAGGACGAGGGCGCCAAGATCCTCACCGGCGGCGGCGTCCCGAAGGGCTTCGAGCAGGGCTGGTACGTCGAGCCGACCCTCTTCGGCGACGTCGACAATTCCATGCGCATCGCCCGCGAGGAGATCTTCGGCCCGGTCATCTGCCTGCTCCCGTACGGGGACGAGGCCGAGGCCGTCAAGATCGCCAACGACTCGGACTACGGCCTCAGCGGCAGCGTCTGGACCGCCGACACCGCGCACGGCGTCGACATCGCGCGCCAGGTGCGCACGGGCACGTACAGCGTGAACACGTTCAGCCTCGACATGCTCGGGCCGTTCGGCGGCTACAAGAACTCCGGCCTGGGCCGCGAGTTCGGGCCCGAGGGGTACGGGGAGTACTTCGAGCACAAGATGATCCACCTGCCCGCGGGGTACGAGCCGGAGGCGAACTGAGCATGGGTGACCGGTGGCATGTGGAGGTCGACCGGAGCGTGTGCATCGGCTCCGCGATGTGCGTGAACACGGCGCCGGACGGATTCCGCCTCGACAGCGCGCGGCAGTCCCACCCCGTGGAGGCGGACGGCGACGCGAACGAGCGGGTCCTCGCGGCGGCGGAGGGGTGCCCCGTAGAGGCGATCACGGTGGCTCTGGCCGACACGGGGGAGGTCGTCTTCCCTCCGGAGGACTGAATCGCGACCCGCACCGTGGTTGACGTCTCGGGGCTCCGCCCCGGACCCCGCTGCTCAATCGCCGCAGGGGCTTGAAATACAGACCGCCGCCGGGGCCTGAAATATCAACCGCTGTCGGCGGCGGTTGAGTAAATCAAGCCCCGCCGGCGATTGAGGCGCGGGGTCCGGGGCGGAGCCCCGCGGCCGCAACCACGGTGCGGGTCAGGGCTGGCGGGGAGCGGACAGATCGATCAACCGGCACACCATCTCGATGTCGATCTTGACCTGGGCGATGGAGGCGCGGCCGGAGAGCCACGTGATCAGTGCGGAGTGCCACGTGTGCTCGATGACCCGCACCGCGGACAGCTGCTCCGGGGTCGGGTCGTCGAGCCCCATCGCGTCGAGGATGATCGCCGTGGTCTGCCGGGACACCTGGTCGACCTCGGGGCTCACGCTGCGGTCCGCGAAGGTCAGCGCCCGCACCATGGCGTCGGCCAGATGCGGCTCACGCTGGAGCGCGCGGAAGGCGCGCATCAGCGTCTCGGCGACCCGCTCGGAGGGGCTGTCGCCGGACGGCGGCCGCTTGCGGACCGTCGTGTGCATGTGCTGGAGCTGGTCCTGCATGGTGGCGACCAGGAGGTGCACCTTGCTCGGGAAGTAGCGGTACAGCGTGCCGAGCGCGACCTGGGACGACTCGGCGACCTCCCGCATCTGCACCGCGTCGAAGCCGCCGCGCGCCGCGAGCTGCGCGCTCGCGTGCAGGATGCGGCGGCGCCTGGCCTCCTGACGCTCGGTGAGCGCGGGGGTCGTGCGGGTGGTGGTTCTCGCGTCCGGAGCTGTCATCAGAAAGCTTTCCGTGTCCCGTGGGGCCGGCCGTGGCGTGAATCACCTGATCCACCCCTTACGGCCCGGCTACCAGCCGGTAGATTCGATGCTCTTGAACGATCAAGTCTGAAACTTGTTCTAGATTAGCGTCCCCACGTAGTGTCCACGGGCAAGCAGGAAGAAGGGTGGCCTGGAGTGACCGCGGAGTCGTTGCGTATCGCTCTCCTCACGTACAAAGGCAACCCGTTCTGCGGTGGTCAGGGCGTGTACGTCCGGCACCTCTCGCGGGAGCTGGTCCGGCTCGGGCACCGCGTCGAGGTCATCGGCTCCCAGCCGTACCCCGTGCTCGACGAGGGTGAGGACCTGGAGGGGCTCTCGCTCACCGAGCTGCCGAGTCTCGACCTGTACCGCAGCCCCGACCCCTTTCGTACACCCAAGCGCGACGAGTACCGCGACTGGGTCGACGCCCTCGAGGTCGGCACCATGTGGACCGGCGGCTTTCCGGAGCCGCTGACGTTCTCGCTGCGCGCCCGCCGCCATCTGCGGGCCAGACGCGGCGAGTTCGACGTCGTGCACGACAACCAGACGCTCGGGTACGGCCTGTTGGGGGACATCGGCGGCCCGCTCGTCACCACCATCCACCACCCGATCACCGTGGACCGGCAGCTGGAGCTGGACGCCGCCGAGAACTGGCGACAGCGGATGTCCAAGCGCCGCTGGTATGCGTTCACGCGCATGCAGAAGCGGGTCGCGCGCCGCCTGCCGTCCGTGGTCACGGTCTCCGGTACGTCCCGCGACGAGATCGTCCAGCACCTGGGCGTGCGTCCCGGGCGGATCAACGTCGTGCACATCGGCGCCGACACCGACCTGTTCTCGCCGAATCCGGCGGTGCCCGAGGTGCCGGGCCGGATCGTGACGACCTCCAGCGCCGACGTCCCGCTCAAGGGCCTCGTCTTCCTCGTCGAGGCGCTCGCCAAGGTGCGGGCCGAGCAGCCGGACGCGCACCTCGTCGTCGTCGGCAAGCGCCCCGAGGAGGGCCCGGTCGCGCAGGCCATCGCGCGTTACGGGCTCGAAGGCGCCGTCGAGTTCGTCAAGGGCATCACCGACCAGGAACTGGTCGACCTCGTCCGCTCGGCGCAGGTCGCCTGCGTGCCCTCCCTCTACGAGGGTTTCTCGCTGCCCGCCGCAGAGGCCATGGCCACAGGCACCCCGCTCGTCGCCACCACCGGCGGCGCGATCCCCGAGGTCGCGGGCCGTGACGGCGAGACCTGCCTGGCCGTGCCGACCGGCGACGCGGGGGCGCTCGCCGGGGCCCTCGCCCGGCTGCTCGGCGACCGTGAACTGCGCGCCCGGCTCGGCGCCGACGGCCGCGCCCGCGTCCTGGAACGCTTCACCTGGGCCCGTGCCGCGCAGGGCACCGCAGAGCTCTACCGCGAGGCGATGGGGGCCGCGCCGCGGCCGACCGGGCCCGCACGCACCGAAGTTGTCACCGAAACCCCCCAGGAAAGCAGGGCCACGTGCTGACCGTCGACTTCACCCGTTTCCCGCTCGCCGCGGGCGACCGCGTCCTCGATCTCGGGTGCGGGGCCGGACGGCACGCGTTCGAGTGCTACCGGCGCGGGGCGCAGGTCGTGGCGCTGGACCAGAACAAGGAAGAGATCGCCGAGGTCGCCAAGTGGTTCGCCGCGATGAAGGAGGCCGGCGAGGCCCCCGCGGGCGCCACCGCGACGGCCATGGAGGGTGACGCGCTCCAACTCCCCTTCCCCGACGAGTCGTTCGACGTCGTCATCATCAGCGAGGTCATGGAGCACATCCCCGACGACAAGGGTGTGCTCGCCGAGATGGTGCGGGTGCTGAAGCCGGGCGGCCGGATCGCGGTCACCGTGCCGCGCTACGGCCCCGAGAAGGTCTGCTGGGCGCTCTCCGACGAGTACCACGAGGTCGAGGGCGGCCACATCCGCATCTACAAGGCCGACGAACTCCTCGGCAAGATGCGCGAGGCCGGGCTCAAGCCGTACGGCACGCACCACGCGCACGCGCTGCACGCCCCGTACTGGTGGCTCAAGTGCGCGTTCGGCGTCGACAACGACAAGGCGCTGCCGGTGAAGGCGTACCACAAGCTCCTGGTCTGGGACATCATGAAGAAGCCCGCGCTCACGCGGGTCGCCGAAGGGCTCCTCAACCCCGTCGTCGGCAAGAGCTTCGTCGCGTACGCCACGAAGCCGCACCTGCCGAAGGCCGACGGGGCCGCTGAGTGAGCAGCCCGGAGCGGACCGAACTCCTCGTACTGCCCGGCGTGCTGACGGCGGATCAGGCCGCGCAGACCGTCGCCGGGATACTCGCCGTGCAGCGCGCCGACGGGGCCATCCCGTGGTTCCGCGGGCACCACCTCGACCCGTGGGACCACACCGAGGCCGCCATGGCGCTCGACGTGGCCGGCGAGCACGAGGCCGCCGAGCGGGCCTACGCGTGGCTGGCCAGGCACCAGCGCGAGGACGGCTCCTGGTACGCCGCCTACCGCGACGGCGACCCGGACGACGTGACGGACCGCGGCCGCGAGTCCAACTTCGTGGCCTACCTCGCCGTCGGCGTCTGGCACCACTACCTGTCCACCGGTGACGACGCCTTCCTCGACCGCATGTGGCCCGCCGTGTGCGCGGCGACGGAGTTCGTGCTCCGCCTCCAGCAGCCCGGCGGCCAGATCGGCTGGAAGCGCGAGGACGACGGCACGCCCGTCAACGACGCGCTCCTGACCGGCAGTTCGTCCGTCCATCACGCCCTGCGCTGCGCGCTCGCCATCGCCGAGCAGCGCGAAGAGCCGCAGCCCGACTGGGAGTTGGCGCTCGGCGCGCTCGGGCACGCCATCCGCAGCCACCCCGAGCGGTTCCTCGACAAGAGCCGCTACTCGATGGACTGGTACTACCCGGTCCTCGGCGGCGCCCTGCGCGGCGCCGAGGCGAAGGCCCGCATCCAGGAGTCCTGGGACACCTTCGTCGTCCCCGGCCTCGGTGTGCGCTGCGTGGACCCCAACCCGTGGGTGACGGGCGGCGAGAGCGCCGAACTCGCCCTCGCGCTCTGGGCGATGGGCGAGTCCGACTGGGCGCTGGAGATCCTCCAGGACATCCAGCACCTGCGCGACCCGAAGACCGGCCTGTACTGGACGGGCTACGTGTTCGACGACCAGGCGATCTGGCCGGAGGAACTGACCACGTGGACCGCGGGCTCGGTGCTGCTCGCGGTGGCGGCCCTCGGCGGCGACGAGGCCACCTGCTCCGTGTTCGGCGGCCAGCTGCTGCCTACGGGCGTCGAACCGGACTGCTGCTAGTAGCGGCGGAGCCGGTTCGCCACCGCGTGGCCGACGAACAGGTAGACGACGGCCGCGAGGCCGTAGCCGGCGACCACACGGGCCCAGGCCGCGTCGAACGTGAACAGGTCATGGGACCAGCCGGCCAGCCACGCGGACGCGTCGTGGACGATCTGCACCAGGTCGTTGCCGCGATTGGCGTCGAACAGGTACATCACGATCCACAGGCCCAGGATCAGTGCCAGGACATCGGCGACGATCGCCACGATCCGGGCGGCCTCGTTGGTCCCTCGGTAATGCCGATTCGCAGACATGTCCTTCCGGGTTGCCGCCACGGCCCTGGTGAAACCCGTACGGGCTCCCTCAAGTGGCGCATGCGCAGCGGCCGGGTGACGCTGCCACGAGTGCCACTCGAGACACGGAGGCAGTCGGTGGTAACCCGTTCCTCTCTTCTTCCCGTACGACGCATGCTCACGGCCGTGCTGCTGTGCGGCGCGCTGCTCGCGGGCACGACCGCGTGCGGCTCCGACAGCGACTCGGCGTCCGCGACCAAGGCGTCGTCGAGCGCCTCGGCGAGCGCCACCACGAAGGCCGAGAAGCAGAAGTTCGCCAAGACCCGGTTCGCGGCGAACGCGGGGCTCGCGGCGGGGGCCACCTACCAGTGGATCGTGAAGCCGTACCGTGCGGGCAAGTTCAAGGCGGGCGCGGACGGCCGCAAGTTCGCGCTGATCAAGGCGGGCCTCGCGGGCGCGTTCACGTACAACCGCTTGAACGCCGCGACCAAGAACGCCAAGGGCGACCCGACCCTCTCGAAGGCGGTCGGGCCGCTGACGGCCGGCATCGCGTCGCTGAAGGGCCTGTCGACCAAGCTCCGCAAGGGCGAGGGCCTCGGCGACGTGACCTCCTCCTTCGACGACGTCATCAACGGCGTCAAGGACGCGGGCAAGAGCGCGGGCGCCGAGGTGACGAACAAGGTCCCGTCGGCCTCACAGCTCACCAAGGGGTCGTAGGGGTCTACGAGTTCAGCTCCGCGAGGACGCGCATCGTGTGCGGGTCAGGGGACAGGACCAGCAGGTCGGTCACCGGGCCCTTGCGCCACAGCTCCAGGCGCTCCGCGATCCGCTCACGCGGCCCCACGAGCGAGATCTCGTCGGCGAACGCGTCCGGCACGGCGAGCACGGCCTCCTCCCTGCGCCCCTCGGCGAACAGGTCCTGGATGTGCCGGGCCTCGGCCTCGTACCCCATGCGCGCCATGAGGTCGGCGTGGAAGTTGCGGGTCGCGTGGCCCATGCCGCCGATGTAGAAGCCGAGCATCGCCTTCACCGGGAGCAGTCCCTCGGCGACGTCGTCGCAGACCTTCGCGCGGGCCATGGGCGCGATGGTGAAGCCTTCCGGCAGGTCGGTCAGCGACGCCTCGTACACGTCCGTCCGCGTCGGCGACCAGTACAGCGGCAGCCAGCCGTCCGCGATCCGCGTGGTCTGCGCGATGTTCTTCGGGCCCTCCGCGCCGAGCAGGATGGGAAGGTCGGAGCGCAAGGGGTGCGTGATGGGCTTCAGCGCCTTGCCGAGCCCGGTGCCGTCCTCGCCCCGGTACGGATGCGCGTGGAACCGCCCGTCGACCTCGACGGGCCCCTCGCGCCGCAGCACCTGCCGTACGACGTCCACATACTCGCGGGTGGCCGTGAGCGGGGAGCGGGGGAACGGGCGCCCGTACCAGCCCTCCACGACCTGCGGCCCGGAGAGCCCCATGCCGAGCATCATCCGGCCGCCCGAGAGATGGTCCAGGGTGAGCGCGTGCATCGCGGTCGTGGTGGGGGAGCGGGCGGCCATCTGCGCGATGGCCGTGCCGAGCCGGATCCGCGAGGTGTGCGCGGCGAACCAGGTGAGCGGGGTGAACGCGTCGCTGCCCCAGGACTCCGCCGTCCACACCGAGTCGTAGCCCAACTCCTCGGCATCCCGAACGAGTTGAAGGTGATCGGGGTTCGGCCCGCGACCCCAGTAGCCGAGTGCGATTCCGAGCCGCATGCGCGCCCCCATAACCGATGACGTAACCGACGACGACGTAACTGATGACCCGTCAGTTCAGCTTCCGGTGCGCGACTGTACGCGAAAGGCCCCTCGCCCGGAAGACGGGCGAGGGGCCTTGAGCTGCTTGATCCCCGTGCAGCGGGTGGGTCAGCCGCGCTGGATCCCCGAGGTGTCCTGGAGGACGCCGCGGCGGCCGTCCTGCGTCTGGGCGACGAGGCCGGGGCCCCGCTGCTCGACCGCCAAGTACCAGGTACCGGGCGCCAGTTCCGCGATCTGGGCCTGCGAGCCGTCCTCCGCGAAGAGCGGACGCGGCACCGGCACGGCGAACCAGAACGGCGAGAAGTCCGCGGCCGGCGGCTGCGCGGCGGCCTGCGGCGCCGGAGCGCCCTGCTGCTGCGGCTGGCCGCCGTACGGCTGCTGCTGACCCGGGCCACCGGGCTGCTGCGCGCCGTAGGGCTGCTGCTGGCCGGGGCCACCGGGCTGCTGCTGGGCGCCGGGGTAGCCGTAACCCTGCTGCGGCTGGCCACCGTAGGGCTGCGGCTGCTGCGGGCGCGGGGCACCGAGGAGGGCGCCCTTGAGGGCCGGGACCAGGGGCGTGGCGATGGCGGCGACGGCCATGACCAGCGTGGCGACGAGGGCCAGGATGAGGCCGATGCCGGCGGTCGGGCCGTCGGAGGCGGAGGCGCCGCTGCCGACGTTGTCGATGCCGCCGGCCGGGTCGAAGATGTTGCCGAGCGCCGCCCACGCCGCCAGCACCGTGGCCGCGATGCCGAACTGGCCGAGGTCGATGCCCGCGACCTTGCGGGGCTGTGGCGTACCACGGCCGACCACGATGAGCGCGGCGCCGATGATGCCCGCGAGCACCACGCTCATGAGAACCGGGCCGCTCTCCCAGGAGTTCGGGAACTCGACGCTGTCGGGCGCCCCGTCGACGGAGTAGATGTCGAGGAACGAGGCGATCAACAGCAATACCGCTGCTCCGATCACCACGCCGTCGCCTCGAGTGAGGGAGCGGATATTCACTTCAAGTCCTTCGTCAGTCGTCAGGTCATCGGTGGAGGCGGCGCAATGCGCAGGGGTGGCCCCACATCCTACGGAGGACACTATCGCCCGGGTCCGGGGAGTGTCTGCCGAGATCCACAGGGTGACATTTACCCGTCGAGGAAACTCACGATTCCCTCGGAGATGCCCTGCGCCGCCTTCTGTCGCCAGGCGTCCGAGGTCAGTCGCTCGACGTCCTGCGAGTCCCGCATGTTGCCACACTCGACGAAGACCTTCGGAACCTTGGAAAGGTTGAGTCCGCCCAGGTCACTGCGGGTGTCGAGGCCCGTGCCGCCGCCGACGTAGTTCGACGGGGCCTGGCCCGTGGCCTTCAGGTAGTTGCCCGCGATCCGCTCACCGAGGTCCCGCGAGGGCTTCACGATCGGGGTGGTGTCGGCGGCTCCGGCGCGCACGGATGCGGGAAGGATCACATGGAAGCCGCGGTTGCCCTCGCCCGAGCCGTCCGCGTGCACGGAGACGACGGCGTCGGCCTTCGCGGTGTTGCCGATCTCCGCGCGCTCGTCGACGCAGGGGCCCCAGGCGCGGTCGCCGCTCTGGGTCAATTGCACGGTCGCGCCCTGGCGTTCGAGGACCGTCCGCATGCGCTTCGCGACGTCCAGCGTGAACCGGGCCTCGGTGTAGCCGGCGTTCGTCGACGTACCCGTGGTGTCGCACTCCTTGGAGCCGTTGCCCACGTTCACGGAACGGTTGATCTCGGTGGTGTGCTTGAAGTTGCCCGGGTTGTGGCCGGGGTCGATGACGACGACCTTGCCCTTGAGGGGGCCCGAGCCGCCGGCGGGCTTCGGGGAGGCCTTCTCCGCCTTCGACTTCGACGGGGAGGCGGACCGCTCCGGGGACTTCGACCCCTCGGACTTCGACGGGGCCGCGCCCGACGCCTTCGCGTCCTGTGAGCCGTCCTGTGAGCCGTCCTGCGACGGCGAGCCGGTCGAGGACTGGCCGGGCGCGGGCAGCACCTTCGGCGGTTCGCTGTCACCCGGACCGCTCACGACCTGCCACACCAGCCACGCCGCGAGCGCCGTGGGCACCAGCGCGGCGAAGGTGACGAGGATGGGACGCCCGCCGAAGCGGCGGCTTGGCGCCCCGCCCCGGCCGTCCCACCCATCGGGATCGAAGCCATCGGGTTCCGGACCTACATACGACACGTTTCCGACCTTAACCGCGCGCTCAGATCCCGGCGCCACTTCGACGCAGGACGCGCAGCGAGTCGCACTCGGAGACCTCGGTGAACGCGCCGGACGCGAGTGCCCGCTGGTACACGCGGTACGGCGCCTGCCCCGTCCACTCGTCGTGCTTCACCGGGAAGACGTCGTGGATGACGAGGAGGCCGCCCTCGGCGACGTGCGGGGCCCAGCCCTCGTAGTCGGCGGTGGCGTGCTCGTCGGTGTGCCCGCCGTCGATGAAGACGAGCCCGAGCTTGCCGCCCCACGCCTTCGCGGCCAGCGGCGACTTCCCGACGAGCGCGACCACGTGGTCCTCCAGGCCCGCCGCGTGCAGCGTGCGCCGGAAGGTGGGGAGGGTGTCCATGAGCCCCACCACGGGGTCGACCGTCTCGGGGTCGTGGAAGTCCCAGCCCGGCTGCTGCTCCTCGCTGCCGCGGTGGTGGTCGACGGTGAGCGCCGTGACCCCGGCGGCGCGCGCGGCGTCGGCGAGCAGAATGGTGGAGCGCCCGCAGTACGTGCCGACCTCCAGGAGCGGCAGCCCGAGCGCCCCCGCCTCGACGGCGGCGCCGTACAGCGCGAGCCCCTCACCGCGCGGCATGAATCCCTTGGCCCCTTCGAAGGCGGCGAGGACGTCCGGGGCGGGGGTGTGGCTGCGGCTTGTGATGCTCATGCCGCTCACTCTGCCCTACGCGGACGGCGGCCCGCCCCGGGGGTGGGGCGGACTGTGACGTGTGATGACGGTCTGGCCGTCATCACACGTCACAGTCCCCCGGCGGAGCCGCTCAGCAGCCCTGCCAGAGCCGGGTCATCACCCGCACCCCGAACCGCAGCCCCTCCAGCGGCACCCGCTCGTCCACGCCGTGGAAGAGGCGGCCGTAGTCCAGGTCGGCGGGTAGCTTCAGGCCCTTGAAGCCGAAGCAGCGCACCCCGAGCTTGGTGAACGCCTTGGCGTCGGTGCCGCCCGGGTTGCAGTACGGGACGGGGTGGCCGTCCGGGTCCTCGGCGCGCACCGCCTCGCACATCGCGTCGACGAGCGGTCCGTCGAACGTCGTCTCCATCGCGATGTCGTGGTTGACCCACTCGCGGGAGACCGACGGCAGGAGCAGTGCGTCGATGGCGTCGATCAGCTCCTGCTCGTGGCCGGGCAGGAAGCGGCCGTCGACGCGGGCGGTCGCCTTTCCGGGGATGACGTTGGTCTGGTAGCCGGCCGTGAACATGGTGGGGTTCGCGGAGTTGCGGAGCACCACCTGCATGAAGTCCGCGATGTGACCGAGCTTGGCCAGCTCGGCGTCCAGGTCCTCGGCGTCGAAGTCGATGTCGACGCCCTGGAGGTCGGCGGCCTGCTGGAGCAGGGCCCGTACGGGCTCGATGAGACGGACGGGGAACGTGTGGCGGCCGATGCGGGTCAGGGACTCGGCGAGGTCCGTCACCGCGTTCTCGTCGTTGGGGGAGGAGCCGTGGCCCGCCCGCCCGTTCGCCGTCAGTTCCATCCAGGCCATGCCGCGCTGGGCGTTCTCGATGGGGTAGAGGCGCCGGGTGTCGTCCAGTGCGTACGAGAATCCGCCGCCCTCGCCGATCGCCTCCGTCACGCCCTCGAACAGGTCGGGGCGGTGCTCGACCAGCCAGTGCGCGCCGAACTTGCCGCCCGCCTCCTCGTCCGCGAGGAACGCGAGGACCAGGTCGCGCGACGGCTTCGTGCCCGTACGTGCGAAGTGGCGGGCGGTGGCCAGCATGACGGCCACCGTGTCCTTCATGTCGATGGCGCCGCGGCCCCACAGGTAGCCGTCGCGGATCTCGCCGGAGAACGGCGGGACCTGCCACTCGGCCGCGTCCGCCGGGACGACGTCGAGGTGGCCGTGGACGAGGAGGGCGCCGCGCGAGCGGTCCGCGCCCTCGATGCGGGCGATGACGCTGGCCCGGCCCGGTGCGCTCTCGACGAGTTCGGAGGCGATGCCGGCCTCGGCGAGGCGGGACACGACCCAGTCCGCGCAGGCCCGCTCGTCGCTGGTCGGGTTGGAGGTGTCGAAGCGGATCAGCTCGGCGCAGAGCTCGACGACCTCGCGCTGTGCTTCTTCCGTGGCCAGGGTGGTCATGCCGCTCCTACGGGGGTGTGCTCGGCGGCGGCGGGGCGCTCGTCCTCGTCGTCGGCCAGGGTGGTGGTGCCGTACGTCCGGATCCAGCCGAGCAGTCCGAGCACGGCGTAGAGGACGAACGCGGTGGCCAGGGAGTTCAGGGCCGGGATGCCGCCGTCGTAGAACTTGCCGACGCAGAAGGCGACGGCCCAGATGACGAGGGACATCGGGACCCAGGTCGGCGAGGTCGAGGGCAGCGTGCCCGCTTCTCGCGTCTCGTCGAGCGGCTTGCGCATCTTGCGGACCACCCAGTACTCGGCGACGACGATGCCGCCGATGGGCGGGATGGCCACGCCGAGCACCGAGAGGAACTCGGTGAAGTGGGTCATGATGCCGACCGCCGAGAGAGCGGTGCCGGCGACGCCGAGGGCGATCGTGACCGCGCCGCGGTGCAGGCGCTTCTTGAAGACGACCTGGAAGAAGTTGACGACGCCGAGCGAGGAGCCGTACAGGTTCCAGTCGTTGATCTTCGCGGTCGACATCAGGACGACGAGGACGCCGAAGACGCCGGACGTGGAGAGCACGATCTGCGAGACCTGGTCGCTCTTGACCATGTGGCCGAGGAGCACGCCCGTCAGGCCCACGATGTACTCGGAGAGGATCATCGAGGACGCCGTCTGAAGGAAGACGTGCGAGCCCTTCTTGTTGTAGCGGGTCATCTCGGGCGCGACGATCGCGCCGGTCATGTAGCCGCCCGCGATGGCCGTCGCGGCGACCGAGAGCGGGATGGCCTGGCCGGGCGGCGGCGAGCTGATGAGGTCGCCGATGGAGTGGTCGCTGAGGGCGTCGATGACGGACCAGGCGACCATCGCGAAGAAGAGCGGCGTCACGATCTTCGCGAAGATCGCCATGTAGCGGAAGCCGAAGATCACCAGGACCGTGATGGCCAGGCCCGCGGCGATGCACCACAGCCACGACGGGCCGCCGACCAGCGAAGAGACGCTGTCGCCGAAGATCGTGTTCTGGACGCCGAACCAGCCGACGAGGCTGACGGCGATGATGAAGCTCACGAGGGCGGAGCCGTTGCGGCCGAAGCCGACCCAGCGGGTCAGGAGCGGGGTCGCGAGGCCCTCGCGCATGCCCGCCATGCCGATGAGGAAGATGACGACTTCGAGGATGACCGCGCCCAGCGTGAACGCGAGGAACGCGTCGCCGAAGGTCATGCCGACGCCGATGGTGGCGCCCAGGGTGAACTGCGAGATGGAGCCGGACTGGGCGAGCCACTGGAGCAGCATCGTCCAGAAGCCGAGCCGCTTGTCCTTAGGGACTCTGGACAGCGCGTAGTCGTCGCTGCCCACGCTCTTCTTGGTGGTGGCCATGGCTTACGACTCCGTGGGTGCGTTGCCGAGGGTCTGCAGGTGGGCGAGCGAGCCGTAGCGGCTCACGAGGGCGTCGAACTCGTCGGCGTCGTGGAAGTCGAGACGGCCGCCGCCGTACGCCTTGGCGGTCTCGACGGCGAACCGGGCCGCGGCCGCGATGTCGGTCTCGTGGCTGGCGCCGGTCTGGCAGCCGGGGACCGCCGAGGCGGAGGTGACGGCGAGGCCGACGACCGGGGCGGCGGTCGCGGTGGCCGGCTGGAGGATCGAGTTGATGTGGTGGGCGCCGTTACCGTAAGGCGTTATGTCCTGGGTTGTCACGGGATACGTGACCAACGGCTCACCGGTGACGACGGCGAGGAGTTCGCCGAGCTCCTCGCTGACCCGCAGCACCCAGCCCTCCTTGACGGTGGGGGACAGGGCGAGGCCCTTGTGGTTGATGATGCGGTTGCCCTTGGTGGTGTCGATGGAGAGCACGGCCTCCATGTCGTCGGTCACCTCGTGGCGGTTCATCGTGGCGATGTCGACCGGCGAGTCCATGAACGGCACCGGGTCGTGCGGGGCGGTCGGCGCGTCCGGGCAGATGTGCGTGGCGATCACCACGTCGCCGTCGAGCACGTCGCCGCGGCGGCGCATGTCGAGGAGCTTCGCGGCGGTGGCGAGCGCGGCGGCGGCGCCGTCCGCGTCGGAGACCAGGCCGGTCATCTCCGGCCGGGCGCCGACCCCGCCGAGGCGGCCCACGACGCCGAGCGTGCGGGCGCTGCCGCCCCGGGCGCGGCCCTTGGCGCCGGGGACGCGGACGAGCACGAAGTCGGTCGAGCCGCGCTCGCCGTCCACGGTGGTCACCTCGGCGCCGGAGCCCTCCGGGCCCGCGACCGAGTCGAGATACGCGACGGCGCGCTTGCCGTCGGCGTCGGGGTCGTCCAGCAGATCGACGACATCGAGGACGTACTTCAACATGCGGGGTCCCTCTCACTGCTCACCGCGCCGCGCTCACCGCGCCGCGCCCGGTCGCGGACTGCACCGGTACTGACAGCAGATTCGGGATCGGATAGCGTTGTCGGCAAGCATTTCCCGTTATTTGCAATACAGGTCTGGATGGTGAGATGGCGTGCCGGAGATCCCGCTCGACCGGAAGACCCCGGCCGGCGCGCTTCAGACCGTCGACCGGGCCCTGCTCGTGCTGCTCGCGTTCGAGCGGACGCGGCCGGACTGGGGTGTGACGGAGGTCGCCGCCGAGTTCGGCTGGGACACCTCGGTCGCGCAGCGGCTGCTCTCGACGCTGGCGGGGCGCGGCTTCCTGGTCTCGGACCCGGTGACGCGCCGCTACCGGATCGGGCCCGCGGTGCTCCGCCTCGGCAGGCTCTGGGAGCGCTCGGGCTCCCTCGAACTCCTCGCGGGACCAGTCCTTGAGGAACTTCGGGCGGCGACCGGTGACACGGTCCTGTTCTGTCTGCCCGACAGCTTCCACATGCGCTGCGTCGCGGCCGTCGAGGGCGAGGAGGGGCCGCTGCGCTACTACCCGCTGGTCGGCGAGCTGTATCCGGCGCACGCGGGCGCCACCAGCAAGTCGTACTACGCGTTCCTCCCCGACGAGCAGCGCCACCGGCTGTTCCGCGGCCGCCCCATGGCCCGCTTCACCGAGCGCACGGTGACCGACGCGGACGAGCTGGAGCGGGAGTTCCTCGCCGTCCGCGCCCAGGGGTACGCGTGGACGGTCGGAGAGTACGACGCCGGGATCGGCACCGTCGCCGTCCCCGTCTTCCTCGGCCGCGAGCCCTACGGGAGCCTCAGCCTCGGAGCGGCGAAGGAGCGCTTCCCCGACGGGCCCGGCGACCGCCTCGACGTCCTGCGCAAGGCCGCCCGCCTCCTGGAGCAGCGCCTGACGCACCCGCCGCAGCCCGCGCGCCGCACACGCGGCACCACCAACTGACCTTTGTGCACAGCCTGTTGATTACGTTGATCGGAGCGACCCCGTCGTGAACCTTCTGCTGCTCTCCAACTCCACCCAGCACGGCCAGGGTTACCTGGAGCACGCGCTCGACACGGTCACCGGGTTCCTGCCGCCGAACGCCCGCCTCGCGTTCGTCCCGTACGCGCTGGCCGACCACGACGCATACACGGCGCGGGTACGCGGCGCGCTGGAGGGCGCGGGCATCGAGGTCCACGGCGTCCACGAGGGCGGCGACCCGCTGGCCCAACTGGCGTCGGCAGACGCGGTGTTCATCGGCGGCGGCAACTCGTTCCGGCTGCTGAGCGCGCTCTACCGCACCGGGCTGCGGGACGCGGTGACGAAGGCGGTTCGGGGTGGTCTTCCGTACATGGGTGCGAGCGCGGGTACGAACATGGCCGCGCCCACCCTCCGTACGACCAACGACATGCCGATCGTGCAGCCGCCGTCCTTCGAGACGCTCGGCCTCGTCCCGTTCCAGATCAACCCGCACTACCTGGACCCGGACCCGTCCTCCACCCACAAGGGCGAGACCCGCGAGCAGCGCCTCACGGAGTTCCTGGAGGAGAACGACGTGCCGGTCCTCGGCCTGCGGGAGGGGTCGTGGCTGCGGGTTTCCGGGGACCGGGCGTCGGTCGAGGGCGCGCACCCCGCGCGGCTGTTCCGGCGGGGTGCGGAGCCGCGGGAGCTGGCGGCGGGCTCTGACGTGTCCGAACTTCTGGTCGTGGAGGCGAAGTTCGACGCGGGGCGCTGACTTCCCTACGGGATCTCCGGCAGCTTCAGCCAGTCCTGCCAGCTGATGTCGCGGCCCAGGTACCGGGGCCGCTGGAACGGCCAGGCGGTGGCGATCCACTCGGGGACGAGTGCGTCGAGCGTCTGCTCCTCGACCCCGCCGGCGAGGTCGTCGACCACCCACCAGGAGATCTCGGCGTCCGCGCCGGTGCGCTCCGGCGGGTCGATGTAGACGCAGCCGAGGAGCGCGGTCTCCTCCGCGTTCAGCAGGGCGTAGTTGAACGACTGGTGGGCCGCGATCTCCTTCTCGTGCCGCAGCAGGTCGACGCGGTCCGCCTCGTACGTCATGGTCTCGGCGGGCCAGCCCCAGGCCGGGCCGAAGATCTCCCACAGGCGCTCGCGGGAGCCCATCACGGCGGGGTAGTCGATCGCGGTGTCCGCCTCGCGGATCGGCCTCAGGTGGAGGGCGGTTCCGGGGACGGGTACGTGGGTCGGGTGGACGAAGTCGTGCGGCAGCCAGCTCATGAGCGGTGACATTAGCGGGGTGCCTCCGGCGTGTCCCCCGAGTTTCCGCTAGACCTGCCCGCCGACGACGCCCGCCACGAAGGCGCGGAATGCGTTTGGCGTGATCCGGAGGTGGCCGAGGTCCGGGTCCTTGGAGTCGCGGATGGCGACGGTTCCGGTGGGGGTGGCGACTTCGAGGCACTCGCCCCCCGTGTTGCCGCTGTAACTGGACTTACGCCACGGGGCGTTGGCCAGGTTCTGGGTGCTGCCCATATCGGTCCTCCAGTACGCGCTTGATCAGTGCGGCCGATTCCTCCACGGAGAGGGCGGTGGCCTGCAAGCTAGCGTAACGAAGGGTCGCTTCCCGAATGGTTTCCGGGTTGGCGGTCATGTGCCCCTGCACGAAATCCTCGGTGTAGACGAGGTCGGGGTCCTCGTCGAATCGGAGCAACGTGAACGACCCCGCCAGGCTTGCGTGTTCGCCAACCCGAAACGGCAACACCTGGAGCTGCATCAACCGTTCACGCTGGACGTCCAACAGATGGTGCAGTTGCTTTCGCATCGCCGCCCTGCCGCCCACCGGGCGGTGCAGCACCGCCTCGTCGAGGATCACCAGGCCCAGCGGAGGCTGCTCGCGCCGCAAGATGCGCTGGCGCTCCATCCGCGCCGCGAGCAACTCGTCCAGCTTGGCGGGCCGACCCGTGGCCAAGACGGCTCGCGCGTACTCCTCCGTCTGCAACAGCCCGTACACCAGCTGGCACTGGAACGTGGAGATGTACGTGGCCCGCGCCTCCAACTCCGCGAAGGCCTGAAACCAGGTCGGAAGTTGGCTTCGCAGGACCAGGCCCACCAGCCCCGAGAAGAAGCCGTCCGTGCCCAGCGCCGCGTCCACCCGCTCGCTGAAGTCGCGCGTCGGCACCTTCTTGGCGCACTCGATCTGGCCGATCAGCGAACCCGTGCAGAAGACGCAGTCGCCCAACTGGCCCAGCTTCAGGCCCGCCTCCTCGCGGCGGCGACGCAGCTCGAACCCGTAGTAGTCGAGCGGCGAAGCGCCCGGGTCAAGATCGCGGCGGATGTTCGGCACGGGCGGTCACCCCAGACGTGCAACGCCTCGCGGCGTTTCGATCACGACGTAGCCGAGAGTAATCGAACCGCTCCACGCTGGTGACATGAATCACGTAACTGACGCCCCGGAGCCGGGACTTGCCGAGTCCTACGGTTTCGGCCTCACCGTGGGTGAGCACAGCGCCCGGCACCTGCGCCGCATCCTGCGGATCCACCTCGGGGAGTGGGGATTGCCGGGGCTCGCCGACGATGCCGGGCTCGCGCTGACGGAACTGGTCGCCAACGTCGTCCGCCATGTGCCGGAGCGGCGCTGCACGGTGCGAATGATGCGGACGGACGGCGACGGGGTGCGTGTCGAAGTCGCTGACGCGCACCCCGGGGTGCCCGTGCCGCAGGACCTCACCCGTGGTGAACTCGCCGAGTCCGGACGTGGTCTTGCCATGGTGGCGGCGCTGGTCACCCGGTGGGGCGTCGTGGTGCACGACGCGCCCCGCACCGGGAAGACCGTCTGGTTCGAGTGCGCCGTCGGCGAGTAGCCCGCGCCTATCGAACCGTCTCGGCGAGCGTCTCAAGTGCCAGGTCCACTCGCACCGGACGGTTCTCGCCGTGGTGCGTGGCGGCCGAGGCGCGCGGGGCGTGGCCGGAGGCGGTGGTCGCGAGGACGTAGGAGCCGCCCGCCGGGACGTCGAGGGCGTACGCGCCGTCCGGGTCCGTGAGGGCGGCGCCCGCCTGGCGGCCGCGGCGGTCGATGAGGGTGACCTTGGCGCGGTGGACCGGCAGGCCGGCCGGGTCGAGGACGCGGCCGTGGAACTGCGCGGCGAGGGCCTCCTCGGCGCGCTCCAGGGCGGCGTCCTCCTCGCTGCTGGCGCGGAGCTGAACCGTCGGCTTGAGGCGGCTCGGCAGGCCGATCGCGAGCAGGAGGCCCACCGCGACGGCGGCCGTGGCGATGAGGAAGGAGACCCGGAAGCCGTGCATCGTCGGGACGGCGACGCCGCCCACGTTGTTCGCCGTGTTGGCCAGGACCATGCCGATGACGGCCGAGGACACCGACGTACCGATGGAGCGCATCAGGGTGTTGAGGCCGGTGGCCGCACCCGTCTCGGACGGGTCCACCGCGCCGATGATCAGGGCCGGCAGGGAGGAGTAGGCGAGGCCGATGCCCGCGCCGATCAGGACCGAGATGATGATGGTCTGCCAGGCGGCGCTCATCAGACCGAGGCCCGCGCCGTAGCCGATCGCGATGATCAGCATGCCGAGGATCAGGGTGACCTTCGCGCCGAACTTGGCGGAGAGCCGGGCGTAGACCGGCGCCGTCAGCATCATCGTCAGGCCGAGCGGCGCCACGCACAGGCCGGCGACGACCATGGACTGGCCGAGGCCGTAGCCGGTGGCCGACGGCAGCTGGAGGAGCTGCGGGAGGACCAGGGAGATCGCGTAGAACGCGACCCCGACCATGATCGAGGCCAGGTTGGTGAGCAGGACCGTGCGGCGGACCGTCGTGCGCAGGTCCACCAGCGGGGCCTTGAGGCGCAGCTCCATGAAGCCCCACGCGACGAGGACGACGAGCGCCGCGGCGAACAGGCCGAGCGTCGTGCCCGAACTCCAGCCCCAGTCGCTGCCCTTGGTGATGGGCAGCAGGAAGAGGATGAGGCCGAGGGTGAGGCCGAGGGCGCCCGCGATGTCGAAGGTGCCCTGGGCGCGCAGCGGGCTCTCCGGGACGAAGACGAGCGTGAGGACGATTCCGACGACGCCGAGGCCCGCGGCGCCGAAGAACAACGCGTGCCAGTCGGCGTGCTGGGCGACGAGCGCGGCCGCCGGGAGGGCGAGGCCGCCGCCGACGCCGATGGAGGAGGACATCAGGGCCATCGCCGAGCCGAGCTTCTCCCGCGGCAGCATGTCCCGCATCAGGCCGATGCCGAGCGGGATGGCGCCCATGGCGAAGCCCTGGAGCGCGCGGCCCACGATCATGACGATCAGGTTGTCCGTGAAGCCGCAGACCAGGGAGCCGAACACCATGATGGCGAGGCTGGTGAGCAGCATCCGGCGCTTGCCGGCCAGGTCACCGAGGCGGCCCATGATCGGGGTGGAGACGGCGCCCGCGAGGAGCGTCGACGTCATGACCCAGGTGGCGTTGGAGGGGGCGGTGTTCAGCAGCTCGGGCAGGTCCTTGATCACCGGCACGAGCAGCGTCTGCATGACCGCCACGGTGATGCCGGCGAAGGCGAGGACGGGGACGACGCCGCCTGAAGGGCGGGCTTGAGTCGTCGGCTGGGACATGAAGAAAGGCCTCCGGAAGGCGGTCTCGGTCCACGTACTGAGACGTGACGCTTGGGACGGCGAACGCGCGCCGCCGGGTTCGGGGCGCGCGTTGTGCGGTCGGTGTGCGGGCCGTCCGCGGTCGGTGCGCGGACAGTCTGCGGACGGGTTGTGTGTATGTCGAACCGGTTCGCTGGGGCGACTATTCCGACGGTCGTCGTACGAGCGGAATCCTTTACCTCTTCATTACGTCGCCGGTCGGTGAACGCTTGTTTCCGATGTTTCTGACCCAGTGTCAGATTTTGTCTTCCGGTCTACTGGAACGTGTTCTACCGTGCGCCGCATGGGCATCGCCATCACGCAGGAACAGCGGGAACTCGCGGACGCCGTGCGCGGTTGGATCGCGCGCGCCGTACCGCCCGACGAGGTGCGCAAGCTGCTCGACGCCCCGGCCGCGCCGGGCCGCCGCCCCTCCTACTGGGACGGCGTCGCGGGCCAGGGCCTGCTCGGGGTGCACCTCCCCGAGCCGTACGGCGGCGGGGGCGGCACCCTGCTCGATCTCGCGGTGGTCGTGGAGGAGGCGGGCCGCGCGGCGCTGCCCGGGCCCTTCGTCGGCGGCGTGCTCGCGGCGGAGGTGCTGCGCAGGGCCGGGCAGCGGGACCTGGCCCGTTCCCTCGCCGAAGGGGAGCGGATCGGCGCCGTCGCGTTCGGGCCCGGCGGGCTCAGCGCCGTCGCGGGCCCCGACGGGCTGGTGCTCGACGGGGTCGCGCCGCCCGTCCTCACCGGCGCCGACGCCGACCTCCTCGTACTCGCGGCGGAGAGCGCGGACGGCGTGGTGTGGTGCGCCGTCGACGCGGAGGGTCCCGGTCTCACCGTGCGGGTGCACGAGAGCGGTGACCCGACCCGGCCCACCGCCGAGGTCACGGCGACCGGGGCCGTCGTGCCCGCCGACCGGATCCTCGACGTCGACGGCACCCTCGTGCGCGACCTCGCGGGCGTACTGCTGGCCGCCGACGCCTGCGGCACCGCCGCCTGGGCGCTGCACGCCGCGGCCGAACACGCCAAGGTGCGCGAGCAGTTCGGGCGGCCCATCGGCCGGTTCCAGGGCGTCAAGCACCTGTGCGCGGACATGCTGGTACGGGTCGAGCAGGCGGCGGCGCTGGTCTGGGACGCGGCACGAGCCCTGGAGGAGGGCGAGGGGGGCGAGGACGTGCGCGGGCTCGTCGCCGCGCTCGCGGCGGGGGCCGCGCTCGACGCCGCGTACTCCTGCGCCAAGGACTGCATCCAGATCCTCGGCGGGATCGGCTTCACCTGGGAGCACGACGCCCACCTCTATCTGCGCCGCGCCGTCGTCGCCCGCCAGCTGCTCGGCGCGGGCGACACGCACCGGCTGCGCGCCGTGCGGCTCGCCGAGTCCGGCGTGCGCCGCGAGCTGCGGTTCGCGCTGCCCGCGGAGGCGGACGGCTACCGGGAGGCGGCCCGGGCGGTCATCGAGGGTGCGCGGGGCCTCGACCCGAAGGCCGCGAGGAAGGTTCTCGCGCCGACCGGGTACGCGGCACCGCACCTCCCGGCCCCGTACGGCCTCGGTGCGGGCCCGGTCCAACAGCTCGCGGTACAGCAGGAGTTGAAGGAGGCCGGGGTGAAGCTGAGCGACCTCGGCATCGCCACATGGGTCGTCCCCTCCCTCATCTCGTACGGCACCCAGGAGCAGCGCGACCGGTACCTCCCGGCGACCCTGCGCGGCGAGACGCTGTGGTGCCAGCTCTTCTCGGAACCGGGCGCAGGCTCCGACCTCGCCTCGCTCCGCACGAAAGCGGAGCGGCTGCCCGACGGGCGGTGGCGGATCAACGGGCAGAAGGTGTGGACGAGCGCCGCGCAATGGGCCGACCACGGCATCCTGCTCGCCCGCACCAACCCGGACGCGCCCAAGCACAAGGGCCTCACGTACTTCGTCCTCGACATGAAGACCACCGACGGCATCGACATCCGGCCGCTGCGCGAGATCACCGGCGACTCCCTCTTCAACGAGGTCTACTTCGACGACGTGGTGCTGCCCGCCGACGCGGTCGTCGGCGAGGTCGACGACGGCTGGCGGGTCGCCCGCCACACCCTCGGCAACGAACGCGTCCACATGGCCGACCAGTTGACCTTCGACACCGGCCTCGAGGCACTGCTCGCGCGGGCCGGTGACCTGGACGGGGCGTACCGGGCGAGGATCGGCGCGCTCGCGGCGGAGGCGCACGCGCTGGGATGCATCGGACTCCGTACGACCATGCAGCAGGTCGAGGGCGTGGAGCCGGGGGCGGGCGCCTCCGTGCGGAAACTGGTGCAGACGCCGCACCAGCAGAAGGTCGCGGAACTGGCCCTCGAACTCCTCGGCCCGGCGGGGGCGCTCCGCGAAGGGGCGGGGGAGCGGGCGCTGCACGGGTTCCTGTTGTCGCGGTGTCTGACGATTGCCGGGGGGACGACGCAGGTGCAGCTCAACGTGGTGGCCGAGAGGATCCTGGGTCTGCCGAGGGATTAGCGGAACCGGCAGGGGCTCTGCCCCTGCACCTCGCTGCTCAATCGCCGCAGGGGCTTGAATGGGTCCGTGGAACTGAAACACCTCACCGGGTTCGTGGCCGTCGCAGAGGAGCTGCACTTTGGGCGGGCTGCCGAGCGGCTGCATATCGCCCAGTCGCCGCTCAGCCAGCAGATCAAGCTGCTCGAACGCGATCTGGGCGTGAAGCTCTTCGACCGGACCACCCGCACCGTCCGCCTCACCTCCGCCGGGCAGGCGCTCGTGGAGCCGGCCAGGAAGCTGCTCGCGGACGCGTCGTCCGTGCGCAGGACGGTGCGGGCCGCGCATCTGGGGGAGGTGGGGCGGGTGTCCGTCGGGTTCGCCGGGGCCAGCAGCTATGCGGCGCTGCCGCTGCTCACCCGGGCCGTGACGTCCCAACTGCCGGGGATCGAGCTGGTGTTGGAGGGGCAGACCTACAGCGGCGAGGCGCTGCGCCGGGTCACCGACGGCACGCTCGACCTCGGGTTCGTGGCGCTGCCTGTACGGCGCGGCATCACCGCCCGCGTCGTCCGCATGGAGCGCCTCGTCCTCGCCCTGCCCGACAGCCACCCGCTAGCGGACCATGCCGAGGTCCCCGTGCGTGCGCTCGCCGACGAACCCATCGTCACCTTCCCGCTCTCCCGCGAGTCGGCGGTGCGGGACGCCATGGTGCAGGCGTGCCACGACGCCGGGTTCGCGCCCCGGATCGCGCAGGAGGCCCCGGACTCGTACAACATGCTGGCGCTCGTCGGCGCGGGCGTCGGCGTCGCGGTCGTCGTCGAGTCGGCGCGCAACATCCACCTGGAGCACGTCGTGTTCCGGCCGCTGGCCGGGGACGAGGTGCCGGTCCTGCCGATCGCGCTCGGCTGGCGCAGCGGCAACCCGTCGGCGGCGCTCCAGGCGGTGCTGCGGGTGGCGCGGGACGTGCTGCCGACGCCGGACGACGCCCCGGAGGCCCCGAACTCCCGCAGCTGATTGTCCTCGATCACAGCTCAATCGGACCCGGAATTGGTCTTGGACAGCGCCTAATGCGTGGGGGCAGAGTGATCCGCGTCTCGCGACGGAGCGTGCACGGGCCGCGGTGTCCGCGCCACGGGCGGGACCCGCCGCACCGAGAGGACGCTCGCATGCCGCAAGACGCCCCCGCGCAGCCCGCCACCGAACCCGCCCCGGACCCCGCACTCGCCAAGGACGCCCGCCGCGCCGGAGTCACCGCGTTCGTCGGCACCACCATCGAGTGGTTCGACTTCTACATCTACGGATCGGCGTCCGCGCTGGTCCTCGGCAAGATCTTCTTCGCCGACGCCTCGCCCGCCGTCGGCACGCTCGCCGCGTTCGCCACGTTCTGGGTCGGCTTCCTCGCCCGCCCCCTCGGCGGCCTGATCTTCGGGCACTTCGGCGACAAGTACGGCCGCAAGAAGGCCCTGATCACCACGCTCACCATGATGGGCGGCGCTACGTTCTGCGTCGGGCTCCTGCCCGGATACGACCGGATCGGCGCCGCCGCCCCGATCCTGCTGGTGCTGCTCCGCATGATCCAGGGCGTCGCGATGGGCGGCGAATGGGGCGGCGCGGTGCTCATCGCCACCGAGTACGCGCCACCCAAGCGGAAGCTGCTGTACGGGGCGTTCGCCCAACAGGGCTCGCCGGTCGGCAATCTGCTCGCCACGCTCGCCTTCCTGGGTATCGCCCAACTCCCGGACGCGGCCTTCGAGTCGTGGGGGTGGCGGGTGCCGTTCCTGTTCTCGGCGGTGCTGGTCGCGGTCGGGCTGTTCATCCGGCTGAAGCTCGCCGAGACGCCGGAGATGCGGGCCGCGCTCGCCCGCAACAAGCCGGTCAAGCTGCCCATCAAGACCGTGCTCAGCCGCTATCCGCTGTTGGTGTTCCTGGGCGTGCTCGCGGGGACCGCAGGTGTCGCCATCACCTACGTGAAGACGACGTTCGCCCTGTCGTGGGCCACGTCCGACCTGGACTTCGACCGGTCGACGTTCCTCACCGTCATCGCGCTCGCCCTCGTGGTGCAGGTGATCGTGCAGCCCTTCGGGGCGGTGCTCGCGACCAAGTGGCCGGTGCGCAAGGCCGTGTTGTGGATGCTGGTCCCCGAATTCGTGGTGCTGCCGGTGATGTTCGTGCTCGTCGGCACGGGCAACTTCTGGCTCGCCGTCCTCGGCATGGGGCTCGCCACGTTTCCGCATGCCATGTACTACGCGGCGCTCGCCGGGATCCTCGCGCGGGTCTTCCCCGTCGAGGTCCGGTACACCGGGATGTCGTTGTCGTACCAGCTGTGCACGACGTTGTTCGCCGGTACGGCGCCGATCGTCTCGCAGTATCTGCTGACCTCGTTCGACTCGATCTGGCCGGTCGTCGCGCTCGGGATGGCGTACGTGGGGATCACGTTGGCGGGGGTGCTGCCGCTCTTGGCCCGGACCGGTTCCGGCACGCCCAGCCGCCCCTAGGCCACGGGGCTCCGCCCCGGACCCCGCGCCTCAAGCGCCGGCGGGGCTTCAAAAGATCGGGGCTCCGCCCCGGGCCCCGCGGGCTCTCGTCCAAGAGCGGGGCTTGATTTGAGCGCCGGTCGGGCTCGATGCCCGGCCGGCGGACTCGATGAGAGTCGGCCATTGGAGCCCCTGCGGCGATTGAGCAGCGGGGGCCGGGGCGGAGCCCCGTGGCCTTGAACACTTTCACCTGACACCTGGAGTCGTCCCATGAACTACGCCGACCGTGACCCGGCTCTCCGCCCCCTCCTCGACCGCGTGCTGTCCGCCGAGGACCGCGGCCGGATCGAACCCCACCTGGTCGAACTCGGAGAGCTCGCCGCCGGGGAGCTCGACCGGCACGCCGCCCTCGCGGACGCCAACCCGCCCCACCTCGTCCCGTACGCGCCGGACGGCACCCGTATCGACGAGATCGCCTTCCACCCCGCCCACGACCGCGCCGCCGCCATCGCCTACGAACGGTTCGGCCTCGCCGCGATGTCGCACAGGCCCGGCGTCCTCGGCTGGCCGACCAAGGTGCCGCACACCGTCAAGTACGCCCTGTCGTACCTCTACGTACAGTCCGAGTTCGGCATGGCCTGCCCGCTGTCGATGACCGACTCCGCCGCCCGCATCCTGCGCCTCTTCGACCCCGAGCGGTACGCCGCCGAGATCGCCGCCCTGTCCTCCACCGACCCCGAACTCCGGGCCACCGGCGCGATGTTCATGACGGAGAAGCAGGGGGGAACGGACGTAGGACTGACGGAGACCGTCGCCACCGAACACCACGACCACTGGACCCTCACCGGCAAGAAGTGGTTCGCCTCCAACCCGTCCGCCGATGTGATCCTCACCCTCGCCCGCGTCCCCGGCCAGGGCGAAGGCACCCGAGGGCTCGGCATGTTCCTCGTGCCGCGCCTGCGCCCCGACGGCACGCGCAACGCCATCCGTATCGACCGCCTCAAGGACAAGCTGGGATCGAAGTCCATCGCGAGCGGCGAGGTCACCCTCGAAGAGGCGTACGCGACCCCCGTCGGTCAACTCGCCAACGGTTTCCGGCAGATGGCCGAGATGCTCAACGTCTCGCGTCTCTCCAACGCCATGCGCGCCACCGCCCTGATGCGCCGCGCGGTCCGCGAGTCCGTCGACCACACCCGCGTACGGAACGTCTTCGGCAAGCCCCTCTTCGACCAGCCGCTGATGCGGGCGACGCTGCTGCCGATGATCCTCGACACGGAGGCCGCCCTGCACCTGGTCCTCGAAGCCGCCGCCCGGCTCACCGCCGCCGACGAAGGAGACGCCGCCGCCCGCGCGCTCGTCCGCGTCCTCACCCCGCTCGCCAAGCACACCCTGTGCAAGCGCGCCCGCACCGTCACCGGCGAGGCCATGGAAATCCGCGGCGGCAACGGCTACATCGAGGACTGGGTCAACCCGCGCCTCGTCCGCGACGCCCACCTCGGGTCCATCTGGGAGGGCTCGTCGAACGTCATCGCCCTCGACGTGCTGCGCTGCATGCGCCGCCAGAACGCCCACCACACCCTCGCCGACACGTACGGAGACCGGCCGGCGACCGCGGACAGGTGGGACCTCCTCCGCAAGAAGGGTGATGCGATCCTCCAACTCCCGCAGGACGAGCAGGAGATGCGCATCGGGCGGTACGCCGGCGAACTCACCCGCGCCGTCATGGAGACGCTCCTGTACGAGCAGGCCGAGCACGAGGCCCGCACGAGCGGTGACGGTCGCGCGCTGCTCGTCGCCCGCACGTACACGGCGCTCGCCGACGACCCGGACGCGCTTCCGCGCCCCGCCCTCGACCACTTCGCCGCGCTCGCCGACGGCGGCCCGGTCCCGCTCGCCGAACTCTCGTCCGAGGAGGCCCACCGTGCCTGACAACGCGCCGCTGACCGGCATGAAGGTCGTAGACCTCTCGAAGATCCTCGCGGGCCCCTACGTCACCATGTCCCTCGCCGACCTCGGCGCCGACGTCATCAAGGTCGAGCACCCCGAGGGCGGCGACCCCACCCGCTCCTGGGGCCCGCCCTTCAACGGCCCCGACGCCACCTACTACTTGGCGGCCAACCGCAACAAGCGCTCCGTCGCCCTCGACCTCAAGTCCGAGGCGGGGCAGGAGGCCGTGCACCGGATGCTCGCCGACGCGGACGTCATGGTGGAGAACTTCCGTCCCGGCTCCTCCCTCGCCCGCCTCTTCGACTACAAGGAGCTGAGCGCCCGCTACCCGCGCCTGGTCATCCTGCACATCTCCGCCTTCGGCGACACGGGCCCGCTGCGCGACGAACCGGGCTACGACATGGTGGCGCAGGCGAGCGCCGGCCTGATGTCCCTCACGGGGGAGCCGGACGGGCCGCCGGTCAAGGCGGGTTACGCGATGGGCGACCTCGGCGCTGCCCTCTTCGGCCTGGTCGGCGTCAACGCGGCCCTCGTCGAGCGCGAGCGCACGGGTCGCGGCCAGTACGTCACGACCTCCCTCTACGAGTCCCAGCTCGCCCTGCACATCAACTGGGCGACGGGCTACTTCGCGACGGGGGAGCGGCCGGGGCGCCTCGGTTCGGGGCACCCGAGCCTCGTGCCGTACCAGGCGTACCGGGCCGCCGACGGGCACTTCGTGATCGCGGTCGGCAACGACGCGCTGTTCCGCCGCCTCGTGACCGCGCTCGGCCACCCGGAGTGGGCGGACGACGAGCGCTTCGCGGCGAACAGGGACCGGGTGACGCACCGGGCGGCCCTGAACGCCAAGCTGGAGGCGGTCCTCGTCGACGAACCGGTGGCCCACTGGGTGGACCTGCTGAAGCCCCTCGGCGTACCCGTCACCCCCATCCGCACCCTCGACGAGGTCTACGACTGCCCGCAGACGGCGGCCCTCGGCATGGTGCAGAAGGTCGACCACCCGGAGGTGGGGCCGCTGGAACAGGTCGCGTTCCCCGTCACGTTCCGAGGCGTCCGCCCGCCGGTGCGCTCGGCGCCGCCGACACTGGGCCTGCACAGCCGGGAGGTACTGGCGGAAATCGGTTACGGGGAGGCGGAGATCGACCGCTTGCTGTGCCCCTGAGACCTTCCGCACCCTTCCGTTGCGGGCCCCACCCTGCCACCATCTGACGAACCGTCAGATCCACGATTCAGGCAGTACGTCAGGAGGGCCCGCAGCCATGAAGTCGTACATCGTCGGCGTCGGCATGACCAGGTTCGAGAAGCCCGAGACCCGGGACTGGCAGTACTGGGACATGGTGAAGGAGGCGGGCGGCGCGGCGCTCGCCGACGCCGGGGTCTCCTACGCGGACGTCCAGCAGGCACCCGTCGGCTACTGCTTCCAGGCGTCGACGGCGGGCCAACGCGCCGCCTACGAACTGGGACTGACCGGCATCCCGGTCTACAACGTCAACAACAACTGCGCGACCGGCTCGACCGCGCTGATGATGGCCCGGCAGTTCGTCGAGGGCGGGATCAGCGACTGCGTGCTCGCGCTCGGCTTCGAGAAGATGCAGCGCGGCGCGCTCGGGGGAGGGGCCGACGGGGGCGACTTCAAGACATCCCCCGTGGCCCGGCACTACGGGATCATGGCGGCCCGGCACGGCTTCGAGATGAGCCCGCCCACCGCCCAGATCTTCGGCGACGCCGCGCGCGAGCACATGGAGAAGTACGGCACGACCGAGGCGCAGCTCGCGGCCGTGGGCGCCAAGAACCACCGCCACTCCGTGAACAACCCGTACGCCCAGTTCCAGGACGCGTACACGGTCGAGGAGATCCTCGCCGCCAAGACCATCCACATGCCGCTCACCAAGCTCCAGTGCTCACCCACCTCGGACGGCGCGGCGGCTGCGGTCGTCGTCTCCGAACGCTTCGTCGAGGAACGCGGCCTCGGCGACAAGGCGGTCGAGATCGCCGCCCAGTCGATGACGACGGACACGGAGGAGTCCTTCGCGTCCGGCTCCTGCATCGACGTGGTCGGACAGCCGATGTCGCGGGAGGCGGCCCGGCAGGTCTACGAGACGTCCGGCCTCGGCATCGAGGACGTCGACGTCGTCGAGCTCCACGACTGCTTCTCCGTCAACGAACTCCTCACGTACGAGGCGCTCGGCATGTGCGCCGAGGGCGAGTCCGGCAAGCTCGTCGAGTCCGGCGCGACGACGTACGGCGGCACGTGGGTGGTGAACCCCTCCGGCGGCCTCATCTCCAAGGGCCACCCCCTGGGCGCGACCGGCATCGCCCAAGCAGCGGAACTCACCTGGCAGTTGCGGGGCGAATCGGGCCCTCGCCAGGTCCCGAACGCCCGGGTCGCCCTCGCCCACAACATCGGCCTCGGAGGGGCGGCGGTGGTGACGATGCTGCGGCGGGGGTGACAGGCCCTAGGACCACGGTCCTATGCCGGACGACCCACCTCTGGTGCGGCGAAATCCGGATGTACGGGGTGTCGGGGGACTGAGACCATGACACGCATGGCCCAGACTCCCCCCGACGCCGCCTCCGAAGCGGCCTCCGACGACGCGATACGTTCCCGTTCCCGTGGCCGTGCTGGTGCCGCTCCGCCCGCCTGGCTGGTGGTGGCCGTGGCCTGTGCCGGGCAGTTCCTCGTCGTCCTCGACGTGTCCGTGGTGAACGTGGCGCTGCCGTCGATGCGCGCCGATCTCGGGCTCAGCGCGAGCGGGTTGCAGTGGGTGGTGAACGCGTACTCGATCGCGTTCGCGGGCTTCATGCTGCTCGGCGGCCGGGCCGGTGACCTCTTCGGGCGCAAGCGGATGTTCCTCGTCGGGCTCGGCCTGTTCACGCTCGCGTCGCTCGCGGGCGGCCTCGCGCAGGAGGGCTGGCAGTTGCTCGCGGCGCGGGCCGTGCAGGGGCTCGGCGCGGCCGTTCTCGCGCCGTCCACCCTGACGATCCTGACCTCCGCCGTGCCCGAGGGCGCCGCGCGGGCCCGCGCCATCGCCACGTGGACCGCGGTCGGCGCGGGCGGCGGCGCGGCGGGCGGGCTCGTCGGCGGTGTGCTCACCGAGGGGCTCAACTGGCGCTGGGTGCTGCTCATCAACGTCCCGCTGGGCGCGGTCGTCCTCGCGGCGGCGGCCCGCTGGATCCGGGAGTCCCGCGCGGGCGGCGAGCGCCGCCTCGACCTGCCGGGCGCGGTCCTCGTGACGGCGGGCACGGCGGTCCTCGCGTACGGCATCGTGCAGACGGAGGAGCAGGGGTGGGGCGACGCGGCGACGCTGGTGCCGCTGGGCGTCGCGCTGGTCCTCATCGCCGCGTTCCTGGCCGTCGAGGCCCGTACGCGCCTGCCGCTGATGCCGCTGTCGCTGTTCAAGGTGCGCTCGGTGGCGGTCGCGAACGCGGCGATGTTCGTGTGCGGCATGGGCTCGTTCGCCATGTGGTTCTTCATGACGCTGTACGCGCAGAACGTGCTCGGCTACACGCCCATCGAGGCGGGACTCGCCCTCGTACCCAGCTCGCTCGCCGTCGTCATCGGCTCGAAGTTCGCGCCGCGCCTCATGCCGCGGTTCGGCGCGCGGAACGTGGCGGTGGCCGGCGTGCTCATCACCTCGGCCGGGTTCCTGTGGCAGTCGACGATGAGCGCGGACGGCGACTACGTCACCACGATCATGCTGCCCGGCATCGTGATGATGGCGGGCGCCGGCTGCGCGATGACCCCGCTGGCCTCCCTGGCCACCTCCGGCGCCGCCCCGGGCGACGCGGGCCTCGTGTCGGGCCTGGTCAACACGTCCCGCACGCTCGGCGGCGCGCTCGGCCTCGCGATCCTCTCGACGGTGGCCACGAGCCGCTCCGCGGGCGCGGTGGACCCGGTGGCACTGACCCGCGGCTACGCGGGCGCGTTCGCCACGGGCGCGGGCATCCTGGTCGTGGCCGCCGCGGTGCTGCTGGCGGGCATGCGGGCGGCGAAGCCGGAGCCCGGTGGCGAGTGAGCCGTCAGGGGCGCGGTGACCCTCCGGCGGCCGTGAGTTCGGCGCGGATGTGTGTGGTCACGGCGGAGACGAGCCGCTCGAACTGCTCGTCCGCGGTGGGCAGGGGCAGCGCGGCGGCCCGGCGCAGGGTGGGAATGTCGAGATCCGCGTGATCCTCCAGCCAGGAGTCGGGGACGAGCGCGCTCCGGTCCGCCCCCGCCGCGTCGGCGGGCTGGTCGACCAGGAGCGCGAAGGAGAGCACGAGCAGGGAGAGATGGCGGTGGGCCGAGAGCGCCGCCGGGATGTCGAGGCCGATCTCCGTCAGGAGCGCGAGGAAGCGGTCCAGGTTGAGCAGCCGGTTGGGGTGCACCGACGTCGGGGGCGTGTCCTCGTCGACGGAGACGAGCAGCGCACGGGGCCACCGGCGGTACAGCTCCCGCAGTGAGCCCGCGTAGTCGGCGACCGACGCCTCCCACGTCTCGGGGTGCATCGGGGGCGGGGTCCACGAGGCGAGCATGAGGTCGACGACGAGATCGACGACCTCCCGGCGGTCCTCCACGTAGTTGTACAACGCCCGCACGGTGACGCCCAGTTCGGCCGCCAGGGCGCGCATCGTGATGGACGGGAACCCTTGCGCGCCGGCCATCTCCAGGGCCTTGGCGGCGATGATCTCGCGCGTGAGGACCGGGCGTCCCTTGCGCGTGGCGGGGCGGCGGCGGGAGGTCTCGGGCATGGCGTCAGCGTACGGCCCCCGCTTGAACTTCACACATGTTGACTTTTACGGGTGCGCACCTCAGGCTGGCCACGCCACGCTCGTCCGCACCAGGAGATCGGATCCCGCATGCCGGTTCGGAAGTCCCGCCGCCTGCCGCCGCCGAGCGGCGTCCTGGTCCTCGTGATGGCCTCCACCGGGCTGGTCGTCGTCGACCTCACGATCGTGGCCGTCGGGCTTCCGCTGATCGCCGGGGACGTGGCCGGCGGGGCCTCCGCGGAGTCCGTGGTGGTGACCTACATGGTCGCCATGGGCACGCTCACCCAGGTCGTCGGAAGCCTCTCCGACCGGTGGGGCCGACGCCCGCTGTTCCTGGCCGGGATCGCCGTGTTCACCCTGGCCTCGCTCGCCGCGACCGTGGCGCCGAGCCTGCTGTGGCTGAACGTCGCCCGCGTGCTCCAGGGCGCGGGCGCCGCGGTGATCATGGTGAACGCTATTCCGCTGCTCTCCGGCCGCTACACCGGCGAGGAGCGCAACCTCGCCATCGGCGCCTGGGGTTCGTTCGCGACCGCGGCCGGCCTCCTCGCGCCGACGCTCGGCGGGCTGCTCGTCGACTCGCTGGGCTGGCGGGCGGTCTTCGCGGTCAACCTGCCGCTCGGGGCGGCGGTCTGGCTGCTCGCCGTACGCGTACTGCCGCGCTCCCCCGCGACGTCACCGGCGGGGCGGACGGACTGGCTCGGCAGCCTGCTGCTCATGTGCGGGCTCGGCACGGCGACCCTCGTGATGCTCCGCCCCGACGGCGCACCGTGGTCGGGACAGGACACCACGGCGCTGCTCATCGCCCCGGCGGCGCTGGCCGCCTTCATGGTCGTCCAGTTCCGCGTACCCGCGCCGACGCTCGACCTGCGGATGTTCGGCCGGCCCGCGTTCTCCGGCGCGATGCTGGCCATCTTCCTCTCCCGGGTCCTCACCATCGGCGGCTCGGTCCACCTGGTGCTGTACTTCTCCGACGGCCTCGGCCTGAGCCCGACCGGGGCGGGCCTGCTGATGACCCCGATCTTCGTCGCCCAGCTCGTCATGGGCATGGTCGGCTCCAAGCTGCTCAGCCATTGGGCACCCGGCCTGGTGATCGGTTCCGGCTACGCGCTCAAGGGGGTCGGCCTGGCCGCACTGGCGTTGCTGATCACCCCCGATACGGCGTGGTGGGCGCTGCTCGTGCCGCTGCTCGCCTGGGGAGCCGGCGGCGGGATCGCCGGTGCGCCCGTCATGGCCGTCGCCGTGCGGGTCACGGCACCCGAACGGGTCGGCATGGTCGCCGGGACCGTCTCCACCCTGGCTTCGCTCGGCGCGGGCGTCGGGACCGCCGCGCTCGGCATGGTGTTCGCCCTCCAGGGAGGCCAGGGAGGCCAGGGAGGCCAGGGAGGCCACGGCGGTCAGGCCGTCACCGACGGCGTCCGGGCCGTGCTGGGCGCGTCCGCGGCCCTCTCGGTCGTCGCCGTACTCGTCACCCTCGCGCTCATCGACCCGCGCCGCGTCCCGCGCCCGGACCGCAGCGAGGCGCCGGTGTCCTGAGGGCGGCGGGAGAGGCCCGGCCCCGTCACAGCCACCCCTTCTCGGCGGCCACCCCCAGCGCCTCTGCCCGGTTGCGCGCCCCCGTCTTGCCGATCGCCGACGACAAGTGGTTGCGCACGGTCGACTCCGACAGGTGCAGGCTCGCGGCGATGTCCGCCACCGCCACCCCGTCCGCCGCCGCCCGCAGCGCGTCCGCCTCGCGGGCCGTGAGCGGGCTCGGCCCCGCCGGCAGCGCCGCCGCGGCGAGCGCGGGGTCGACGACCGTCTCGCCGCGCAGCACCTTGCGGATCGCCTCCGCGAGCTCCTCGACGGGCCCGTCCTTGACGAGGAACCCGGCGGCGCCCGCCGCCATGGCCCGTCGCAGATGACCGGGCCTGCCGAACGTGGTGAGGATCAGCACACGGCAGTCCGGCACCTGGTCACGCAGCTCGGCGGCGGCGTCGAGCCCGCTGCGGCCCGGCAGCTCGATGTCGAGGAGTGCCACGTCGGGCCGGCGTTCGAGCGCCGTGTCGACGATGACGTCACCGGTGCCGACCTGGGCGACGACCTCCAGATCCGGTTCGAGCCCGAGCAGCAGCGCGAGCGCGCCGCGCGTCATGCCCTGGTCCTCCGCGAGGAGCACGCGAATGCACTTGGTGGGCCGGTGGTCCTGCGGCATCTCGGTCACACCCCGAGATTACGGTCAGCCCGGCCACCCGGCGCCCGGGTCGGCGCGAGTGTCGGGCACGGGGGCGGGAGCCGGGGCGGGCCGCGGCCGCACCGCGTCCCGCGGCGCCGCACCGAACAGTTCGACGCCGCGCGTCTGACGTACCGTCAGAAATGTGTGCCACGGCCCTTCCCAAGCCATGCGCTCTTGGCTATACATGGGGCGCCGGGGGAAATGGAACAGGTTCTACCCGGCCCGTGACGACCTCGGTGCGGCCGACGGTGCGGACGGTCGCACCGAGGTCTTCGACCAGCCTTAGGGAGCGTTTGCCTCTATGCCCATCGACGCCGCGAAGGCCGTAGCCGCAGAGCCCAGGTCCGCCGAGATCACCTGGGACCACAAGGACATCCAGCTCTACCACCTGGGCCTCGGCGCGGGCGTCCCCGCCACCGATCCCGACGAGCTGCGCTACACGCTCGAGTCGAAGCTGCACGTCCTGCCGAGCTTCGCGACCGTCGCGGGCGCCGGGATGGGCGTCGTCGGCGGACTGTCCGCGCCCGGCATCGAGGTGAACCTCGCGCACGTGCTGCACGGCGGCCAGACCATCGAGCTGCACCGCCCGATCCCGGTCAAGGGGAAGGCCACGACCACCTCGCGGGTCGCGGCCGTCTACGACAAGACGAAGGCGGCCGTGCTCGTCCTGCGCAGCGAAGTCGCCGACGCGGACGGCCCGTTGTGGACCAGCGACTCCCAGATCTTCGTACGGGGAGAGGGCGGCTTCGGCGGCGAGCGCGGCCCCTCCGAGCGCCTGGAGATCCCCGAGCGCGCGCCGGACCGCACCGTCGAGCGGACCATCCGCGAGGACCAGGCCCTCCTCTACCGGCTCTCCGGCGACTGGAACCCGCTGCACGCCGACCCGGAGTTCGCCAAGCTCGCCGGCTTCGACAAGCCGATCCTGCACGGCCTGTGCAGCTACGGGATGACGCTCAAGGCGGTCGCGGACACGGCCCTCGGCGGCGACGTTTCCCGCATCACCCGCTACAGCACGCGCTTCGCCGGAATCGTCTTCCCCGGCGAGACGCTGCGCGTCCGCATGTGGGAGCAGCCGGGCCGGGTGCAGGTCACGGTCACGGCGGTGGAGCGCGAGGACGCCCCCGTCCTCGCCGACACGGTCGTCGAGCACAGCTGATTCCACCCGTACGCACGTCCACGCGAAGGAGCCGCACGCCATGCGAGCAGCCGTACTGCACGAGATAGGCCAGGACAAACTCGAGGTACTGGACGACGTCGAGGCGGTCGGCTTCGGCCCGGGCAAAGTGCGGGTCCGGCTGCGCGCCACCGGCCTGTGCCACTCCGATGTCTCCGCGATGAACGGGGTGCTGCCGCAGCCCGCCCCCTTCATCCCAGGACATGAGGGCGCGGGCGAGATCGTCGAGGTCGGCGACGGCGTCACGAACCTGACGCCGGGCCAGCGGGTCCTCATGTGCTGGCTGCCCGCCTGCGGCGTCTGCCCCGCCTGCAAGCGAGGCCAGACCGAACTGTGTCTCGCCGGATTCATGAACGCGGGCACCCCCAACTTCAAGCGCCCCGGCGGCGACGTCTTCGGCTTCGCCGGTACCGGCACGTTCACCGAGGAGGTCGTCGTCAACGCGGCCTGCGCCGTGCCGATCCCCGACGACGTGCCCTTCGACATCGCCGCGCTCATCGGCTGCGGCGTCACCACCGGGCTCGGCGCCGCGATCAACACGGCGGACGTGGCGGCGGGTTCGTCGGTCGCCGTCATCGGCTGCGGCGGCGTCGGCATCTCCGCGATCCAGGGCGCCCGGCTCAAGGGCGCGGCGGAGATCGTCGCCGTCGACCCGGTGGAGTCGCGGCGCGAGTCCGCCCTCAAGTTCGGCGCGACGAAGGCGATCTCCCCGGACGAACTCGCCGACGCCAAGCAGAACATCACCGCGGGCGAGGGCTTCGACTACGTCTTCGAGGTCGTCGGCAAGTCCGCCACCGCCCGCACGGCGTACGAGACGACGCGGCGCGGCGGCACGCTCTGCGTCGTCGGCGCGGGCGCCATGGACGACTTCCTCCAGCTCAACATGTTCGAGCTGTTCTTCGACGAGAAGAAGATCCTGCCGTCGATGTACGGCGGCGGCGACGTCCTCCAGTCCTACGAGCGCGCCATCGCCCTGTGGCGTGCGGGCCGCATCGACCTGGAGTCCCTGATCACGCACCGGGTGCCGCTGGCGGAGATCAACGAGGCGCTGGACCAGATGCGGACGGGCGTCGCGCTGCGGACCTGTATCGAGCTGTAGGCCGGGCATTTCACGTCGCGGCGCACACGAACCAAGGGAGCCGACCGCATGTCAACCCCGCTCAACGGCCGCACGGCCATCGTGACCGGCGCCGGCCGCGGCCTCGGCCGCGCCGAAGCCCTCGAACTCGCCCGCCTCGGCGCCAACGTCGTCGTCAACGACTTCGGCCAACCCGGCCGCGACGGCTCCGGCGAGGCGACGACAGGCCCCGCGGAGCAGGTCGTCGCGGAGATCGAGGCCGCCGGCGGCACCGCCACCGCGCACACCGGCGACGTCGCAGACCACCAACAGGCAGAAGAACTCGTCCAGTTGGCGATCGACACGTACGGCCGCCTCGACATCCTCGTCAACAACGCCGGCATCCTGCGCGACCGCATGATCTTCTCGATGACCGAGGAGGAGTGGGACTCGGTCATCCACGTCCACCTCAAGGGCCACTACAACACCAGCCACTTCGCCGCCCGCCACTGGCGCGAGGCGTCCAAGGCCGCGGGCGGCCCCGTGTACGGGCGCATCATCAACACCTCGTCCGAGGCCTTCCTCGCGGGCTCGGCCGGGCAGCCCAACTACGCCGCCGCGAAGGGCGGCATCGTAGGACTCACCACCTCCACGGCGCTCGCCCTCGCCAAGTACGGCGTCACCGCCAACGTCATCTGCCCGCGTGCCCGCACCCGGATGACGGAGGACGTCTTCGCCGGGTTCGCCGAGCCGGAGGACGGGCTCGACCCGCTCGCGCCCGAACACGTCGCCCCGCTCGTCGGCTACCTCGCCGCACCGGCCGCCGCGAACGTCAACGGCCAACTGCTCGTGGTGCACGGCGGCATGGTCGCCGTCGTCGACCGGCCCAGGGTGCAGGCCAAGTTCGACACGGCCAAGGACGCATTCACGTACGAAGAACTCGACGCACTGCTCACCCCGCACTACAAGGACCGGCCCCCGAACGAGACGTTCGCGGCGGCCGAGGTGCTCGGTCTCAAGCACGGCTGAGGACCGCCCGCGGACACCACTGAGGGGCCCGGCATCCGCCGGGCCCCTCAGAGATACGTTTCCTCACATCGAGTGTCGAGCGTTACGCCTCGTCCGCGCGCGCTCCACGATGCCGCCCGCGCGGCCTCGACTCCTGGTCGCCGCCCATAGTGGGCGGCGAGGACACCTGGCCGCGGTGGCGACCCGAACCGGCCCGCGCCAGGCGCGCCGCCTCCGTGTCGACCTCGACATCCGTGCCGTTGCCTTCCGCCATCGGAACATTCACCCCGTAAACACGTACAAGATCCTTCAATTGCAGCCGGGCGAGTCTAACGGTCCGTCCCACGGCCGCCGAGGGGTGCCTGCGCCAGTGGGACGGGGCGTGTCGCGGCGGGCTCCGGGGGTGCGGATTCCGCCTTTGGTTCCCGCTGTTCCGGGCCGGGTTCGGGCACCGGGAGCCGCGCCAGTCCGCACGGCGTCTCCTCGGTGACGTACGGGAGGGAGAGCACCCCGTCGCGCGAGAAGAAGCCGCTGCCCGAGAGCCAGCCGCCGGGCGCCGCGACCTGGTGCATCCGGCCCTCCGCGGGCCGCCACAGGCCGAGCCACGGGGCGCCGCCCTCCGCGCTCTCGACGCGCAGCGCCACCGCGCAGCCCTCCGGCATCAGCGACTGGCCGGGCTGGATGGCGAACGGCGTCAGCTGGCAGTCCGCGAGGCGCAGCGAATCCGGGAAGCGGATCGGCAGCGTACTGCCCAACACACCCCAGCCGAGCCGCAGTTCACCCGGTGTCGGGGCGTCCGAGCGGAGCAGGATCAGTCCGCTGTCGAGGTCGGCGAGGAGCAGCCGGTCCTCGCTCTCCTCCGCGATCTGCAGAAGCGGGGAGACCTCGCCGCCCCGGTCCAGGTCCACCACCACGGTCTTCACCGGGCCGCCGCCGTCCGCGTCGGGCAGGGCCCGGTCGAGCGCGAGCAGCCGCGCCTCGCGGGACAGCCAGACCCCGCCCGAGCAGCGCCCCGGCACCTCGGCGAGCAGCTCGGGGCCGGCTCCGGCGCCCGCCACCTGCCAGACCGCGGTCGACTCCTCGCCGACCGCGAGGCCGTAGGCGCACCGCCCGTCGGGCGCGGGCGGCAGCAGGGTCAGCTCCTCGCACTCCACGGCCCCGAGCGGCACCTCGCCCGTGCCGGGACCCGTCGGGTAGAGCAGCGAGAACATCTGGCGTCCCGCCGCGGCGCGCTGGATCAGCACCCGGCCGTCGGTCAGGGGCAGCACGGCGGTGCCGGGCTCCTCGGGCTGGTTGCCCGGCAGCGGGACCGCGTACGGCTCGGGTCCGTCCAGGGTCCAGCGCTCCGGGAACCAGGAGTCCTCGCTCGCGTCGTGCCGGGCGAGCCGCGCCGCGTACGACGCGTCCATCGTGAGCACACATCCGGTGTGCGGCGGTCGTGGCGGCACTTCCGGCGTATCCGGCGTGGGTTCGGTGGCCAGGGCCGTCATGGATCAGTCACCTCCGCTTGTTCGGGCCGACGCTAGTTTTCGCACGAACCTCCGTGGCACCTCGCGCCCGCCGTTTCACACGAAAGGTGGGCCATGCCCCGAATTGGCTGTGAACCGCGAGTCCCTTGTGCTCTCCTGCGCCCCTCCTCCGGTACGGCCGGGCTTGGGGGTGGGGCGGGCCGCGCAGGTAACCTGTCTGCGTGCCCCGTCTGTCTGAAGTAACCACCGCCCTCGAAGCCCTCTGGCCCCCGGCCCTCGCCGAGGGATGGGACGCGGTCGGCACGGTCGCCGGGGACCCGGACGCCGAGGTCGGCCGGGTCCTGTTCGCCGTCGACCCGGTCCAGGAGATCGTCGACGAGGCCGTCGAGCTCGGCGCGGACCTGCTGGTCACACACCACCCGCTCTACCTGCGCGGTACGACGACGGTGGCGGCGTCCACGTTCAAGGGCCGCGCCGTGCACACCCTGATCAAGAACGACATCGCGCTGCACGTCGCGCACACCAACGCCGACAAGGCCGACCCCGGCGTCTCCGACGCGCTCGCGGGCGCCCTCGACGTCCGCGTCGTACGACCGCTGGTCCCGGACCCCACCGACCCCGCGGGCCGCCGCGGCCTCGGCCGGGTCTGCGAGCTCCAGCACCCGCTGACGCTGCGCGAACTCGCGGGCCGCGCCGCCGACCGGCTGCCCGCCACCGCGCAGGGCATCCGCGTCGCGGGAGACCTCGACGCGACGGTGCGTACGATCGCCGTGAGCGGCGGCTCCGGCGACAGCCTCTTCGACGAGGTGCGTGCGGCAGGCGTCGACGCCTTCCTCACCGCGGACCTGCGCCACCACCCGGTGAGCGAGGCCCGCGAGACCACGCCTCTGGCGCTGCTCGACGCGGCGCACTGGGCCACCGAGTGGCCCTGGTGCGAGCTGGCCGCAGCTCAGCTCGACGAGATCTCCGACCGCGAGGGATGGGGCCTGCGGGTCCACGTCTCGAAGACGGTCACCGATCCCTGGACCGCCCACGCGGCGTCCAACCCCCAGTCTGTTTCTACTTTTGGAGCCCCCAACTGAACGCCGCGCCCGCCGACCAGATCCGTCTGCTCGACCTCCAGGACCTGGACACCCGCCTCCAGCAGCTCGCGCACAAGAAGAAGTCGCTGCCCGAGCACGCCGAGATCGAGTCGCTGACCAAGGACCTCACGCAGCTGCGCGACCTGCACGTCGCGGCGACGACCGAGGAGAGCGACTGCGCCCGCGAGCAGACCAAGGCCGAGCAGGACGTCGACCAGGTCCGCCAGCGTGCCGCCCGCGACCAGAAGCGCCTCGACTCCGGCGCGGTCACGTCCCCCAAGGACCTGGAGAACCTGCAACGCGAGATCGCCTCGCTCGCCAAGCGCCAGGGTGACCTGGAGGACGTCGTCCTCGAGGTCATGGAGCGCCGCGAGTCCGCGCAGGAGCGCGCGGGCGAGCTGGCCGAGCGGCTCTCCTCGGTGCAGGCCAAGGCCGACGACGCGACGTCGCGGCGCGACCAGGCGACCGCGGCCATCGACGCCGACGTGGCGTCGGTGACCAAGGAGCGCGAGGTCGTCGCCGGGTCGATCCCGGCGGACCTGCTGAAGCTGTACGACAAGCTCCGCGAGAAGGAGGGCGGGGTCGGTGCGGCGAAGCTGTTCCAGCGGCGCTGTGAGGGGTGCCGGCTCGAGCTCAACATCACGGAGCTGAACGAGGTGCGCTCCGCGGCGGCGGACTCCGTTGTGCGGTGTGAGAACTGTCGGCGGATTCTGGTGCGGACGTCTGAGTCTGGCCTGTAGGAATGTTGCGGTCCCACGGTGTTGCGGTCGCGGGGCTCTGCCCCGGACCCCGCGCCTCAATCGCCGGCGGGGCTTGATTTTGCCCGCCCAGGCGCAAGGAGCGCCCGACCTCAGTGCCCCTGCCACCTTTCTACTGCTTCGGCATGGGGAGACTGCGCTCACTCCTGAGAAGAGGTTTTCCGGGAGTGGGGGCGGGGACCCCGAGCTGTCCGAGGTTGGGCGGGCGCAGGCCGCTGCCGCCGCCGCGGCGCTGGTCGGGCGTGGGATTGACGTAGTCGTCGCCTCGCCGCTCAAGCGGTGTCGGGAGACCGCCGAGGTCGTCGGTGCGCGGCTGGGGCTCGGTGTGGAGGTCGACGACGGGCTCCGCGAGACGCACTTCGGGGCGTGGGAGGGGCTCACGTTCAAGGAGGCCGGGGCGCGGTACCCGGACGATCTGAACGCCTGGCTCGGCTCGTCCGATGCCGCACCGCCCGGCGGGGGCGAGAGTTTCGCCGAGGTCGCGGAGCGGGTCGTGGAGGCGCGGGACCGGCTGACGGCGGCGTACCGGGGGCGCACCGCCCTGCTGGTCAGCCATGTGACGCCGATCAAGACGCTGGTGCGGCTCGCGCTCGGCGCGCCCGCCGAGGCGATGTTCCGCATGGAGCTCGCGGCGGCGTCCCTGACCACGGTCGCGTACTACGCGGACGGGAACGCGAGCGTGCGCTGCCTCAACGAGACAGCGCACCTGAGCTGACGAGGTACTAGCGGAGGCCGCTCGCCTCGCGGGCCAGGGACTCGATCCGGTCCCAGTCCTTCGCCGCGATGGCGTCGGCCGGAAGCATCCAGCTGCCGCCCACGCAGCCGACGTTCTTGAGCGCGAGGTAGCCGGGCGCGTTGGCCGGGGAGACGCCGCCCGTCGGGCAGAAGCGGGCCTGCGGCAGGGGGCCCGCGAGGGACTTCAGGTACGCGGTGCCGCCTGCGGCCTCCGCCGGGAAGAACTTCATCTCGTGCACGCCGCGCTCGATCAGCGCCACGACCTCGGACGTCGTCGAGACGCCGGGCAGGAACGGCACCCCGGACCGCTTCATCGCGTCGAGCAGCGTGTCCGTCCAGCCGGGGCTGACCAGGAAGCGGGCGCCCGCGTCGACCGAGTCGGCGACGTTCGCGGGCGAGATCACGGTGCCCGCGCCGACGACGGCGTCCGGCACCTCCGCGGCGATCGCCCGGATCGCGTCGAGCGCGGCGGGCGTGCGCAGGGTCACCTCGATGGCGGGGAGGCCGCCCGCGACGAGCGCCCGCGCGAGCGGCACCGCGTCGGCGATGTCCTCCACCACGACGACGGGGACGACGGGGGCGAGATCCAGCACGGAGGCGGAGCCGGCAGAGGCGGCGGCAGTCGAGGTCATGGGGCCATCCTGCCCCGGTGCATGCAGCATGCGCAAAGGGCGTTGCGCATGCTGCAACCGGCGGTGTCGCGGGTCAGTGGATCTCGTCCACCAGGACGTCCAGGCTCCACGGCCGGCCGGCCTTCGACGGCTCCTCGACCTCCACGACGTACCCGAGCCCGCGCAGCACGTCGACCAGCTCCGCGGGTCCGGCAGGCGCGGCGCCCGCCTCGAGGAGCGAGCGGACGATCCGGCCCTTGGTCGCCTTGTTGAAGTGGGAGACGACCTTGCGGGTCGGCGCGTGCAGCACCCGCACCGTCGCCGTCCGCTCCGCCACCGTGCCGTCCGAGGCCTTCGGCTTCCACGCGCTCGCGTACGCCGACGAGCGCAGGTCGAGCACGAGCCCGTCCCCGGCCGCCTCCGGCATCACCTCGGCCATCGGCTTCCGCCAGTACGCGCCCAGCGCGCCGAGCCCCGGCAGCTTCACGCCCATCGAGCAGCGGTAGGAGGGGATCCTGTCCGCGATGCCGACCGCGCCCCACAGGCCGGAGAAGACGAGCAGGGACTTCGCCGCCCGCTTCTTCGCCGCCGCGTCCAGGGAGGCCAGGTCCAGGGCGTCGTACAGGACACCCGTGTAGATCTCGCCCGCCGGGCGCGCGCCCGCCGTGCGCAGCTCCGTGTTCTTGGCGATCTCGCCGCGCAGCCCCTCGCTCAGACCGAGCACCTCGCGCGCCTTCTCCTCGTCGGCGGCACACAGCTCGACCAGCTCGTCCAGGACGGCCGCCCGCGCCTGCGCGAGGCCCGGCAGGGACAGCCCTTCCGGCTTCAGCGGCGCCCCGCGTCCGGAAGCGGCCTTACCCTCCGACGGCGGCAACAGCACAAGCACGGGGCACTCCTCAAGCACGTACGGGAACAGAAGACGATCGGCGCACCAGCCTACGGCGTGCCGACCGCGCCACCCGGTCCTACGCTTCATGGCATGCCCCGTCGCCACCTCCGTGTGACCGGCGCGGCGCGGGAGCCGCTCGGCGCCGTGCTGCGCGAACTGCGTACGAAGCTGGACGTGCCCGGCGAGTTCCCGGCCGATGTGCTCGCGGAGGCGGAACAGGCCGCCGCGGAGCCGCCGTGGCTGCCGGACCGCGACGAGACGGCGATCCCGTTCTTCACCATCGACCCGCCCACGTCGACCGACCTCGACCAGGCCATGCACCTGTCCCGGCGCCCCGGCGGCGGCTACCGCGTGCGGTACGCGATCGCCGACGTCGCCGCGTTCGTCGCTCCCGGCGGCGCCCTCGACGCCGAGGCGCACCGCCGCGTCACCACCCTCTACTTCCCCGACGAGAAGGTGCCGCTGCACCCCACCGTGCTCAGCGAGGGCGCCGCGAGCCTGCTGCCCGGCCAGACCTGCCCGGCCGTGCTGTGGACGATCGACCTGGACGCCGACGGCCGCGCCGAGTCCACCGACGTCGACCGCGCCCTCGTCCGCAGCCGCGCCAAGCTCGACTACGCGGGCGTGCAGCAGGCCATCGACGACGGGACCGCCGAGGAACCGCTCGCCCTGCTCAAGGACATCGGGACGCTGCGCGAACAGCTGGAGGTCGAACGCGGCGGCATCTCGCTCGACGTGCCCGAGCAGGAGATCGTCGCGGGCGACACCGCGTACGAACTCGCCTACCGGGCCCCGCTGCCCGCCGACTCGTGGAACGCCCAGATCTCCCTGCTCACCGGGATGGCCGCCGCCGAGCTGATGCTCACCGCGGGCACCGGCATCCTGCGCACCCTGCCCACCGCTCCCGACGGCGCGGTCGGACGGCTGCGCCGCACCGCGAAGGCCCTGCACATCGAGTGGCCGCATCACGTGCCGTACTCCGACCTCGTGCGCTCGCTCGACCCGCGGGACCCGCACCACGCCGCGTTCCTCCAGGAGTGCACGACGCTGTTGCGCGGCGCGGGCTACACGGCGTTCAGCGGGGGCGAGCCCCCGGCCCTCGCCACGCACGCCGCCGTCGCCGCGCCCTACACCCACTGCACGGCCCCGCTGCGCCGCCTCGTCGACCGCTACGCGTCCGAGCTGTGCCTGGCCGCATGCGCGGGGCGCGGCGTTCCCGAATGGGTCCTCACGGCCCTGGACGAGCTGCCGAAGGAGATGGCCGAGGGCACCCGGCGGGCCAACACCGTGGAGCGCGAGTGCGTCGACATCGTCGAGGCCGCGCTCCTCAAGCACCGGGTCGGCGACGTCTTCGACGCGGTGGTCGTGGACGTCAAGGAACGTCAACCCGCCAACGGGACCGTCCAGTTGACCGATCCCGCCGTCGTCGCCCGAATCGAGGGCGCCGCGACCGCGCTGCCGCTGGGGGAGCGGCTGCGGGTCCGGCTCACGCAGGCGGACCCGGGGTCGGCGAAGGTGCTGTTCGCGCCCGCGTGAGCTCCAGGGTGCGGGCGAGCGCGTCCGGATCCTCCGCGTGCAGGCGCACGAGGCGGACGTCCCGGGGCCGGCCGAGGAACGTGAAGTGCCGTACGGGTTCGGCGAGTTCGATGGTGATGCTGGTCTGGGCGCCGATGTCCAGGTTCAGCTCACCCTCCTTCGCCTCGTGCGTGTACTTGTTCTCGCGGCGCACCGCCGTGATCCGCTCCAGCGGTATCCGCAGGTCCACGAGGATGCCCCGGCGCACCCGCAGGATGCCGTCCGACAGCACGTGCGGGCGGGTCACGGCGGCGGCGTGCAGGCCGAGGATCCACACCACCGTGTAGACGTCGAGGAACAGGACGACGTGGTGGAGCGTCGGCCAGTCGCGCAGCAGCGCCCACATCCCGAAGGACTCGACGACGCACACGAACGTGATGCCGTACATCATCACGGCCTGGCCCCGCGCGTACGGGAAGGCGTCGGCGCCGGCCGGAACCCCGTGCGGTCGCCGCGCCGCCCACCGCAGCAGGCTCGTGAACACCCGCAGCTCGTGCCCGACCATCCGGCGGACCTTGGCGGGGACGACCTCCCGCACGGCGTCCCGGCCGCCCCGCCGGTACAGCACCGCGAGACCGCAGGCCTCGACGACGAGCACCGCGACGACCGCCGCCTCGACGGCGCGCGGCGGCCGCGTGCCCGCCAACAGGAAGCCGGTGACGACGAGTTCGCAGACCAGGGCGGCGTAGGCGAGGACGCGCAGCGCCGTCCGCAGGCCCGTCATGGCGCACCGCCCTCGGCGGCCATCCGCAGTGCGAGCCGGACGGCCTCGGCCTGGGCGGGGGAGAAGTCGGCGAGGAAGGTGTCGAGCAGGGTGTTCCCCTCCGCGAGCGCCTCGCCGGTCGGCAGGTCCGGCGGCACGCACGCGGCCAGCGCCCGCGCCGCCCCGGCCACCCGGGGGTCGTCCACCGGGGCGTCGGCGAGCGCGTCGAGCCGTGCGTACACGTCCCGGGCGGCCGTGAGGGCGTCCGGGCCGGACAGGGCGGGCAGCAGCACCGACATCAGGTGCTCGCGGTCCTCGGGCGGCGCCGCCGTGTCGATGAGGGCGAGCACCTCGCGGTCCTTCGCGGCCATCGGCGAGTCCCGCAGCTCGTCCCCCAACTCGCCGAAGAACGCGCTCAGTTCCGGGGACAGCGGGCCGTCGGAGGGCAGCCGCCCGCGCTCGGCGTCCGAGAGCAGCGCCCGCAGCCGGGTGCGCCGCTCATGGATGGCCGTCTCCTGTCGTGCCAGGTCCGCGTCCAGCTCGGCGAGCACCTCGACGAGGTCGCGCCCCGCGTCCTCCGCGAGTACGTCCCGCACCTCGGGCAGCCCGAGCCCCAGCTCGGTCAGCCGCCGGATCCGGGCCAGCTCGATGGCGTGCCGCAGTCCGTACTCCCGGTACCCGTTGCCGAGTCGCTCGGGCTCGGGCAGCAGTCCGAGGTGGTGGTAGTGCCTGATGGCACGTGTGGTGACGCCGACGATCCGGGCCAGCTCTCCGATCCGCATGACCTCAGTAGAAACGTTGACGCTACGGCAGGGTCAAGCGGACGGGGTCCTCCGGACCGGCAGGTAGGATGGCCGGACGGCAGACGAGCCGGGCGGGCGGCCGCGTGGGGTTCTCCGGAACCTCCCGAGGAACGTCCGGGCTCCACAGGGCAAGGTGGTGGCTAACGGCCACCCGGGGTGACCCGCGGGACAGTGCCACAGAAAACAGACCGCCGGGGACCGCAAGGCCCTCGGTAAGGGTGAAACGGTGGTGTAAGAGACCACCAGCGCCTGAGGCGACTCAGGCGGCTAGGTAAACCCCACCTGGAGCAAGGTCAAGAGGGACCGCCTCTTCGGAGACGGTTCTGCGCGGACGATCGAGGGCTGCCCGCCCGATGTTCGCGGGTAGACCGCAGGAGGCCGGTGGCAACGCCGGTCGTAGATGGATGGCCGTCGCCCCGACGACCGCGAGGTCCCGGGAGCACAGAACCCGGCGTACAGCCCGACTCGTCTGCCCCTTCCCCGCCCCGCCCCCCATGCGGCGTCAGAGCGCCGCGCCGTGCGTCGAGCGGATCTGCTGGCGCCGGTGCTCCCGCTTCTCCTGGCGGCGCTGCTTGCGCTTCTTCGGGGCCCGCTCCGTGTCGTCGTCGTTGTCGTCCGTGTCCTCCTCGGCCCCGGCGTCCCGCTGCCCGGCGGGCTCCCGTACGAGGGAGTCGTCGAGGAGGTCCTCCGGCGGGGCCGGGAGGGACGCCGTCCACTCGGCGGACTCGCGGGTCGTGCCGTTCACCGCGGGGCTCAGGCGTATGCGGAGGTCGTCCAGGGCTCCCGCCGGGACGCGGAAGGCGTAGGTGGCCGTACGCGTGCGACGGCGGCGCACCTCGCTGTGCAGGCCGGCGAGGATGTCCTGGTCGGCGTCGAACGAGCGGGCCGCGGGGGCATCGCCCGCCCACATCTGCACGCGGGCGGTGAGGTGCATCCGCGTCGCCGCCTTCGCCCGGCGCAGCGCGTCGGTGTGCTCCTTGGTGTGCTGGTCGACGGCCCTGGTGTGCGCGGCCTCGCTGGAATAGCCCCTGCGCGGCGCGCGGCGCGGGTGCTCGGCGTGGTGCGCACGCATGGCGCGGCGCACGCCCGGGGCCGTGTTCTTCACGCGGACCGTGAAGCGGACGTACGTGTCGCCTTCCTCGTGGTCCCGGTCCAGATAGGTGGGCGCGAAGGGTTCGAGGTCGTCGACCGTCGCTTCGAGGCCGCTGTCGAACGCGGCGGGTTCGCCCACTTCCAGGGCCGTGGTCGGTTCGGCCTCTTCGGCTGTGCCGGTGGTGTCGTGGCCGTTCGAGGACATGCGCCCGCCTTTCGCGAGGGGAAGGGTTATGTCCAGTATGCGAGTAATGGTGATGTAAGCGTGTGCTGTGCTGACGTCTGTGTTCACGCGTGAGCAGGGAGTCACGGGTGCTGACGCGAGACCCGGGGTGATCCGGCCGGGCCGGGCCGGGTCACCGGGGGAGGACGTGAGGGCGGGACGCCGCGATGAACTGGTGGATCAGGCCGCGCGACTCGTCCCGTACGACGCGGAGCTCCTCGCGGTCGCCGGCCGTGAGGACGCGGTCGACGGACGCCATCGCCTCGCGGGCGAGGGCGGTCAGGGCCGGGGCCTCGGTGAGCAGTTCGACGCGGAACATCGCCTCCATGGCCGCCGTCCTCAACCGCTGGGCCTCGCGCCGCAGTTCGTGGACGTCGGCCGTCTCGCCCGGCCGGTCGACGTGCTCGGGGAACCAGCGGTCCAGCTGCCCCCGCCGGTAGTTGGCGAGCGCGCCGCCGAACGCGCAGTAGGCGTCGATGCGTTCCTGGCGCAGCCGCTCGGCGCGCGCGAAGTCCTGGCCGCGGGCGGCCGTGCGACCCTGCAGTACGTGGCTCAGGCCCGCGCCCAGCAGGGTGCCGAGGACCGCGATGACACTGGTGGCGACGACAATCATGGGGCCAGCGAAGCACCTGAGCGGGCGCGCCGGCCCCCGTACGGTCAGATCAGTGGCGGGCGGCCGAGCCGCGTCATCCGCCACACCGTCCGCCAGCGCATCGGGCGGCGCTCTCCGGCGGACGCCCGCAGGCCCTCCGCGAAGCCGCCCGCCCACGCGCGCAGGCCGCCGAGCGAGCGGGTGCGCAGCAGCGTGATGCCCGTCCACACCGCCAGGTACAGCGGGATCAGCGGGAGGGGCAGGCGGCGGCGGGCCAGCCACACCCGGTTGCGGGCGGTCATCCGGTGGTAGACGGCGTGCCGGGCCGGGGACGTCTTCGGGTGCTGGAGCAGGAGGGCGGGCTCGTAGAGCACCTTCCAGCCGGCGTCGAGCGCCCGCCAGGCGAGGTCGGTCTCCTCGTGCGTGAAGAAGAAGTCGGCGGGCCAGTCGCCGGTCTCGTCGAGCATCTTCATCGAGAAACCGTGCGCGCCGCCGAGGAACGCGGTGACGAGGCCGCGCTTCATCGGGTCCTTCGCCCGCAGCCGCGGCACATGGCGGCGCTGCGTCTCGCCGAGCTCGTCGGCGATCCGGAAGCCGACGATGCCGAGCGCCGGGTCCTCGGCGAACAGGCGCTGGATGGTCGAGAACACATCGGCGTCGACGAGCAGCCCGTCGTCGTCCAGCTCCACGGCCACGTCCACGTCGCCGAACTCGCGCAGCCGGGCGAGCGCGACGTTGCGGCCGCCGGGGCAGCCGAGGTTGTCGTCCAGCTCGACCGTCGTGACCTCGAACGGGTAGCCGGGATAGGCGGGCAGCGCCGTACCGTTGCCGATCATGACGACGCGGGTGGGCACCGCATCCTGCTTGGCCACCGATTCCAGGAGGGCGTCGACGTCCTTGGGCCGGTTGCCCATGGTGACGATGGCCACACCCAGGCGCGGGAGTTCGGTGCTTCGGTGCCTGTCAGTCATGGCGGCGATGGTAGCCGTTCACCTTGTGCGCCAGGCCCGCGCGGGGTTCACGGGTGCGGGCGCCAGCCGGTGGCCTCCGCCCACTGCTCCGCGACGACCGCGACGAGGTCGACGACGGGATCCTTCACGTCGGCGTACGTGCCGGTGTCGGGCACGTTACCGGCGAGCACCCGCTTGAAGCGCGCGTACGCCGGGACCGCGTCGGGCGTGGCCCGCAGCCAGTCCCGGAACAGCAGCGCGAGCCGTTCGTTCGGCGAACCCGCCCTGCGCACATGGAGGTTGACGTCCGAAGCGTTGCCGCCCCGCCGCGACCAGTACCGCTTGGCCCAGTCGGCCGGGTCCTCGTCGGCCTCGCGGCCCGCCGGTACATGATCGCGCAGATACGGCGCCCGTTCAAAGCCGAGAGCGGCCAGCGGGGCATCGAAGGCGGCCGCGGCCCCGTCCAGGTCGGCGACGCTCACCTGCACGTCGTAGATGTCCTTGGCGGCCATGCCGGGCACGGACGTCGACCCGATGTGGTCGACGTGCAGGGCCGCCGGGCCGAGACGCTCCCGCAGCAGGGCGCACAACTCCCGCCCGCCGACGGCCCATTCGGTGTCGTGCGGAACGACGACGGGCTTCGCGTCGTCGGGCGCCGCGTCGGGCGCCGTGTCGGCCTTCGCGTCGAGCGAGCGGTCCGCCACCTTCGCCACATGGGCGTGGAGTGTGCCCCGCGGGTCGGGTGCCACGGTGCCGAGGGCGACCAGCGCCGTCACCACCACGTCGCACAGCTCCGACTCGACGTCGCCCCAGGAGTGGCTCAGGCCCTTGCGCGGGTTCTGGCCGATCGCGCCGATCACCGCCTCGGAGACCTCGCCGACCTCCTCCGAGAGCTTCAGCATCCGCAGGAGGAGGGCCTCTTGGGGCGGGCGGCCGTTGTTGTCGTCGAGCCAGGACCGCAGGCGGTCGATCGTCGCCCACAGGGCGTCGTCGGAGTCGGGGTTCGTCGTCACGAGCGACGAGGGTAGAGGGTCGCGGACGGGGTGCGCCGACGGGTTGCCGGGCGGGCTATTCCTCTTCCTTCTCGTCCTGTCCCGCGGCCACCTGCTTGTTGCGGGACGACACCACGGCCAGCGCCGCCGCGCCCGCCCCGACGAGCGCCGCGGGCACCATCCAGTGCCGGTCGAGCCGGTGGCCGAGCGCGTGGTCGAGGGAGTAGCGGCCCGCGCCGGTCACGGAGAGGCCCGCCGCGACGAAGCCGAGGAACGCCGCGTACTCGTAGCCGCCGTTCTGTGCGAAGAAGCCGTTCGGCGCGTGCACCGCGGCCGCGCCCGCCATGGTTCCGGCGGCGGCCGCGCCGCCCACCGGCGTCGCGAGCCCGAGCGCGAGCAGCACCCCGCCGCCCGCCTCCCCGAGCCCGGCGGCGATGGCGCTGGCCTTGGGCGGGTGGTACCCCATGGCCTCCATGCCGGCGGCCGTGCCGGACACCCCGCCGCCGCCGAACCAGCCGAGGAGCTTCTGCGCGCCGTGCGCGGCGAGCACCCCGCCGGTGCCGACGCGCAGCGCGAGCAGCCCGAGGTCGCGGCGCCCGGGGCAGGACTTACGAGACGTACGAAAACGTGAGCAGGTCATGACCTCACCGTCCGGCACTCGTCCGGCCCGCACCTGGTGCGCAGGCCCGTTCGAGTGACCCTAGTCCAGTGGATCAAGCTCGGACACCGGAAGCGCGGCGGATCGGGACCGCGTCCCGGATCTTGGACGTCAGCCCCGGCCGATGTACGGCATGTTCGTCGCCAGGACCGTCGCGAACTGGACGTTCGCCTCCAGCGGCAGCTCCGCCATGTGCCGCACCGTGCGGCCGACGTCCGCGACGTCCATCACCGGCTCCGCCGCCAGTTCCCCGTTCGCCTGCGGGATGCCGCGCTGCATGACCTCGGTCATGTCGGTCGCCGCGTTGCCGATGTCGATCTGGCCGCAGGCGATCCGGTAGGGGCGGCCGTCGAGCGAGAGCGACTTCGTCAGGCCGGTCATGGCGTGCTTCGTCGTCGTGTACGCGATGGAGCGCGGGCGCGGCGCGTGCGCCGAGATGGAGCCGTTGTTGATGATCCGGCCGCCCTGCGGGTCCTGCTCCTTCATCCGCCGGAACGCCGCCTGCGCGCACAGGAACGCCCCGTTGAGGTTCACGTCGACGACCTGCCGCCACGCCTCGTAGTCGAGGTCTTCGATGCCCACGCCGCCGGGGCCGAACGTGCCCGCGTTGTTGAAGAGCAGGTCGAGGCGGCCGAAGCGGTCGCAGGACGCGGCAAAGAGCGCCGTGACGTCCTCGGGGCGCGACACGTCCGCGGGGACCACGAGGGATTCGGTGTCCGGGGCGAGCGCCGCGGTCGTCTCCAGGGGCTCGGCGCGGCGGCCCGCGAGGGCCACCCGCCAGCCCGCCCGCAGCAGTTCGAGGGCGACGGCCCGGCCGATGCCGGAGCCCGCACCGGTGACGACGGCGGTGCGCGAAGCGGTGTCCGTTTGCGAAGCGTTCATGGGGCCGCAGCGTACGGGTCGCGCGGCCACGCGGAGATCATCGATCCGCCATGTGGCTGTTGTGTACGTGACAGTCGGCCGTCGTCCCCGGCCACTGCAATAACGCTTCATGCCTCACATACCGCAGCACGCAGCCGAACTCCGTGTCGCCGCCCAGCACTTGGGCCGCAGGAGATTCCTCACCGTCACCGGCGCCGCCGCCGCGCTCGCCTTCGCGACCAACCTGCCGACGGCCGGCACCGCGGCCGCCGCCGAGCTCGACGCCAAGAAGATCAAGAGCGACCCCTTCACGCTCGGCATCGCCTCCGGCGACCCGCTGCCCGACTCCGTGCTGCTGTGGACGCGCCTCGCCCCGTCCCCGTACGAGACCGGCGGCGGGCTGCCCGCCGCCCGCGTCGACGTGGCCTGGGAGCTGGCGCTCGACGAGAAGTTCCGCCGTGTGGTGCGCCGCGGCACCACCACCGCGCACCCCGAGTACAACCACTCCGTGCACGTCGAGGTCGCGGGGCTCGCCCCGGGCCGCGTGTACTACTACCGCTTCCGCGCGGGGAGCTGGGTGAGCGCCGCGGGCCGCACCCGCACCGCGCCCGCCGTCGGCTCGAACACCTCCGCGCTGACCCTCGCCGCGGTGTCCTGCCAGGCGTACCACGACGGGTACTTCACCGCGTACAAGCACCTCGCCGAGGAGGACATCGATGTGGTCTTCCACCTCGGTGACTACCTCTACGAGTACGCCGTCACCTCGGCCGGCGGCGCCCGCAAGTACACCGACCGCGTGCTGCCCGACGTCTTCAACCGGGAGACCGTGACGCTGGAGGACTACCGGCTGCGGTACGCCCTCTACAAGTCCGACGAGAACCTGCGCGCCGCGCACGCCGCGCACCCCTTCGTCGTCACCTGGGACGACCACGAAACCGAGAACAACTACGCGGGCGACACCGACGAGAACGGCAACCCGCCCGAGGAGTTCCTGCTGCGCCGCGCCTCCGCCTACCGCGCGTACTGGGAGAACCAGCCGCTGCGCCGCCCGCAGGTGCCGAGCGGCCCCGACATGAAGGTCTACCGGCGGCTGCACTGGGGCCGGCTCGCCCAGTTCGACATCCTCGACACCCGCCAGTACCGCACCGACCAGGCCAACGGCGACGGCTGGAAGACGCCGACGCCCGAGTCCGAGGCCGCCTCGCAGACGCTGCCCGGCTTCACCCAGGAGCGCTGGCTGACCGACGGCTGGCGCGACTCGCGGGCCCTGTGGAACGTCGTCCCGCAGCAGGTCACGTTCTCCCGCAGGAACAACGCGTCCGCCGGCAACACCACGCTGTCCATGGACTCCTGGGACGGCTACCCGGCCTCCCGCGAGCGGCTCCTCAAGGGCGCCGAGGCGGCCCGCGTGGAGAACCTGATGGTCCTCACCGGTGACGTCCACGTCTCGTACGCCATGGACATCAAGCGGGACGCCGCCGACCAGGGCTCCCGCACGGTCGGCACCGAGATCGTGACGACCTCGATCGCCAGCGGCAAGGACGGCGCGGCGCGCCCCGCGAACTGGGCCGGCTACCTCGCCCGCAACCCGCACATGAAGCACTACAACGGCCAGCGTGGCTACACGACCGTGGAGTTGGGCCGGGAGGCGGCGCGCGCCGACTTCAAGACGGTGTCCGCCGTGACCACGCCGGGGGCGGCGCTCACCACGGCGGCGTCCTTCGTGACGGCCGTCGGGGAGCCGGGCCTGAAGCCCGCGTAGCGGTCACTCGCCGGGATAGCGGACGCCGACCCGTTCCCTGACGGCGTCGAGCGTCCGCATCACGGCGAGCGAGCCGTCCAGCGGCACCAGCGGCGACTCGGTGTCGCCCGCCCGGATCCGCCGCGTCACCTCGATCGCCTCGTGCCGCATCGAATCGCGCGGCCCGTCCTCGGGCGCCGCCACGAACTCCTCGGGGTCCCGGCCGTCCCGGTGCAGCACGAACCGCTCCGGGTGGAAGAACCCGTCCGGTATGTCGATCCGCCCGGCCGAACCGGTCACCGAGGCGGTCACGCCCGTGCCGGCGTTGATCGCGCAGTGCAGCAGCGCCCGCGCCCCGCCGTCCCACGACAGCAGCATCCCGGTCTGCAGATCGACGCCCTCGGCGGAGAGCTGCGCGGACGCCATCACGTCGGCGGGCTCCCCGAGCAGCAGCTGCGCGAACGACACCGGATACACGCCGAGGTCCAGGAGCGCGCCGCCGCCCTGCGCCGGATCACGCAGCCGGTGCGCGGGCGGGAACGGTCCGGCGAGCCCGAAGTCGGCCTGCACCGTGCGGACCTCGCCGATCGCCCCGTCGTCGACGAGCGCCTTGAGCCGCCGCACCAGCGGATGGCAGTACATCCACATGGCCTCCATCAGGAACACGCCCCGCGAGCGCGCCAGCGTCACCAGCTCCGCCGCCTCCCGCGCGTTCAGCGTGAACGCTTTCTCGCACAGCACCGCCCGGCCCGCCTCAAGGCAGAGCCCGGCGGCTTCCCGGTGCGCGGCGTGCGGCGTCGCGACGTACACCACGTCGACGTCCTCGTCCGCGGCGAGCGAGGCCCAGTCGCCGTACGCCCGCTCGATCCCGAAGCGCTCCGCGAAGGCCTTCGCCGAGGTCTCCTTGCGCGAGGCCACGGCCACCACCTCGGCGTCCGGCAAATCGAGCAGATCGGCCGTGAACGACGCGGCGATCCCGCCCGTCGCGAGAATTCCCCAACGCACCCGCTCCGCCATCGCGCCCCACCCACTCCAGATATTGGTCTCGACCGCACCGCCGAGCTGAGAGCATAGGGAATCGCACAGGTGGCCGGGAGAGACGAAGGGAAACGAGGGGCAACGGGATGAAGGACAGCGGATGTTCCACCGGGAGCACCACGGGGGAGAACGCGACCGGTGAGATCCGGTCCGCCGCCCCAACTCCCGTCCCCAAGGCGGCAGTCGGTGCCGGCGCGAGCCTCCTCGTCACCTTCATCCTCGGCGGCCTGACCGCCGTACCGCCGCTGTCCATGGACATGTACCTGCCGGCCCTGCCGGAGGTCACCGGGTCCCTGCACACCTCGGCCGCCACCGCCCAGCTCACCCTCACCGCATGCCTGACCGGCATGGCGCTCGGGCAGCTCGTGGTCGGCCCGATGAGCGACAAGTGGGGCCGCCGCAGGCCGCTCATCATCAGCCTGCTCATCTACATCCTCGCGACGGCGATCTGCGCCTTCGCGCCGAACGCGACCCTCCTCATCGCCTTCCGCCTGATGCAGGGCCTCGCGGGCTCGGCGGGCATCGTGATCGCGCGGGCCGTGGTCCGCGACCTGTACGACGGCGTCGCCATGGCCCGCTTCTTCTCCTCCCTGATGCTGATCTCGGGCATCGCCCCGATCGTCGCGCCGCTGATCGGCGGCCAGGTGCTGCGGTTCACCGACTGGCGCGGCGTCTTCATCGTGCTCACCGGCATCGGCATCGCGCTCACCGCCGTCGTGTGGAAGTTCCTGCCGGAGACCCTCGCGCCCGAGCGGCGGCACGGCGGCGGCACCATGGAGGCGCTGCGCACGATGCGCGGACTGCTCGCCGACCGCGTCTTCCTCGGCTACACGCTCGTCGGCGGCTTCGCGTTCGCGGCACTCTTCGCGTACGTGAGCGCCAGCCCGTTCGTCATCCAGGAAATCTACGGAGCCTCCCCCCAGACGTTCAGCCTCCTCTTCGGCCTCAACTCGATCGGCCTGATCGCCGTCGGCCAGCTCAACGGCAAGGTGCTCGTCGGGCGCGTCAACCTCGACAAGGTGCTCGGCATCGGCCTCACCCTCGTCGTCCTCGCCGCCGCTTTCCTCCTCCTGGCCGCGAGCGGCGTCTTCGGAACGCCCGAGGAACTCGGCCTCGCGCCCATCGCCGCCGGCCTCTTCGTCCTCATGGCCTGCATGGCCCTGACCACGCCCAACACCAACGCCCTCGCCCTCATGCGCACCCCGCACGCGGCGGGCTCCGCCTCCGCGCTGCTCGGCACGGCCTCGTTCCTGATCGGCGCCATCGCCTCCCCGCTCGTCGGCATCGCGGGCGAGCACACGGCCGTCCCGATGGCGCTGGTCCAGCTCGTCTCCGGGGTCGTCGCGGCGCTCGCCTTCGTGACCCTGTGCCGCCCCTGGCAGCGGCGCCCGGCGGGTGAGCAGCGCTGAACGCGCCGAGACTGCGCCACGGCACCCCCGAGCGGGCCGGGCTCGACTCAGAGCAGCTCGCCGGGCTGCTCTCCGACGTGCGCCGGCTGCCCGAGGGGCCGCGGCCCTGGTGCGCCGGGGCCGTCGTGCTCGCGGGGCGCGGCCCGGTGATCGCGGCGGAGGGGGCGTACGGCTGGGCGGCGCGCTACGCGTCGTACGACGAGGCGACCGACACGGGAATCGAGCTGCCGCCCGAGGCCCGCGTCTCGATGACGCCCGACACCCCCGTCGACCTGGCCTCGCTCACCAAACTCTTCACCTCCATCGCCGCCGTGCAGCAGATCGAGCGCGGCAGACTCGGCATCGACGCGAAGGCCGGCGCGTACGTCCCCGAGTTCAGGGCCGCCGCCCGGCACGGCATCACGGTCCGTGACCTGCTCACCCACACCTCGGGCCTGCGCCCCGAACTCCCGCTGTACGACGCCCCGGACGCGGCGACGCGCCTGGCCCTCCTGCGCGCCGAGGAACCGTCATCGGCGCTGGGCGACTACCTCTACTCCGACCTGAACATGCTGCTCCTCCAGCACGTCCTGGAGCGCGTCACGGACCGCCCCCTCGACGTCCTGATCCGCGAGGGCATCACCCGCCCCCTCGGCATGACCGCCACCGGGTACGGCCCGTGCCCCGGCGCCGCCGCCACCGAGGACCAGCGCCGCCCCTGGGCCAAGGCCGACCGGGGCATGCTGCGCGGCGAGGTGCACGACGAGAACGCCTGGGCGCTCGGCGGCGTCGCCGGCCACGCGGGCCTCTTCTCCACGGCGCACGACCTGGCCGTCCTCTGCCGCACCCTCCTCACCGGCGGCTCCTACGGCACGGCCCGCATACTCGGCCCCGACTTCGTCGACCTGATGCTGACCCCGCCAGGACTCGGCTTCCGCCTCGACCAGTCCTGGTTCATGGGCGAACTGGCGGGCCGCGGCGCGGCGGGCCACACCGGTTTCACGGGAACGTCCCTGGTGATCGACCCGGCGACCGACACGTTCCTGATCCTCCTCGCCAACACGGTCCACCCCCGCCGCCGCGGCCCGTCGAACGGCCCGCGGGTGGCGGCGGGGAACCGGGTGGCGCGGGCGGTGGTCTGAGGCGGACCCCGTGACCGTCTCCACCGGTTCGTAGAATCAGGGGGTGAACACCCCCCTCCAGTCGCCCTCCGACACCCTCCGCACGGCTCTGGCCGGGCTCGTCGACGGCCTTCCGCCCACGCAGGCGGCGAAGGCCGTCGAGCGGCTCATCGCGAACTACCGGGGGACCACCCCGACCGACGCCCCGATCCTGCGGGAGCGGGCGGACGTCGTCGCGTACGCGGCGTACCGGATGCCGGCGACGTTCGAGGCGGTGCGCTCCGCGCTCGACGCGCTGGACGCCGCGTCCGACCGGTCGCCCGCGAGCCACCTCGACATCGGCGGCGGCACGGGCGCGGCCGTGTGGGCGGCGCGGGACGTGTGGCCGGGGGAGCGGACCACGACGGTCGTCGACTGGTCGCAGCCCGCGCTCGACCTCGGCCGCGAACTGGCGGCGGCCGAGGGCGGGTTGGCGCACTCCGTACGGTGGGAACGGGGCCGGATCGGGGCACACGACGCGCCGGAGGCCGACCTCGTCACCGTCTCGTACGTCCTGAAGGAACTGACCGAGGCCGACCGCACGACCGTCGTCGACGCCGCCGCGGCGGCCGCCACCGGCGCCGTCGTGATCATCGAGCCCGGCACCCCGGACGGCTACGCCCGCGTCATCGAGGCCCGCGACCGCCTGATCGCCGCGGGCTTCCACATCGCCGCGCCCTGCCCGCACAGCGCCGCCTGCCCCATCGTGCCGGGCACGGACTGGTGCCACTTCTCGGCACGCGTCGCCCGCTCCTCGCTGCACCGCCAGGTCAAGGGCGGCTCCCTCGCGTACGAGGACGAGAAGTTCGCCTACGTCGCCGCGACCCGCTCCGAGCCGACGCCCGCCCCGTCCCGCGTCATCCGCAAGCCCCAGATCCGCAAGGGCCAGGTCCTCCTCGACCTCTGCGAGGCGGAGGGCACCCTGCGACGGACCACGGTGACGAAGAAGCACGGCGAGGCGTACAAGACCGCGCGAAACGCGGAGTGGGGCGACGAGTGGGCTGATTGAGGTGGCTGGGGCCGGGCGATTGAGCAGCGGGCCCCGCATCCGCAACGCCGGTTCGGCAATTCAAGCCCCGCCGGCGATTGAGGCGCGGGGCCCGGGGCAGAGCCCCGCGACCTCAACCACGGCACAGGCCGAACGAAACCCCCGGTCAGCGGAGCTCAAGCGTGCAGCACTTCACCGACCCGCCCCCCTTCAGCAATTCGCCCAGATCCATCCCCACCGGCACGAACCCCCGCTCCCGCAGCGGCCCGAACAACCCCACGGCCCCCTGCGGCAGCACCACGTTCAGGCCGTCCGACACCGCGTTCAGGCCGAAGGCCCCCGCATCCGCCTCGGAGGCGATCAGCGCGTCGGGGAACATCCGCCGCAGCACCGCCCGGCTCCCGGCCGAGAACGCCTCCGGGTAGTACATGACGCAGTCGCCCGCGTCATCGAGCACGGCCAGCGCCGTATCCAGGTGGTAGAAGCGCGGATCCACCAGATCGAGCCCGATCACCGGCCGCCCGAACCACTCCTGCGCCTCCCCGTGCGACAGCGGCGAGGCCCGGAAGCCCCGCCCCGCGAGCACGTACGAGGCGGTGACGGCGAAGTCGCCCTCGCCCTCGTTGACGTGGACCGGCTCGTGCACCTCGGCGTAGCCGTGCGAGCGGAACCACTCCAGGTGCGCGGCGGCCTCCGCCTCCCGCTCCGGGTGCGCGAACCGGGCGCCGAGCACCCGCCCGTCCACCACGGTCGCGCCGTTCGCCGCGAACACCATGTCCGGGAGGCCGGGGCGCGGGTCGAGCAGTTCCACGGTGTGGCCGAGCGCGCGGTAGCGGGCGACCAGGTCCTCCCACTGGGCGACCGCGAGCGGGACGTCGACGGGTTTCGCCGGGTCCATCCACGGGTTGATCGAGTACGTGACCTTGAAGTGTGCCGGTGGGCACATGAGATAGCGCCGGGGTGTGGCGCGACGTTCGACAAGGCGCGGATTACGCAATGAGGGCTCCTCACGACCGCAGGGCTGGTTGGAAGCCCATGGTGCGGTCGGAGGAGCCCTCGGGGCTGTGAACCGAACGGGTGGTTCACGGCTGGCCCTGATCACGACGCGTCGTGCGTGCCGCGCTTCTCCTGGAGTTTGCGCAGCAGCTCACGCTTCTGCGCCACCGGGTCGGCGCCCCCGCCACCGACGCGTCCGACGCGTCCGCCGCCGCGCATCGCCTTGCGGGACATGTTGCTGCGGGCGCCGCCGACGCCCAGCATGCCGCCTGCTCCACCTCGGGTCATGGTGTCCTCCTCCATCGATGCGACGAGACGTATCGTCTCGCGTTGCTGACGTGCTCCACTGTGGGCGAGACGCTTCGTCTTGTCAAGGGTAATCGAGACGGACCGTCTCGGCTCGCCCGCTGCTACATTCGAACCATGTCAGCCACGAACAGCCAGTCGGCGAAGAAGGCCGCCCCCGACGCCACCCGCCGCAGCGAACGCTCCCGCCGCGCGATCTACGACGCCGCCCTCGGCCTCGTGGGGGAGATCGGCTACCCGCGCACCACCATCGAGGGCATCGCCGCCCGCGCCGGAGTCGGCAAGCAGACGATCTACCGATGGTGGGGCTCGAAGGCCGAGGTCCTGATGGAGGCCTTCATCGACCTCGGCGAGCGCAACCAGGAGGCCGCCGCCGAGAAGCACCCCGACTACCCGCTCGACTTCGACTCCCTGCCCGACACCGGCGACATCGAGGCCGACCTCAAACTGGTGCTGCGCGCCACTGTCGACGAGCTGAAGGACCCCCGCTTCGAGGCGCCTGCCCGCGCGCTCGCCGCCGAGGGCCTCGCCAACCGCGACTTCGCCGAGGACTTCGTCGCCAAGCTCCTCATGCCCGGGCTCGACCTGTACGCGGCCCGGCTGCGCGCCGCCCAAGAAGCCGGCCAGGTGCGCGCCGAGGTCGACCCGCTGATCGCCCGCGACCTGTTCTCCGGACCCCTCGCCCAGCGCTGGCTGCAGAACACCGGACCGCTCGACCACGCGTACGCGGACGCGATCGTCGAGTACGCCCTCTACGGGATCGGCGCCCGCCGCCCCTAGAAGCGGGCCCCGCGCGCCCTCACCCACCCCGGATGTGGACTGTGGCCACCCGAGGCGCAGGATGGTGGGACACTTTTGGTCCAAGGTTCATCCGGACTCGGCACGACAGCAGTGGCTCGACGGCGATGGTGAGGGGATTGATGGGCGCGGAGCAGGGCCGCCGATTCGGCGGGCGGGGCGACACGGCGGGGCGTACGACGGGCGGACTGATCTCCCGGTGGCTGAGGTCCGCGCGCGGCCCGAAGGACACCGCGGCCGCCGACGCGGACCGTGTGGACCTGCTGCTCGCCGCTGCCGCCGCCGGACTGCCGCTGGCCCCGGCCGCGTACCCCTCCGACTATCGGTGCTCGTGCAACCGCGTCGGCTGTCCCACCCCCGGCAGGCACCCCGTCTCCTTCGCCTGGCAGACCCAGTCGACGACGGACCGCGCGCAGATCGAGCGCTGGGCCGGGCATCAGCCGCAGGCCAACTTCATCACCGCGACCGGCATGGTCCACGACGTCCTCGACGTTCCGCTGGAGGCGGGGTACGAGGCGCTGGAGCGGCTGCTCGCCGCCGGGATCGAGGTCGGGCCCGTCGCCGAGTCCGGCGGCGACCGCGTGCTCTTCTTCACGGCGACGCGCGGGACGCCGGACGAGGAGGACGAGTGGTGGCCCTGCGAGCTGGACTGCCACCCCGAGACCATGGACGAGCATCCGGGACTGCGGTGGCACTGCCGCGGGTCGTACGTGCTGGTGCCGCCGGCGCGGCTGCCGGGGGAGCGGTCCGTGTTCTGGGTGCGGGGGCCGGAGCATCCGCTTCCTGATCCGCTCACGTTGCTGGAGACGTTGACGGACGCGTGCGCGCGGTATGTCGGCGCGGAGGAGCCGGACTTCACGTCCGCATGGCCGTAGGCACATCAGGCCCCGCTCTTGGACGAGAGCCCGCGGGGTCCGGGGCAGAGCCACGGGACCGCAACGACGGGTGACCGTCAGTTGCCCTCGGCGGTGGTGATGCCCTCCACGCGGGAGACCACGTTCACCTTGCCGGATCCCCCCGGAGGGTCGATCGCCGCCTGGCCCGAGACGTAGCCGTACATCGCCGACTCCTTCGGCTCGCCCTTCATCAGCGCCTTCACGTCCGCCCCGATCGCGGGCAGATTGCTGCCGGGGAACGCGGTCAGCTTCTCGTAGCGGCGGGTCGTGAAGAAGACGAGGGCGCCGCCGTTCTCGGTGCGCAGGGCCACGGGGGCGTAATTGCCCTCGGTGAGGGACTCGTCGATGAACTGCGTGGTGAGGCCGGGGCGCGTGTCGATCCGCTCGCGGGTCTGGCGCCAGCGCGTGGTGTGCGGGCCGGGGGCGTAACCGTCCCCGCCCTTCTTGAGGTACTGGATGTACTTGTCGCCCATGTCCTTCGGACGCTGCGCGAGACCCGACGCGTCCGGGTCGACGGACTCGGCCCAACCGTCCTTGTCCGTCTTGAACTTGGGGACCGTGCCGTCGCGGAGCAGGGAGAGGTACGAGACGGCCCACGGCGCGTTCTCGGCGTTGCGGGTGAAGACCATCACCCAGCGGTAGCCGTCGACCCGGTTGTTGTCCGAGTCCGAGACGAACCAGCGCGGCCAGCCCGCCTTCTTCGGCACCGTGATCCGCGTGTCGGTGAGCTTCAGCGGCGAGTGCTTCGGGTTGCCGTTCGGGTTGAGCGCGCGGCCCGCCTTCAGCTTCGCCGCGTCGATCGCGCCGAGCGCGCCGGTGACGTGCTTGGCGTCGGCGTCCGCGTCGTACGTCCGGTCCGCCTCGTTGTACGCGTCCACGAACGTGTCGACGGCGCGCGCCGCCTGCCCCTTCGTGGTCGTCGGGACGATCTCCAGCTCGCCGTGCACGGTCACGCAGCCGCTCGCGGTGAGGGACAGCACGACCGCGGCGGCCGCCGCTGCGACCGGTCGGCCGATCCTGTTCCTGGCCTCGCTCATGACGTTCGATTCACCTTCCGCTCCCCGGCCCTGCCACGGGCCCGAACCCTACCGGGAAGAGGAGGCCCGCACTGCCGCGACCCTGCGGGAAAGCAGTCCGGGAGACGCGAGGAACAGGGCGAGAGTGGGGACAAGGTAGACGAACCAGACGGTGACCTGCAGAACGGTCGGGTCGGGCTGGAAGTTGAAGACACCCTTCAGGAGCGTGCCGAGCCAGCCGTCCGGGGAGATCGTGGAACTGATGTCGAACGCCAGGTGGTTCAGGCCGCCGACGAAGTCGGCCTCCTGCAGGTCGTGGACGCCGTACGCGAGGACACCCGCCGCCACGACGATCAGCATGCCGCCGGTCCACGTGAAGAACTTCGCGAGGTTGATGCGCAGCGCGCCCCGGTAGAACAGCCAGCCGAGGACGACGGCCGTGGCGAGCCCGAGCAGCGCGCCGATCACCGGTTCCGTCGTGCCGTCGCTGGTGGCGTGCACCGCCGTCCACACGAACAGGGAGGTCTCCAGGCCCTCACGGCCCACCGCGAGGAACGCCGTCACGACGAGGGCCGCCGTGCCCGTCCGCAGGGCGCTGTCCAGCTTGCCGTGCAGCTCCGACTTCAGGTGCCGGGCGGTGCGCCGCATCCAGAACACCATCCATGTCACCAGGCCCACGGCGATGATCGACAGCGAGCCGCCGAGCGCCTCCTGCGCCTGGAACGTCAGCTCCTGCGAGCCGAACTCCAGGCCCGCGCCGAACCCGAGCGACACCAGGACGGCGACGCCGACCCCCGCCCACACCGGCTTCAGGGCGTCCCTGCGCTCCGTCTTCACCAGGTACGCGACGAGGATGCACACGATGAGGCCGGCTTCCAGGCCCTCGCGCAGCCCGATCAGATAGTTCGCGAACATCGCGTCTCACGCCTCCTTCTGCTTCTGCTCGAAGAGGCCGCGGCCCCACCAGTCACTGCCGTCCCGCACCCCCGGCGGCACCGCGAACACCGCCGAACCGACGTGCTGGATGTACTCGTTGAGCGCGTCCGTCGCGAGGCTGCGCTGCACCGGGATGAACCCCTTGCGCACGTCCTTCTGGTACGCGAGGAAGAACAGGCCCGCGTCGAGCCGGCCGAGCCCGTCCGTGCCGTCGGTGAACGAGTAGCCGCGGCGCAGCAGCGTCGCCCCCTGGTTGGTGTCGGGGTGCGCGAGCCGCACGTGCGCGTCCGGCTTCATGGCCTTCAGGAACGGCTCGTCGCGCTCCTTCGCCCTGCCGACGGGAGCGCCTTCGCCCTTGTCCCGGCCGAACACGTCCTCCTGCTCCTGCAGCGACGTACGGTCCCAGGTCTCGATGTTCATCCGGATCCGCCGGGCGACCAGGTACGAGCCGCCCTTCATCCACCCGGCGTCCGCGGCGTCCACCCACACGTGCTTGTCGAGGCGGCCCTTCTCGGTGCCCGCGATGTTGCGGGTGCCGTCCTTGAAGCCCATGAGGTTACGGGGGGTCTGCGCGTCCGGCGTCGTCGACGAGGTCTTGCCGAAGCCGAGCTGCGACCAGCGGATGGCGACCTTGCCCATGCCGATCCGGGCGAGGTTGCGGATGGCGTGCACGGCGACCTGCGGGTCGTCGGCGCAGGCCTGGACGCACAGATCGCCGCCGCTGCGGGTCCTCTCCAGGTTCTCGCCGGGGAACTTCGGCAGGTCGACGAGCGCGTCCGGGCGCTTGTCGGCGATACCGAGGGCCTTCCCGTGCTTCTCGAAGAGGGACGGCCCGAAGCCGATCGTCAGCGTGAGCCGGGACGGTTGCAGCCCCAGCGCCTCGCCCGTGTCGTCCGGCGGCGCCTCGACGAGCCCGCCGTACGCGCCCTCGCCGACGGCGCGGCCCTCGGTCATCCGCGCGGCGGCCTTCGTCCAGTCCTTCAGGAGCCGCACGAACTCCTCGCGGTCGGTGGTCTTCACGTCGAACGCCGCGAAGTGCAGCCGGTCCTGCACCGCCGTGGCGATCCCGGCCTGATGCGCGCCGTGGAACGGCACCGCGCCGCCGGCCCCACCGGCGGGCCGCATGTCCGAGCCCTCGCCCGACCGGGCCAGGGCGACGGCGCCGCCCGCGGCCGCGGCACCGAGCGCGAGCCCGGCGCCGCCGACGGCGAGCAGGGAACGCCGGGATGTGGCAGGGGAGTTGGAGGTCTCGTCGTCCGTCATGGCGACCCTCTCCTCGCGGTGCGTGTTCACGTGTACGGCGTGCGGCTACGGGACGACGACGGCTACTTGACGACCGCCGCGGCCAGCTGCGACAGCGGCTCCGCCAGCGCGTTGACCGCGTCGGACAGCTCCTTCTGGTCCGCCTTGCCGACCTTGTCGTAGGAGACGAACTCGTAACCGCTCTTGCCCTCGCGGTACTTGTCGAGGAGCTTGTCCAGCGCGGCGAACTGCTTGTCCAGCTCCTTGGTGAGCGCGGCGTCGTTCTTCGAAGTGACCGGCTTGAGCAGCTCGTACGCCTTCTCCGCGCCCTCGACGTTGGCCTTGAAGTCGACGAGGTCGGTGTGCGAGTAGCGCTCCTCCTCGCCGGTGACCTTGCCGGTGGCGACCTCGTCGAGCAGCTCCTTGGCGCCGTTGGCCATGGAGGTGGGCGTGATCTCCGCCTTGCCGACGCGCCGCTGCCAGTCCTTCAGGTCCTTGTCGAGCCGGTCGGCGAGCCCCTTCTCGGCCTCGCCGAGCTTCTTGTCCTTCCACAGCGCCTTCTCCAGGCGGTGCCAGCCGGTCCACTTCTGGCCCTCTTCGAGGCCGTCGGCCCGCACGTCGACCTTCGGGTCGATGTCGCCGAAGGACTCGGCGACCGGCTCGGTGCGCTCCCAGCCGATACGGGAGGGGGCGTACGCCTTCTTGGCGGCCTCCAGGTCCCCGTCGCGGACGGCGTCGGTGAAGGTCTTCGCCTTCGGCAGCGTCTCGTCGGCCTGGGTCTGGGTGTACTCGCGGTAGGCGGCGACGGCCTTGTCGAGGCGCGGGTCCCGCTTCGCCGTGGCCTTGCCGCCGGTCACCTGCACGTCCTGGCGGTGGCCCTTGCCCTTCATGCCGGGGATGCAGGCGATGCGGTAGTCGCCGCTCTTCACCTCGGCGGTGAGGCTGTGCTTGGTGCCGGGGCCGATGTTCTCGCGCTCGGAGACGATCCGGTCGTCCGGGAAGAGGATCTCGACCTCGGTGACCCGGGACCCCTTGTTCTCGACCGCCAACTCCACGTGCCCCGCGGGGAACTTCTTCTTGGAGACCTGGCAGCTGTCGTCGTCGGCGGTCACCTTGATCGCCCCGGAACCGGCGCTCTTCGCGTCGCTCTTCTGGGTGCAGCCCGTGACGGCGGTCAGGGCGGCCACCGCGGCGACGGCGGTGGAAACGGTGAGTCGGGCGGCTCGCATGCGGGCTCCAAGGCGTACAGCGGCGGTACGGGGGTGCGCAGGACAGGGGCAACTAAGGCCGCCCTAACTTATCTGAGGCTTACCTCAGTGCCGCCCATGCTCAAGTCAGGGAAGCGTCAAGTGCTGGTCAAGTCCGGAATGTCGCGTGGTTGACTGCCGCCATGAACCAGTACGGCATCGAGTACGAGGTGGTGCGCGTCTTCTGCGCCGCCGACGGCCGGGAGGGCAACGCGCTGGGCGTCGTCCGCGAGGGAGCGAGCCTCCCCGATCGGGGCGAACGGCAGGCGTTCGCCGCCAAGCTGGGCTTCAGCGAGACCGTCTTCGTCGACGACCCCGAGCGCGGCGTCATCGACATCTACACGCCGACCGCGCGCCTGCCGTTCGCCGGGCACCCCTGCGTCGGCACGGCCTGGCTGCTCGACGTGCCGGAACTCGTCGTGCCCGCGGGCGTCGTCGGGGCGCGCCAGGACGGCGAGTTCACCTGGGTCGAGGCGCGCGCGGAGTGGGCGCCGGGGCGCACGCTGCGGCAGTACGGCTCAGCCGCCGAGGTGGACGCGCTGCCGGTTCCTCCGGAGGGCGAGTGGATCTACGCGTGGGCCTGGGAGGACGAGGCCGCGGGCCGCGTCCGGGCCCGCGGGTTCCCCGGCCGCGGCGACGGCATTGTGGAGGACGAGGCGACGGGGGCGGCCGCCCTGGCCCTGACCGGCAGCCTCGGCCGGGCCCTCAACATCCGCCAGGGCCGCGGCTCCCAAATCCTCACGGCTCCCCTCCCGGGGGACCTGGTGGAGGTGGGCGGCCGGGTCCGCTTGTGACGCTCACCCGCACGGGGCTCTGCCCCGGACCCCGCGCCTCAATCGCCGGCGGGGCTTGATAAATCAAGCCCCGCC
>NZ_JBHWKQ010000004.1:279797-317655 GCF_042730865.1 Streptomyces sp. NPDC059897 | reverse complement strand
GGGTCAGGGTGCCCCGGGATCCGCCACGACCGGGGGAAATCTATTCCAGCGGCGATAGACATGGCTTACTCGTATGCCTAGGGTTTCTTGTGCAGCCGGGCCACATCGGTGGGGTCGGTGCACAGCAGAAGAGGTGCAGATGCCCCCGGAAACCCCCGCTCACGGCACGGATCGTTTCGATGACGACGACTACCCCGCCTACACCATGGGCAGGGCTGCGGAGATGCTCGGGGCCACTCCCGCATTCCTGCGTGCGCTGGGCGAACACCGCCTGATCACGCCACTGCGTTCCGAGGGCGGCCACCGCCGCTACTCCCGCTACCAGCTGCGCATCGCCGGCCGCGCCCGCGAACTCGTCGATTCCGGCACGCCCATCGAGTCCGCCTGCCGCATCATCATCCTCGAGGACCAACTCGAAGAAGCCCAACGCATCAACGAAGAACTCCGCGAGCAGGGCCGCGAGAAGCCTCTGGCCTGAAAGGGACCGCGTGCCGGGGCGGCGACGGCTTCGCGGGCTGCCTCGTGGCCATGGATCAACGCCCCGCCCGACGGGGCCTTGCACAATTACGGCATGACCAACACCGTCGAAGCGGCCTGGCGCAAGCTCCTGGCCACCGCGGGTGAACCGCACCGGCCCCAGGGGTCGCCGCTCCCTGCGCCCTTCGCCGAACTGGTCCGGGTCGCGTATGCCGAGCCGTTGCTCCGTCAGCTCTATCCGTGGAGCGGGATGTGGGAGCTGCACTTCAGCAGGTGTACGGAAGTTCGCCACACCTGGGACATCCCCTACATCGGCACGTCGGACGACGGCCGGTACTACGTCGACGGACCGAGTCGGACCAGCCCGTGGACCGGCGTTCGTCGGCGATGCGGTGGAGCTGGCCGCCCGCGAGCGTTCTTGATGGTCTGCACGTCGTCAGGCCGTGCCCGGCGGCAGGCCGAGTGCGGTGGGGGACCGACGTGTGCCCGAAGGCCGCTTGCGTTTTGTCTTCGTGGGGTACCAGAGGTTCATGATCAGCGACGCCTCTCAAGCATCCGGCCGTTATGTGCCGCCCGGCATCGACGTACGAGCCCTGACCGCGCTGCTCGACGGTGAGTACGCCGAGATCCGGGATCTGGTGCGGACGAATCTGTCGGCGCACGCCTCCGTTCTCGAAGAGGCCGAGGAGCTCGGCGTCGATGAGTTCCGGGAGCGGGTGCGCGCGCTCGCGGTCGAGCTCGCGACCACGGGGCAGACGGGGATGGGGTTCCCGAAGGAGTACGGCGGGGGCGGTGACATTGGTGCGTCGATCGCCGCGTTCGAGACACTCGCCTACGGAGATCTGTCGCTCCTGGTGAAGGTGGGCGTGCAGTTCGGCCTCTTCGGCGGCGCGATCCTGCACCTCGGCACCGAGCGGCACCACCGGGCCCATCTGCCGGATCTGATCACCGGGAAGCTGATGGGCTGCTTCGCGATGACCGAGACCGGGCACGGCTCCAACGTCCAGGCACTCGGCACCGTCGCGACGTACGACGCCGCCCGCCAGGAGTTCGTGATCACCACGCACGGCGACGCCGCACGCAAGGACTACATCGGCAACGCCGCCCGGCACGCCGAACTCGCCGTCGTCTTCGCACAGTTGGAGGTGGACGGCAAGCGGGAGGGCGTGCACGCCTTCGTCGTGCCGATCCGTGTCGACGGCGAGCCCGCACCAGGCGTACGGATCGAGGACGCGGGCCGGAAGATGGGGCTCAACGGAGTCGACAACGGCCGCCTCTGGTTCGACGGCGTGCGGGTGCCGCGCGAGGCCCTGCTCAACCGGTTCGCCGAAGTCACACCCGACGGCGTCTACGAGAGCCCGATCGAGAACCCCGGCCGCCGCTTCTTCACGATGCTCGGCACGCTGGTCCAGGGACGGGTCAGCGTCGGCGGCGGCGCCATCAACGCGGCCAAGGTCGCCCTGGCCATCGCCACCAAGTACGCGGTGCGCCGACGGCAGTTCGAGGCGGCGGCGTCGGAGAGCGGCGAGGAACAGTTGCTGCTCGACTACGGGATGCACCAACGGCGCCTGCTGCCGCTGCTCGCCCGCACGTACGCCCTGCACTTCGCCCAGGACGTGGTGCGCACCCAGTTGCACGAGGTCTTCTCCGGAAACCGTTCGGGTGACCAGGGCGACGACGGGCAGGCCCGGAGGGAGCTGGAGTCACGGGCCGCCGGCACGAAGGCGCTGGGCACCTGGCACGCGACGCGGACCATTCAGGAGTGCCGCGAGGCGTGCGGCGGCGCCGGCTACCTCGCCGTCAACCGGTTCGCCGCGCTCAAGGCCGACAGCGACGTGTTCACCACGTTCGAGGGCGACAACCACGTCCTGCTGCAACTCGTGGCGAAGGGGCTCCTCACGAACTACGCGCACGAGTTTGAGGACCTCGACCAGCTCGGCATGGTCCGGTTCGTTACCGGCCAGGCCGTGGAGACGGTCGTCGAGCGGGCGTCGGTGCACAAGCTGCTGGAACGCGTGCGAGACCTGCTGCCCGGTGGCGACGAGTGGGACCAGGAGGCCGGTCTGCTCGACCCGGACTACCAGCTCGCCATGGTCCGGTTCCGCGAGGAACACATGCTCGCCTCGCTGGCCCGACGGCTCAAGCGCGGCGTGGACGAGGGGCGCGATCCCGGTGCCGTCTTCTCGCACGTACAGGATCACGTGATCTCGGTGGCGCGTGCGCATGTGGAGCGTCTGGTGCTCGAGGCGTTCGTGGACAAGCTGCGTTCGCTGCCCGACGAGGAGGACGCCGGCAGCAAGGCCGCCGACAACAAGCCTGCCGGCAACATGGCTGCCCTGGGGCTGCTGTGCGACCTGTTCGCCCTGTCCACCATCGAGTCCGACCGGGCGTGGTTCATGGAGCACGGCCGACTCACCGTGCAGCGCTCCAAGACGATCAGCCGCGAGATCAACAACCTCTGCCGGAAGATCAGGCCGCTCGCGGGCGACCTCGTCGACGCGTGGGGCATTCCGCCGGAGATGCTGCGCTCTCCGGACCTGGTGGGCTGACCCCGCGGCCCCGCCAGCGCCTCTCGTGCCTCCCGTGCCTCAGCCTTCGAGTTCCAGTTCGCGCTTGAGATTGCGCAGTGTCGCCGCGATGTTGCGGCCTTGGAACGCGGCGAAGGTCTTCCCCGGGGTGGCGACCCGGTCGAAGGCGTTGGCCGCGAACGTCGGCCAGGCGCGCCGGTCGTCGGTCCAGGTCTCCGTCACGCGGGTGCCGCCGTCGACCTGCTCGAACCGGTACTCCCAGGTGGCGATGGGGCCGCGAAGGAACGGCCGTTTGAGCCCGATCGCGTGGACACGGAACGCGAAGCGGCGGCCCGGCTCGGCGGCCGTGACCGTGCACCGGGTCGTCCACCGGAACGCCCCGCGCTTGTTGCGGCCGACGAACGTGGTGCCGAGCCCGGCAGCACCCGCGGGCGACGCGTTCGTCGTGCCGAGGTTCTCCGGGCTCCAACGCCCCATGTCCGCGGGGCGGCTGACGGCGTCGTAGGCGGCATCCGGTGAAACGGCGACGGTGATGCTGTCGCTCACGGTGAAGACGCGGGCCACGGGTCCCTCCAGATGACTGACGTGAGCTACTGCTGAGTAGGATCATGGCATGCCGAGGCTGACCGACGAAGCCCGGAGGCTCACCTGCCGATCGCGAAACGTCGGGCCCCACGCCGTCGAGTGACGCACCTCACAAGCCCCAACTGCCGCGCGCATACAACCCTTTCACGCCATCGCCGATCAAGACTGTGCGGCCGCCGCGGCCGCGCGTGGTCCGGGTCCGCTCGTCCGCGAACCTGCGTCCGCCCCATCGACAGTCGAATATCGGAGCCTCCTCATGCCCCAGCACTCCCGCAAGAAGTTGACGACCGGCAAGAAGGTGACCCTGGGCGTCGGCGCACTGGCCGCCTCCGGGCTCGCCGTCGGCCTGCTCGTCACACCGTCCGCCACGGCGGGCGGTACCGACGCGGCCGAGGCGCTGGAGCAGAGCAAGGCCGCGGCCGCCGACGCGTCCGAGGCGAAGGCCGCCGCGCCCAAGACCGCCGCGCCCAAGACCAGGGCCCTGGCCACGGGCGCCCCCGAGGCCACCGTCCTCTCCGGCGTCACCGTCGACGGCGGCAACAGCGCCCGCGTCGGGACGACGAACACGCAGACGATCACCGTGAAGTGGACGGTCAGCGGCGGGTCGAAGCTCTTCGGCAGCCACGCGTCGATCTGGCGCGGCACCGACCAGGACGCCGGACTGGAGCAGTACATGCTCTCCGAGCAGTTCCAGGCGGACACCGACCCCTGCAGCCCGTCCGGCGAAGGCACGTTCAACTGCACGGCCACCTTCAAGATCGACCCGCAGAGCGACCTGACGAACGAGGACGCCGGCGCCTGGAAGATCGAGCTCTACGCGGTCACCGACGCGGTCACCGACGCGCGCACCGAGAATGCCAAGACCTGGTACCTCAAGCGCTGGTCCCGGATGAGCAACAACGCGGCCCCGGAGCCCGTCGCCAAGGGCAAGACGATCACGATCACCGGCAAGCTGGAGCGCGCCAACTGGGACACCCACAAGTACGCGGGCTACACCCAGCAGACGGTCCGCCTCCAGGAGCGTTCGCTGACCGGTTCGTACGCCACCACCAGCAGCCACAGCACGGGCACCGGCAGCCTCGCGGGCGTCGAGAAGCAGACCCGCACCGCCACCGCCGACCGCTGCTTCCGCTACAAGTTCGAGGGCACCACGACCACCCCGCCGGTCACCGCCACCGGTGACTGCGTGGACGTGCGCTGACCCTGTGAACCCGGCCTGATCCGAGCGGGTGTACCAGAGGGAGAACGGTGGATCAGCGCGCACTGCCTGAGCAGGACTTCTCGGTGTTCGCCGATCCCGTGCGGTGCTCCGGACCGGCGCGGCTGCGGGTGACGGAGGCGATGACGCGCCTGGAGGCCGAACGGCTGCGGGTGGTCCGGGCGATGGAGCGCGGGCAGCCCGCAGCCGCACGTGTCCTCGGACGAGGCGGGCAGGAGATCAACCGGAATCTCGCCCGCGAGGTCCCGGCCTGGCGCACCCTCGACGCCGTCCAGGCCAGGGGATCCGTGGAGCAACTCGCCGTGAGCCTCCCGAACAACACGTTCGCGATGGACGCCGGCCTGCGGATGATCAGCGTGTGGCACCGCGACGCGCTGAGCCCGGACGCGCGGCTCGTGCTGTCCGGCGAGGACCCGGAGGTGTACTTCTTCGGCTACGGGCCGTTCCAGATGAAGATCGTCGACGGGGTCGAGGTGCTCCTCGAGGGGCCCACGGTCCGCGGCCGGACGACCGTCATCGCCGTGCGGGACGCCGCGTGCGTGGCCGCCGCGCGCCACTACTGGGACGCGGTGCGTGCGACGACGTACCCGTGCGCCGCCGAGGAGCCACCCGCCGACGGCCTCACCGAACGCCAGCGCCGCGTCGTCGCGCTCCTGCTCATCTGCTCGTCGGACGAGCAGATCGCCCGCCGGCTCGGACTGAGCGTGCGCACGGTCCGCACGGAGGTCGCCGTGATCCTCGATCTCCTCGACGCCCCGACCCGCTTCGTGGCGGGGTTCCGGCTTCGCGAGCGCCTGCGCCGGAGCACTGTCTGACCTGCGCGCAACCGCCGTCGGCTGCAGGATGCTGCAATCTTCCGCCGATGCCGCCCGGCAGTCTCCCGCCATGCGAATCAACAGAAAGTTCATGAGCGGCCTGACGGCCGTCGTCGGCACCGCGTTCGGGATGAGCATGCTGGCTGCCACGCCGGCATCCGCCACCCAGATCGCGCACTACTGCAAGGGCGACGCGGTCGTCCGCTGCGCCAACGTCGAGATGCCGTCCACCGGCGTCTTCAACGCGCACGGCCGGGTGACCGACACCGCCGGCGGCACCGTCTACAAGGTCATGGTCGCCGGGGTGCGGCTCGAGTACTACGTGAACGGCGCCTGGGAAATCCTCCGGCAGGAGGTTCCGTACCCCGTCTATGAGCCGGGCCAGGACGTCGCGCGCACCGACACGTACTCGTGCGGTTCGTCGGCACGAAAGCTCGTCCGCGCGAAGGTCAAGGTGGCGTGGGAGAGCGGCAGCAGCCAGACCGACGAATGGGTCACGTCACCGTCGACGTACATCTGCCCCCGCTGATCGCCCCCCCCGTCCGAGAGGGGCGATCCGACGCCGGCGGCCGCGCTCAGCGGCGGCGCAGGCGGGCCAGCCACGCGCGGGCCTGGGCCTGCTTGCGGGGGTCCGACGCCGTCCGGCGGGCCGTCGCAATCGCCCGCCTGCCCTGCGGGCTGCGGCTGAACTGCTTGATCCGGTCGAGAATGCCGGCCATGACGCCTCCGTGATGTCTGTCGTTCGACAAGGCTCGCGAATCTGCGTCCTCGCTCTGCCTACGCCTACCCGGGAAGCGGTCCGGAACACAAATGCCGGATTGTGGGTGAGCGGGAACACAGCAGTCAACTGCACCGGTGAGAGAGCGGACTTGCCCGCACGGATGCCGGGGAAATCTTTTTCGCCGCCGCGGCAACCTGACGCGGACTCGCGCGTCGTGTGGGGGTGAAGGGTGCCGTCCGGCATCCTTCACCCCGACCGTGGAGTGCTTCCGTGAACCACCTTGTTCCCGCTGTACGCAGTGCCGTCGTGGCCACAGGCCTGCTGGCCGCCCTGTCTGCGATTCCCGTCGCCCACGCCACCCCGGTGTCCTCGGCCACCACCGAGAAGCCGAGCCCCGTGCCCTCGGCCTCCGTCAGCAGCGTCCCGGCGCCGGCCACGAGCGAGCCGCCCTCGGCCGCGCCCGCCGCCCCCGGCGACGCGGCCTCCTCAGCGGTGCCGAGCGCCGCGCCGACCGAGGCCGGCACACCCTCGCCCGTACCCACCGAGCCCGGCACACCCGCCCCCGCCCCCGCCCCCGCCGATGACGAGCTCGCACATACTGGGTCATCGGACACGACCACCACCGTCCTGGGCGCCGGGGCCGCCGCACTCCTCGCAGCCGGCGCGGGAACCCTCTTCGCCGTACGCCGCCGCTCGCACCGCTGACGCAGCACACCCGAGGAACCCTGTGCACACCCCCGCAGTCACCGAACTCGCCCCGCCGCCAAGGCCGTTCACCCTCCCGTACGGCCGTGTCCGCCCAGGGTGGCGGGATGTGCTGCGTGGGCTGCTGCGACGCGACCGGTCCACTCTCGCAGGGCCACCCGGCCCGGCCACCGACGCGCCGGGCCGGGCCACGACCTCGTACACACCCCCGCACCTCGACCGGCCACCCACCATCGGCGAGCTGTACCAGGCGCACCGGCTGCGCATGGTGCGTCTCGCGGTGCTGCTCGTGGACGATCTGGCCACCGCCGAGGACGTCGTGCAGGACGCGTTCACCGCCCTCTACCGCCGCCACGGCGAACGCATCACGGAGGTGGACAACGCCCTCGGCTATCTGCGCACGTCGGTCGTCAACACCGCACGGTCCGTGCTGCGTCGCCGTCGCACAGCGCGTGCGTGGACCCCGCCACCGGCGGGCGAGGCCCCGTCCGCGGAGGACTCCGTCGTCCTCGACGAGTCACACCGCGAAGTCCTCGCCGCGCTCACCCGGCTCACGCCGCGCCGCCGCGAAGTCCTGGTCCTGCGCTACTGGGCCGACCTCAGCGAGGCCGAGATAGCCGCCACCCTCGGCATCAGCAAAGGCGCCGTGAAGTCGAACGCCAGCCGTGCCCTGGACGCACTGGAAAAGATCCTGGAGGGCCGGACATGACTCCCCGCACGCCACCCGTCCGCCCGGCCGAACGCCCGGTGGAGCAACGGCTGCGCGAGGCACTCGCCGTGCGCGCCGACAGCGTCACCGTACGAGCCCTGCGCCCGGCCCGGCCGCCCGGCCCGCACCCCCGCCGCCTGCCCCGCCTCCGCGCCCTCGGCCGCCGCTACGCCCTCCCGGCGGCAGGCCTCGCCACCGCCGCGGCCCTGGCCATCGGCTACGCCACCCAGACCCCGGACCCGAACCGCACCCCGGTCCCACCCGCCGCCCCATCGTCCCCGACCGCCCCCAACCACCTCCCGACACCGCCCCCTTCACCTTCATCGCCGTCCACCCCAACGGTCCCGACCCCGGCGCCCCCATCCACCTCGACCCCATCCGCCGCGACCCCATCCACCTCGTCCCCACCCACTTCGTCCCCGTCGACCGAGTCTCCGTCCACCGGCACCCCGACCGCGACGGACGGCGAGCGCCCCACGGCTCGCCCGAGCACGCCTGAGTGAGCAGGACCGGTCGCGTACGGTCGGCATGTCGGCCAGTGTTGTCAGGTCGGGTGGACGGAAGTGGCTGTCGGGAGAGGGGAGCGCACGCGATGCGCGCAGTGGTGTTCGAGGAGTTCGGGAAGGACGCGGAGGTGCGGCAGGTCGCCGATCCCGAGGCGCCCCGGGACGGGGTCGTGGTGCGCGTAGGGGCGACGGGGCTGTGTCGCAGTGACTGGCACGCGTGGCAGGGCCACGATCCGGACGTCCGCCTCCCGCACATTCCCGGCCATGAACTGGCGGGCACCGTCGAGGCGGTCGGTGTCGACGTCACCGAGTGGCGGCCCGGCGACCGTGTCACCGTCCCGTTCATCTGTGCTTGTGGCCGCTGCGCCTCCTGCGTCCGCGGTGACCACCAGGTCTGTGAGCGCCAGGAGCAGCCCGGCTTCACCCACGCGGGATCGTTCGCCGAGTACGTCGCGCTGCACCACGCCGACGTGAACCTGGTTGCCGTCCCCGAGGGCATGACCGACGCCACCGCCGCGAGTCTGGGCTGCCGCTTCGCCACCGCCTTCCGTGCCGTGGCCGACCAGGGGCGCGCGGCCGCGGGGGAGTGGGTGGCGGTGCACGGCTGCGGAGGCGTGGGCCTGTCCGCCGTGATGATCGCGGCGGCGGCCGGTGCCCGCGTGGTGGCCGTGGACGTCTCCGCGGAGGCGCTCGCCATGGCGGCCGACTTCGGTGCCGACGCGGTGGTCAACGCGGCAGAGGTCCCTGACACCGCCGCGGCGGTTCGGGAGGCGACCCGCGGCGGAGCCCACGTCTCCCTCGACGCGCTCGGTTCCCCCACCACCAGCGCCGCCTCCGTCGCGAGCCTGCGCCGGCGCGGGCGGCACGTCCAGGTCGGCCTCCTACCGGGCGGCGCCCACCTCCCGATGGACCGGGTCGTCGCCCTCGAACTCGAACTCCTCGGCAGTCACGGCATGGCGGCACACGCCTACCCGCGCATGCTGGAACTGGTCACCACCGGAACCCTGCGCCCCGACCGGCTCGTCACCGCCACGATCGGTCTGGACGAGGTCCCGTCCGCTCTGCGCGCGATGGGCACGGCGCCGGGGCGGGGCGTCACGATGATCGCGCCCTGAACCGGTGACGGCAGCCGCCCTCACCCGTCCTCAGTCGACCGGGTGGCCCGGCGTGATGTCGTCGGCGTCGGAGAGCCTGAACGGGTGTCGACCGGGCGCGTTGCCGGTGTCCGCGGCCTCCGGGGCGAGGACGAAGCCCACATGGTCGCCCCCGTCGAGGCGGTCCACCACGCGGCCCACAAGCCAGGCCCGTGCCGCCCCGAGCAGCACGGTCCCGTGCGGGCCCCGGCTCCAGTCGACCGTCGCGAACTTGTCCACCCGGTCGCCGCTCTCGCCGCCGAACAGCCGGGCCAGCGCGTGCTGATCGCGTCCCAGCAGGTGCACGGCGAGGTGGCCGGCGTGCTGGGCGATGTCGTACGTCCGGTTGGCCTTCGAGAGCCACACGACGTAGCGGACGGGGCGGATCGAGCACTGGGAGGAGAAGCCGACCAGGCAGCCCGCCCGCTCGCCGTCGGCCTCGGCGGTGACGACGCACAGTTCCGGGTCCAGGTGGTCCACGAACGCGTCCGCGACGGGCGGCATGGCGGCGACATCTCCCTCGGGTCGGCAATCGTGTCGAGTACGGCAGGCACTGGGTCGGCCGGACGGGTGGGCGGCCGAGTCCGTCTCCAGCCGACCACGCGGACGCCGCGGCCGCACACCGGTCATTCCTCCGTCGGCAGCGAGGCGTCCGCCTCCCGGTACTCGGCGAGAAGGTCCTGGGCGGTACGTGTCCAGGGATGGTCCGGGCCGAGTACCCGTACGCGTCCCGCCACCAGGACCTCGCCCTGCTCGACCGCCTCGGAGTGCCGGCCGAGGGCCGCGAGGATCTGGCAGAGCGCGTGGCGTGCGTTCAGCACCAAGAAGTAGTCCGGGGCGAAGATCTGCTCGTATCCGGTCAGTGCCTTGAGCACGTGGGGCAGGGCTTCGGCGTGCCGGCTCGCGCGGCTGAGGCCTGCGGCGAAGTTGAGTTCGGCGGTGAGCGTGAGCGCGTGCAGCTCACCGAGGGTGCCGTAACAGTCAGCCAGGAGCTCGGGCCCTGTGGCGATCATCTCGGCCTGCTCCGGAAGGCCCGCCATGCCGGGGTTCGACGCGATCTCCATGAAGGAGGACCGGGCCATCAACGTGAGCGGGTGCTGTCTCCCCAGCGTTTCCTCCCGGACCCGTACGACCCGGCGCCGCAGCGGAGGCACCTCCTGGATCCGGCCGAGATTGGCGAGCGGACTCCCGATCTTCAGGCAGGCCTCCAACGTCTCGGGAGCATCGGGCCCCAGCGCCCTCTCGCACTGCGAACGCAGCTCCTGGTACAGGGCCTCGGACTCCTCGAAGCGGCCGAGGCGGAACAGCGCACGGCCCACGCGCAGGCGGAGCCTGAGCACACTCGCGTTGTCGCCGGGCAGGCCCTCGGTGGCGAGGGCGACGGCGTCGGTCGCCAGCGTGAGCGCCGACGCGTAGTCGCCCGATCTGTGCACCGCGACGACCAGCCGGTGGGCGCAGTCGGCCGCGCTCTCGACCGTGGACGGGCCGGTGCCCCACCGCGTCACGCGCCGCAGCAGCGCCATCACATGGGGAGCGAGCAGGAGCACCGCGGGGTCCTGCGCCCCGCGTTCCGGCACCTCCGGCAGCATGGCGAGGAGCAGCCGGGCGGCCGTCGCGGCGAGCTGCTCGCGCTGGTCGCCGGGGGTCGCGTGCGCGACGCTGTCCAGCAGGATCCCGTGCACGCGCAGGCAGCGCACCTGCCCCTGTACGAGCTCGGTGAGCGAGTGGTCGAGGAGCCCCCGCAGGGCGGACTCGACGCGGGAGCCGTGCAGTTGGGCGCCGAGTTCGGCGCGGGCGAGGAGCTTCAGCGGGAGCGGATCGCCCGCCCAGCAGGAGAGCAGCCGCAGCAGCGGCGTGGCCTCCGGAAGCCCCTGGGCGGTGAGGGAGTCGAGGGACAGCTGCCAGGTGCTGTTCAGCAGATGCCGGGGGTCGAAGTGGGTCTCGTCGACCGCGCCGATCGAAGCGGCGGGCCCGATGCCGATATCCGTACCGCCGTCGAGCCGGACACGGTAGTCGGCGAGGCTCCACGGATCGATCACCTGGTGGGCGAGGAAGCCGCCCGCGAGGGTGAGTGCCAGGGGGAGGTGCCCGAGGCGGTCGGCGACCTCCGCCGCGTCGTCGAGCGTGCCCGCATGGGGAGCGATGTCCTGGAGGACGAGCGCGGCGTCCTGGCGCGGCAGCACGCCGAACTGGAGCAGCTCCGCCCCCGGCCACCAGCGCGCGGCGGCCTGGCGGGTGGTGACGACGACGATGCCCGCGGGGCTCGTACGCAGCCACCCGCCGGCTCGCAGGATCGCCGGTGTGTCGGCGTTGTCGAGAACGAGCAGCCAGGGCTCGCTGGAACGGTCGAGGTAGTGCCAGACGAGATCGGCGGCGGGGCGCAGGCCACCGCGTGCGCCGCTGAGTTCGGCGTCGGTCGCGCCCCGGTCGGCGGCGACGGCGAGCATGCCGGAGCGCAGTGAGGCCGGGTCGGAGGCGTTGACCCACAGCCCGACCCGGCCGACCTGCTCGGTGGCGTACCGGAAGAGGGTGTACGCCACGGCCGTCTTGCCGCAGCCGCCCAGGCCGTGCAGAACGTAGACGCCGTTGCCCGTGCCCGGCTCGACCGCGGCCCGCAGCCGGTCCATCTCGCCCACGCGGTCGCGGAGTGTGACGGGCGCCCGGCCGACGGCCGGGTGGCGCACCGAGTCGGGACCCGACCACTCGGACCACTCGGGGGCGTGATGATGGTGCTCGACGATGTGCTGGTCACCGGAGGCCTGGTAGACGCGGCCGTACCCGTCGGCGCGTGCCTCGTTGGGGCCCCTCATCGGCCGTCGAAGTGCTGGTCGCGGCCGGCCTGGTAGACGCGGGCGTTGCCGGAGGCGGTGGCGTGCTGGGTGACCGACGGGGCGTCGGGTGCGAGGGGGCTCAGTTCCTCGACGAGGGCGCGCAGGGCCTGCGCTTCCTCGGGGTGCGCCGCGAGGAGCCGCCGGATCCGGCCCTGCCACTCCGTGCCCAACTCGTCGCGGGACTCGGTGTCATCGTCGTCCCGCGCGGCCAGCAGGTCCTCCCTGGTGACCTCAAGCTCGGCGGAAATCGCGTCGGCGCGCGCGGGTTCGGCCCGGCGCCACAACGCGGTGACACCGTCCCTGGCCCGCTGCCAGGCCTCGGTCGTCAGCAGTCCGACCAGCGTCGTGCCTGCCGTACCCGCGAGCGCGACCATCTCCGGATCCATGAACTCTCCCCCTGGGAACGGACGTTACTGGTGATCCAGGGTATCCAGAAGAGTCCGTCGGCCGGGGGGTGTGCTCGCGGGCGGAGTTTCCGGGCTCCGGCCCCGATCAGGCAGGGACGGGTTCTCGGACCTGCGCGTCCGACCTGTCGTCGGTGCCCCTGCCCGTCCGCACGAACAGGTCCTCCTCGCGGAGCCGGGACGTCGCCCAGACGCTGCCCACCGCCGACAGGACGAGATATCCGCACGCCAGCCACGGGGTGCCGGAGCCGAGGGTGAGGAAGGCGGTGACCAGCAGCGGGGTGATGCCGGACGCGAAGATGCCGGACACCTGGTAGACGGCCGACATGCCCGTGTAGCGCACGTGCACCGGGAACAGCGCGGCGAACAGCGTGCCCTGCGCCCCGTAGAAGGAGGCGTGCACGATACCCAGCGCGAGCACGAGCGCCACCGCGAAGCCCAGCACGCCGCCGGTCTGGAACAGCAGGAAGGCAGGGAAGACCGACACACCGAACGCGGCCATGCCCGCCAGGTAGACGCGGCGGGCGCCGAACCGGTCCACGAGCCGCCCCGACACCGGGACGAGCGCCGCCATCACCAGCGAAGCACCGGTCACCGTCAACAGCACGGACGTGCGCGGCAGTTGGAGCGTCCCGGTCGCGTACGTCAGGGCGAACACGCCCCACGTGTTGAAGGCCACGCCCTCGCCCCAGCGGGACACCATGCCCAGGAGCAGGTGGCGGCGCGTCAGCCGATCGCGAGCCACTTCCACCAGCGGTACGGACCGGGGCTCCGTCGTCCCGTCGAGCACGGCGCGGAACGCGGGAGTCTCGTCGATCTTCAGCCGTACGGTCAGGCCGACCGCCACCAGGACCAGGCTGGCCAGGAACGCGACCCGCCACCCGTAGCCGAGGAACGCCTCGTCACTCAGTACGTTGCTCAAGAGCGCGAACACGCCTGTGCCCAGGGCGAGTCCGAGCGCAAGCCCGATCTGCGGGTAGCTGCCGAACCGGCCCTTGCGCCCCTCGGGCCCGTGCTCCACGGCCAGCAGCACCGCTCCGGCCCACTCGCCGCCGAGCGCCACCCCCTGCGCGACCCGCAGGACCAGCAGCAGGACGGGGGCGAGCGCGCCCACCTGCGAGTAGGTGGGCAGCAGGCCGATCAGCGCGGTCGAGACACCCATCAGGCCCATGGTGAACGCGAGGGTGCGCTTGCGGCCCACGCGGTCGCCGATGTGCCCGAAGAGCAGGCCGCCGAGCGGACGGGCGACGAAGCCCACCGCGAACGTGGCGAAGGCGAGCATCGTGCCTACCGTGCCGTTCGTCTCCGGGAAGAACAGCTTGCCGAAGACGAGGCTCGCCGCCGTGCTGTAGAGGAAGAAGTCGTACCACTCGACGGTGGTGCCCAGGAGGCTGGAGAGGACGACGGTGCGGAGCTTGCGGCCGGCCGTCGCGCCGCCCGCAGCACCTGTACCCGTGTCGGTGTCGGTGTCTGTCTCCGTCTTCATGGTCGGGCTCACACCCCCGCGAACGCCACGGTGCCGGGCTCGGTGAGGGCCGGTGCGGCCGGGTGGTGCCACAGTCCGCGGCGTTCGAGCAGCGGCAGGACGCCCTCGCCGAACCAGTACGCCTCCTCCAGATGCGGCACGCCGGAGAGCACGAACTCGTCGATGCCCAGGCGGTGGTACTCCTCGATGCGGTCGGCGACCTCCGTGTGGCTGCCCACCAGGGCGGTGCCGGCGCCGCCGCGCACCAGGCCGACGCCGGCCCACAGGTTGGGGTAGATCTCCAGGTCGGAACTGGTGCTGGTGCCGCTGGAGTGCAGCGCGCGCATCCGCTTCTGGCCCTCGGACTCGGAGGTCGCGAGGCCGCGCTGGACGGCGGCGATACGGTCCGGGTCCATGCCCTGCAGCAGCCGCTCGGCCTCCGCCCAGGCCTGGGCGGCGGTGTCACGCGCGATGACGTGCAGCCGGATGCCGAACCGGACGGTGCGGCCGAGGAGTTCGGCCCGCCTGCGGACCTCGGCGATCTTCTCGGCGACGGCCTGCGGCGGCTCGCCCCAGGTCAGGTACGTGTCCGTGTGACGGGCTGCGACGTCCAGGGCCGCGGGGGAGGAGCCGCCGAAGTAGACACTGGGCACGGGGTCCGGCAGCCGGTTCAGGCGGGCGCCCTCCACGCGGAGGTGTTCGCCGTGGTGGTCGACGGTCTGCCCGTCCCACAGGCGGCGCACGATGTCGAGGAACTCGCCCGTCCGCGCGTACCGCTGGTCCTTGTCGAGGAAGTCACCGTAGGCACGCTGCTCGGCGCTCTCGCCACCCGTGACGACATTCAGCAACAGGCGTCCGTGGGACTGCCGTTGATAGGTGGCGGCCATCTGGGCGGAGAGGGTGGGGGAGATCTGGCCGGGCCGGAAGGCGACGAGGAACTTCAGCCGCTCGGTGACCTGCGTCAGCATCGCCGTGGTCAGCCACGCGTCCTCGCACCAGGCGCCGGTGGGGGTCAACGCCCCCTCGAAACCCAGCTGTTCGGCGGTGCGGGCGATCTGGCCCAGGTACTCCACGGACGCCGGACGGTCGCCTCCGGCGGTGCCGGGGGTCGAGCCGTGGCCGCCGCCGACGACGTGCCGGCTGTCGCCGGTGGTGGGCAGGAACCAGTGGAAGGTGAGTGCGGACATGACGGGGTGAGGACCTCACAGTGAGTGGAACGGGGTGGGTGTGCGCCGGAGTCGGGGCGCGCGGGGGCGGTGTTCAGCCCGGACAGCAGGCGCTCTTGTGCCGGCAGAGGTCGATGTGCCGACGGGAGACGAGCGGATGCACGGGCCCCTCCCTCACTGTTCCGTGTTGCCTATCATTCCTACTGGATTACTAGGGAAATGTTCCGCATCGACGCCCGCTGGTCAAGTTCCGTCTCAGCAGGCGGACGCGGTGGGGCAGATGTCGGCCGTGGCGACTATCGGGTGTCGTCGCCCGGTTCGCCGCCATCTGGCTGTTCCGCCGCCCGCTCCGCCTCGGCGAGCAGGACGCTCAGCCGGCGCAGGACGTCCACCTGGGCGTCGTTGTAGATGTCCTCGAGTGCCTTGCCGGCTGTCTTCTTCGCGAACTGCTCGCCGCGCGGTGCGTCGGCGGGCAGGGTACTCAGCCCCGGGTGCCGCTCTTGCAGGTTCCGCACGAAGGGGACCAGGTGCTCGGCGACCTCGGCACGGGTCCGCTCGTCGGCGTCCGGCGGCAGTTGTTCGAACGCCGCACCGGCGGGATGGGCGACCGGGTTCCTCATCAGGTCGGCGTAGGCCGCGGTTCCTTTCGGACCGAGCACGGTGCTCATCACGCTCAGGAATGAGTGATCGGAGTCGGACATCGGGATGTCGGGCGCCGCCGCCGTGGCGAACTCCAGGGGCAGGCCGGTCGGGACCTCCTTTCGCAGGATGAACCCGAGTTCCATCCTGGCCCGCTGCAACCGTTCGACAGTGGCGGCCAGTTCGGCGTCGAGCGCGCGCAATGCGTCCTCCGGGTGCTCGTCGGTCGTGCCCATCTCCGCGATCCGGGAGAGCGGGAACCCCAGGTCGACCAGGCGTTTGATGCGCAGCAGCCGGACGAGGTGGGCCACGCCGTACTGCTTGTAGCCGTTGGCCCGGCGTTCCGGCTCATCGAGCAGGCCGACTTCGTGGTAATGGCGTACGGCCCGCAGGCTGGTGCCCGCCAGCTCGGCGATCTCACGCGTACTCCATGCCATTGCTTCGCACTCCGTCCGACTCCTCGCGCCGCACCGCTCGGGTGCTGCCCATCCCGGTTGCTCAGCCCATTCGAAACCATGCCGCCGCGGCATGGTCAAGCGCCACACCGTCCCTTCCGAACCGGCTTGACTGTGCCGCAACGGCACGGTTTCTCCTGGGGTCCAGCGCACCAACGGCACGGATTTCGCGACGACCGAGGAGTACGCCATGACGGACCACACCCGCACGGATGCGGCCGCGAGCCACGCGGCGCGGCAGAAGCTGCTCGACCAGCTCGGCGGCACGAAGGGGATGGTGTGCTCGGCGATCCCCGTCGCGGCTTTCGTCGCCGCGAACGCCGCGCTCCGCCGGCTGCCGCTCGCGATCGGCATCGCGCTCGCCGTGGCGGTGCTGATCGCCGTGTGGCGGATGGCGCGGGGCGAAGCGTTCACCGCGGCGGCCGGAGGCGTCTTCGGGGTCGCGGCCGCGGGCGGCGTCGCGGCATGGGTCGGCTCGGCGGGCGGTTTCTTCCTGATCGGCATCTGGGCGAGCTGTGCGGGCGCTGTGCTCCTGGCCGTCTCGCTGCTGGCCCGCAGGCCGCTGACCGGCCTGCTGTGGAACACGCTGCACGGCAACCGGCACCCGTGGCGCGAGGACGGGCCGAGCAGGCTCGCGCACGACGTCGCCACCGCCACCCTCACCGTCCTGTTCGCTGCCCGGTTCGGCGTGCAGCTGTGGCTGTACGAGAACGACTCCACCGGCTGGCTCGCCCTGGCCAAGGTCGGCATGGGCGTACCGCTGCTGGCGCTGGCCCTTCTGGTCGTCTTCTGGGCGTTCCGCCGGTCGACCAAGCGGCTCGTGGAGCGGCGCTGACCGTGCCACAACGGCACGGCGCCACCGCTGACCACCCACTCCCGGACCCCGGAGGAAACCATGAAGAAGATCCCCCTGCCCGCCGCAGCCACTGCCACCGCCGCCCTCGCTGTGCTGACACTGGCCGGCGCCCACATCACAGCGGCCGGCGCGCCGCAGCCCACCACTCCCACGGCAGCCGCCTCCGACGGCGCGGTCACACATGAAGACAACGAGCGTGTCCCCAAGGGCGCGGCTTGGACCCAGCACTACTTCCCGTCCTCCGACAGCTCCGACACCGAACTGCACGCCGACGTCCTGCTACCGGACGATCTGCCCCGTGGCGAGAAGGCGCCGGTCATCCTCTCGGTCGGCTCCTACTTCGGCCACTCCGGGGAGCTCACGGACGAGGGCTGGAAGAAGGCCGGGCCGTCCGGGCGCTTCAAGGACCTCGTCGAGGGAGGCGAACTGTTCGAGCGTGGCTACGCCCTGGTGCAGGTGGATTTGCGCGGCTTCGGCGGATCCAGTGGCTGCCTCGACTACATGGGCAAGGGCGAGCAGGCCGACGTGAAGGCGGCGATCGACTGGGCGGCGAAACAGCCGTGGTCGACAGGCAGGGTCGGCATGTACGGCAAGTCGTACGACGCGACGACAGCCCTGGTCGGCAACAACCTGGACCAGGACGCGCTGAAGGCCGTCGTCGCCCAGGAGCCCGTCTGGGACATGTACCGCCTGATCCGCTCCAACCGGGTCCCCAAACTCGGCGGCGTCCTCGCCCCCAATACGTACAACCAGATCGCCCAGTTGCCGCCGCTGCCCGACGACCAGAAGCGCTACAAGTCGAACAACCAGTACGAGGCGAAGCACCCCGAATGCGTCGCCTACAACACGGACAACAACCTCAAGCCCGACCCCGAGGACCCGTACTGGCGGCAGCGTGACCTGGCGAGGCAGGCGAAGGGCAGTGATACCCCGCTGTTCTTCACCCAGGGCTTCATCGAGTCCAACACCACGCCGGAGGCGATGCAGGAGTACCTCGCGGGCCACCGGGGCACCGAGCGCGGCTGGCTCGGCCAGTGGGACCACGTACGCGGCAACGAACGCACCGAGGACGGGCGACTTCAGATGGGGCGCGCGGGCTGGTTCAAGGAGGTCATGTCCTTCTACGACCAGCAGCTCAAGGGCATCGACCCCACGACCCACCATCCGGCCTTCGCCGTCCAGGACAGCGCCGGAACCTGGCGCTCCCAGGACACCTGGCCCGTCGCGGACAGGTCCGCCGATGTGCCGCTGCGCGACGGCTCCTACCTGGACCGGGGCCGCCCCGGCGACTCCGCGAGCTTCCTCGCGCGATCCGAACCGGTCGACCGTGACGTCCGTGTCACCGGCACACCCCGCATCGCGATGGACACCGAGGGAACCGGCAACGTCATGGTCAAGGTGTACGACGCCGCCCCGGATGGCTCCGCCGTCATGTTCGACCAGCAGGTCGCCATCGCTGACTCCTCCGGCCACGTGGCCGTGGACCTCAAGTCGACCGACTGGCGCCTCAAGGCCGGGCATTCCCTGGCCGTCGAGATCGGCACCGTCCAGGACGGCGCCTGGATCGACACCCCGACCGGCGACCGCGTCAAGGTGACCGACGCACACCTCAACCTCTCCGTCGACAACCCTGCCGACGACCGACCCACCGAAGGCAAGCGCTCGCCGTACCTCGACACCTACCTGAAGACGTACACAAAGAAGCAACTGCCCACGCAGAAGCCGTCGTTCACGGTCCCCGCGGTACGAGACTGAGCCCCTGACGGGAGGCCGCAGGCGAAGGTACTGGCCTCCGCCCCTCCCGCAGTTCAGCGCCGCAGCGTCAGCAGGCCCGGTCGATACGGCAGGAGGCCGTAGTCGCCGCCCGAGTCGGGGCTGCGTCCCTGGTAGAGCATCTGGAGGTTGCAGGGGTCGACGGTCATGGTCTGGTCGGGGCCGGTGCGCAGCAGTTCGCCGTGGCTGATGTCGTTGGTCCAGGTGGCGCCGCTGTTGGCCTTGCCGGCGAAGGGGTTGCTCTCGGTCGCGGCCTGGGGCGTCCACGAACCGTTCAGGCTGGTGGCCGTGAACGAGCGGAAGTAGCGGCCCTGAGAGCCGATCGCCTCGACCATCATGAGGTAGCGGTTCTGGCCCTGGAGCTTGTAGACCTGCGGGGCCTCGAACAGGTTGTTCGTCGTGTCGCTCATGACCGTCGTGTACGACGAGCCGAAGCTGCCCGGGAAGTTCCCGATCGGCATGCCGGCCCGGTAGATCTTGCCGTTGTCACCGGCGAAGAACAGGTACATGTTCGTCCCGTCCCCGATGATCGTCTGGTCGATGGGCCCCGTTCCGGAACCGGAGATGCTTCCCGAGAAGAGCACCTGCGGGGACGACCAGCCGTTCGGGTTGGTGGGGTCGCTCGACGTCCGGTAGGAGAAGGCGGACCCGCCCCACTGGTAGGTGAGCACCCAGATGTTCTTCGGCGCGAAGTAGAAGAGCGTCGGTGCGACGGTGGCGGAGGACATCGCGTTCTGGCTCGCGGAGGCCATGTCCGACCAGTTGGTGAACAGGCCGAAGTTCATCGAACCCCAGCTGGTCCCCGTGTCGTGCGTCGTCGCGTAGACGAGCTGCTTGCCGTTGTACGGGACGACGGTGAAGTCCTTGAGCGAGGCCCAGCCCGGCTTGGGCTGCGCCAGCGCGCCCGTGGAGCTCCAGCGGTACGTCGACGGAAGGGCGCAGTCGCCGGGGGTTTCCGCGCCGACCTCGACGAGCTTCCACTGCTGGTTGGCGCCGCCCCAGTCGTCGTACTGGACGATGTTCGCGCCGTCGGCGGTGGAGCCGCCCTGCACCTCGAGGGCCTTGCCGCTGCTGCGCGAGACGAGCCGTACGTGGCCGTCCGCGCTGTCGGCGAGCCGCCACTGCTGGTTGGTGGCGTTCAAGTCGGTCCACTGGACGATCGAACCGCCGTTGGCGGTGGACCAGTTGTGGACGTCGAGGACCTTGCCCGAGAGACGGGACTTGAGGCGGTAGTAGCCGCCCCCGGAGTCGACGAACTGCCACTGCTGCTGGCTCTGGTCGTTTCTGGCCCATTGAGTGATGCGGGCGCCGTCGCTGGTCGCCATGTTGTAGAGGTCCAGCGCCTTTCCGCTGTTGCGGTTGACCAGTACGTACGAGGCGTTGGTGTCGACGGTCGCGGCGGCGGCCGGCTGGGCGCCGAGGAAACCGGCCACGAGCAGCAGGGGCGCGAGGATCGCGAGTAAGCGTCTGAGGCGGACCGGGGGCGGGGACGGTGGGCGGAACCACATCGGGGGACTCCTTGGAGAGTGGGGGCAGAGGGCGGGGAGCTCTCCGAAATGTTTCGAAGAATTCCCGGAATCTGTGACGCCACAAGCTAGGAATGCGGAGCCCCGCGGTCAAGGTGTGTCACCGAACTGGCCGCAAAAAACGGTTCGTTGGCGTTCCGGAAGGTTTCGGGTGTGGACCGGAAACTACTTCTGCGGGATCTCTTGACGATGCACCGCCATGCCTCAATCATCCGTGTCTGCGACTTCGATCGCCGTTCGATATCGCGAACCATGTCCCGCCCGTTCCGTGATTCCCACCTTGGAGGCACAGCCATGGGCTCGTCCGCCCTGTCCAGACCCGTAGTCCGCGGAAGGCTCCGCGCCCTGCTGTTATCGCTGGTCGTCGGCGTCCTCGCCGCGGCGGCCGCCCTCGTCGCGCCGCCGCCGGCCGCGCACGCCGCCGAGAGCACGCTCGGCGCCGCCGCGGCGCAGAGCGGCCGCTACTTCGGTACCGCCATCGCCTCCGGCAAGCTGGGCGAATCGGCGTACACGTCGATCGCGAACCGTGAGTTCAACTCGGTGACGGCCGAGAACGAAATGAAGATCGACGCCACCGAACCGCAGCGCGGCCAGTTCAACTTCACGGCCGCGGACCGCGTCTACAACTGGGCCGTCCAGAACGGCAAGCAGGTGCGCGGGCACACCCTCGCCTGGCACTCCCAGCAGCCCGGCTGGATGCAGAGCCTCAGCGGAAGCGCCCTGCGGCAGGCGATGAACGACCACATCAAGGGCGTGATGGCCCACTACAAGGGCAAGATCGCCCAGTGGGACGTCGTGAACGAGGCCTTCGCCGACGGCAGTTCGGGGGCCCGGCGCGACTCCAACCTCCAGCGCACCGGCAACGACTGGATCGAGGTCGCGTTCCGCACCGCGCGCGCCGCCGACCCGGCCGCCAAGCTCTGCTACAACGACTACAACGTCGAGAACTGGACGTGGGCCAAGACCCAGGCCATGTACAACATGGTCAAGGACTTCAAGCAGCGCGGCGTGCCCATCGACTGCGTCGGCTTCCAGTCGCACTTCAACAGCGGCAGCCCGTACAACAGCAACTTCCGCACCACGCTGCAGAACTTCGCCGCCCTCGGCGTCGACGTGGCCGTCACCGAACTCGACATCCAGGGCGCTCCGGCCTCGACCTACGCCAGTGTCACCAACGACTGCCTGGCCGTCCCGCGCTGCCTCGGCATCACCGTGTGGGGTGTGCGCGACACCGACTCCTGGCGCTCGGGCGACACCCCGCTGCTGTTCAACGGCGACGGCAGCAAGAAGGCCGCCTACACCTCCGTCCTGAACGCGCTCAACGGCGGCTCGTCCACGACTCCGCCCGCGGAATCCGGGCAGATCAAGGGCGTCGGCTCGGGCCGCTGCCTGGATGTCCCCAATTCCAGCACCACCGACGGCACTCAGCTCCAGCTGTGGGACTGCTCGGGCGGCACCAACCAGAAGTGGTCGTACACCGACGCCGGTGAACTCAGGGTCTACGGCAACAAGTGTCTGGACGCCGGTGGCACCGGCAACGGCGCCAAGGTCCAGATCTACAGCTGCTGGGGCGCCGACAACCAGAAGTGGCGCCTGAACTCCGACGGTTCCATCGTCGGCGTCCAGTCGGGGCTCTGCCTCGACGCCGTCTCGGGCGGCACCGCCAACGGCACGCAGATCCAGCTCTACACCTGCTCGAACGGAAGCAACCAGCGCTGGACCCGCACCTGATGCCCCGGAGGGGGTGCGGCCACCGCGGCGCCCCCTCCGGCCGAGTCACTCGCCCCCGGCGCACACCACGCCGGGGGCTTCGCTCAGGACATGCGCAGGGCCGGATTGGTGCGATCGGCTTCGTCGCGGGCCAGCAGTGCCAGCAGGGACGCGACGCTCACGTCGGACTCGGCGGGGTGGCGCAGGATCTTCGCCGGGTCGATCTCGTACACGTTGCTGCGGCCCTCGCGTACGTGGGAGAGATAGCCGGCCTCTTCGAGATCCGTGATGATCCGCTGCACCGCACGCTCGGTCAGGCGGCAGTGCGCGGCCAGGTCGCGAATGCGCACCTGGCGGTTGTCGGCGATGGCTGCCAGGACCCGGGCGTGGTTGGTCAAGAACGTCCACCCGGTGTGCGACGCGGTCTGCTCCTCCATGCGACCACTATAGGGCCTCCCCGCCAAATGAATCACGAATTACTTTTCAGGTATTGGTTGACGTGATTCAAAGTTCGTACCAAGCTATGGGCCACTCGACAGGCCGAGCGGGGAGGTGCGGCGGTGCCGGACGGCATGGTTCCTTCGAACGCGACGTGGACGTCACTGCTGATGAGCGCCCTTGCGCGGCCCACCCGCACAGCTCCCTCGGCTCCCGTGATCGAAGTGTTCGAGCGCGGCGACCGCGCCGCCGTGGCGGTCCACGGCGAAATCGACTTCGACGTCGCCCCCGCCTTCGACGACGCACTGCGCGCCGCTCTGGAGCGGTCGATCGCGGGCCTCGATCTGGAACTCGACACCATGACGTTCTGCGACGGCGCCGGCCTCAGGGTGCTGCTGCGCGTGCGGCGGGCGGCCCTGGAGACGGGCAAGACCGTACGCCTCCGCTCGGCCAGCCCTCCTCTCGTGAGGCTGTTGCACGTCACCCGCACCCACCGCCTGTTCGCCGACCTCATCGGACTCGAGTCGGCGTGCCCGCGGCCGACGGGGGAGGCGTGACCGGGACGCGACACACGTAGGTGCGACTCCACATTCGCCGCCACAGCTGCAGAGGGGCATCCTCATGAACACCGAGACGGTAGTTGAACTCGCCCAGCGCTCCGGCGCACGGCCCGGGCACTCGCTGATCGAGCGGGCCTGTGCGGATCCTGCCTCCATCGCTCCCCGGGACGCGCGTGAAGTGGGCAAGTACTTCTTCGAGCACCTCACCCGCCTCGAGGAAGGAACCCGAGAGCATCAGTACGTCCGCAACGCGCTGATCGAGATGAACCTCTCCTTCGTGAAGTACGCAGCCTCCCGCTTCAAGCACCGCGGGCCGGAGGAGATGGAGGACATCGTCCAGGTCGGCACCATCGGCCTGATCAAGGCGATCGACCGGTTCGAGCTGTCCCGAGAGGTCGAGTTCACGTCCTTCGCGCTGCCCTACATCACCGGTGAGATCAAGCGGTTCTTCCGTGACACCACCTGGGCGGTGCACGTCCCGCGCCGGCTCCAGGAAACCCGCGTCGAACTGTCCAAGGCCACCGACGAGTTGCAGACCCGCCTGGGCCGGTATCCCACCACGGCCGAGCTCGCCGAGCTCATGCAGCTGGAGCCGGCCGAGATCGCCGAGGCGCAGAAGGCGGCCAACGGCTACAACGCCGCCTCCCTCGACGCCTCGCTCACCGGCCAGGACGCCGAGGGGGAGGAATCCCGGCTCGCCGATGTGATCGGTGTCGAGGAGGGCACCTATGAACTGATCGAGAACTACCGCTCCCTGGCTCCGCTCCTCACCCGGCTCGACACCCGCGACCGTACGATCATCCACCTCAGGTTCGTGGAGGAACGCACGCAGAAGGAGATCGCCGAGACCCTCGGCATCTCCCAGATGCACGTCTCCCGGCTCCTGGCCCGCCTGCTCGCCCAACTCCGGGCCGGGCTGATGACTACGGCGTAGGAGCCGCGCCGCGCGCCGTCATCACTCCGAACCCGGCGATGTACTCCTTGATGGGCCGGTAGAAGGAGTACGTCACGTCGTACGGGCCGACGGCGCCCAGTGCGGCGAACGCGGCGACCCATGTGCGTACTTCGTGCGCGGAGTTGCCGGCGTCCTTGGCCATCTGCTCGGGTGTCATCGCGTCGACGGGGGAGAGGTCACCGGAGGCGAACGTCGTCATCAGGGCCGTGTCCCAGTCGGGGTTGAGGTCCCGGATGCCGGCGGTGCCCGCGGCGAACGCCTTCGCCGTGTCGATGACCCGCTGCTGGCGGGCGTCGCGGGCCGCGGCCGTGGGGTGACGGCCGTTGAGCAGCAGCGCGCGGGCGGCGTCGTCGGCGGTGGCCCACTGGGGGACCGGCGGGTCGTGCGAGAGGCCGCCGGAGCCGATGACGAGGACCCGCTCGTCTTCGAGTGTGGCGAGGTAGCTGCCGATCGCCTCGCCGAGGCGTCGCACGCGGCGCATCGTCACGAAGGGCTTGGCCACGCCGTTGACGAAGACCGGGATGGTCGGCACCGTGTCGATGCCGTCGAAGAGGATCTCCAGCGGCTGGATCGCGCCGTGGTCGACCTCCATGCGGCGGGAGATGGCCGCGTCGATGTCCCGCTCCGCCACCCACTGGGCGAGTTCCTCGGCCCGCCCGGTCGGCACGTTCAGCGGGCCCGCGGTGGTGCCGTAGTCGCCGACGCCCAACGCCTCGTAGCCGATGCAGAACGGTGGCATCAGGTCGTAGAAGAAGCCGTTGTAGTGGTCGGGTGCGAAGGAGACCACCAGCGTGGGGTCGTACTCCCTGACGAAGGTCCGTGCGGCGGCGAAGGCGCCCTGCACCGCGGCGTTCACCTCGGCGGGCGGGTCCGCGTACTCGAGCAGCGGGCTGTGCGACATGGTGACGAGGGCGACGGTCATGCCGGGGCTCCTTCCCGGGCCGGTGCGTTGACGGGGGTGGTGGTGAGCGACGCCGCCGTGCGCAGGGCGGCGAGGGCCCGGGACGCCTGGCGGGTGAGGCAGGCGGCCGCCACGAAGTGGTCGGGGCGCAGCACGACCAGGCCGCAGGCGCGCACGTCGAACCAGTCCTTGAGGGCGCCCGTGGTGTCCCCGACGACGGTGACGGGTGCCGGGGAGGTCGCGAACTGCCGCTCTGCCCATGGGCGTTGGGTCTCCGGCATGAAGGAGACCAGCTTGATCCGATGGCGGCGGACGAGGTCCAGGTCAGACTCGGTGAGGAACGCCGTCGGGTTCGTGCCCCAAGTGGCGAGCGTCCACCAGTCGCCCGTGACGTCGTCGAGGAGGACGTTCGCGGCGTCGGCGGTGGTGACGCGCGGCTGGATGAACTGGAGGCCCACCGGGGAGAGTTCACGGGCGGAGTCGGTGAACGGCGCCAGCGTGCCTCTTCGTTTGAAGCCGGCCCGCGCCCGGCCCGGCGTGAGCGTCTGCTGGTCGACCACGACCCCGGCGGCGTAGCGCGGCATCGGCTTGAACCGCAGCTCGGTGAAGTACGACTTCCACTTCGGCACGAGGTTGAGCGCGGAAGCGGCGACATCGCGCACCGCGCCGCCGACGCGGCCCATCTTCATGACGGTGCCCGCCGCCATGTTCACATCGATCATGTCGGACGCGTGCTTGCGGCGTTCCTCGGTGTACGTGTCGAGGAGTGTGTCGTCGGCGTCGCCCGCGAGGACGGCGCTGAGCTTCCAGGCCAGGTTCGTAGCGTCACGGATGCCGGAGTTCCAGCCCTGGCCGAGCCAGACCGGCATCAGGTGTGCGGCGTCGCCGGCGAGGAAGACACGCCCCTTGCGGAAGTCGGAGGCCACGCGGCCGTGGTGGGTGAAGGTGCGCTGGTTGATGACATGCAGTGCCGCCGGGTCGGGGACGTGCCGCCGCAGCAGCGCGTGCATGAAGGCCGGGTCGTCGCACAGTTCGGTCGGCTCGTCGTCGTGGAGCATGAACTCCCAGCGGCGGATGCCCTGCGGCAGGCCGATGGAGACGTACGGGCGGCGCGGGTCGGCGCCGAGGTAGACCGACGGGGTGCCGATCGGGTCGTCGGCCACGTCCACGACCACCCAGCGGGTCGACGGTGACTTCCCCTCGAACTCCACGCCCATCCACTTGCGGGTGAAGGAGCTGCCGCCCTCGCAGCCGACGGCGTACCGGGCGGTGACGGTGATCGTGTAGGCCAACTCGCCCTTGGCGTCGAGCCGTTCGGCGGTCACGGTGACGTGGTCGCCGTGGTCCTCCAGGCCGACCACCTTGTGGCCGAAGCGCAGTTCGGTGTCGGGGAACCGGTCGAGGCCCGCGGCGAGTTCCTTGTCGACCAGCGGCTGCACGAAGCCGTGCTTGCGCGGGTAGCCGAACTCCTGGGTCCGCGGGTTGTTGGTGGCGAGCACCTGGCCGGCGCCGTTGACTAGGCGTACCACGTGGTGCGGGACCGTGAACGGCTGTACGCGCTCCCACAGGCCCGCGGTGTGCAGGGTGCGGATCGACTCGTCGTCGAGGCCGACGCCTCGCGGGTAGTCGATCAGCTCGTGGCGGGCCTCCAGGACGGTGGCCCGGTGGCCGCGGACGCCCAGCAGGTTGGCGAGGGTGAGGCCAACGGGCCCCGCTCCGATGACGACGACGTCGGTGTCGAAGGTGGTCATGGGGTGTTCCGATCGATGCGGTGCGGAGTGCTGCGGGTCGGCTCAGTTGTGCGACAGGAAGTCGACGACGAGGCGGTTGAACTCGGCGGCGTGCTCGATCATCGCCCAGTGCCCGCACCGATTCAGCAGCACCAGACGGGAGTTGGGGATGTTCGCGAGGAGCCACAGGCTCGTCTCGTAGTGCAGGACGCGGTCGTCCTTGCCGTGGATCAGCAGGGTCGGCGCCTGGATGCCCGGGATCCTGTCGCGGTCGACCTTGATCGGGATGGGGGCGCCGTGCGCGAGTCCCTCGACGTAGTTCGCCAGGTGGTCGGGGCGGGCGAGCGCCGCCTCGGAGCGCGCCCTGGTCAGCTCAGGGGTCGCGAAGCGTGCCTTGTCGTACGTCATGATCTCGACGAGGGCCCGCATGTTCTCGGGGCTCGCGTCCTTGTACGCCTTGACCAGCACCTTCAACCCCTCGCTGGGGCCGTCGCCGGGGCCGAAGAGGGAGGCGGGGCCGCGGCCGAGCGAGGCGCCCATCGTGACCAGGTGGGTGATGCGCTCGGGGTGCAGCGTGGCGAAGCGGACGGCGGTGTGTCCGCCCATGGAGTTGCCGACGAGGGCGGCCTTCGCGAGGCCGAGGGTGTCCAGGAACTCGCCCAGTGTCGCGTCGTGGTCCATGTCCTTGGTGGCCTGGGCGTCGGAGTCTCCCCAGCCGGGCATGTCGGGGGCCACGACGTGGAATCCGGCGTCGGCGATCGTGCCGATGTTGCCCGAGAAGTTCGACCAGCCCGTCGCGCCGGGACCCGAACCGTGCAGCAGCACGACCGGCGTGGATCCGGGTTCCCCGGCCTCGTAGTAGCGCATGAGCAGGCCCGACGGCAGGGCGATGTCGCGTGAGGCGGCTTCCTTGGTGAGGGACATGACCTGGCTCCTCGTTCTTTATGTGCACTCTCAAGGGCGTTATTTACACGCCGGACATCTCGATGGAACGCCGAGAGGGTGGGAATGTCAAGAGGTGTTTCGAGAGGTGTCTCAAGAGGTGTTCGGCCACGTCGTTCGCGCCCCGCAGGCCTTGTGACCTGGGGCGGAGCGGTCGTGCGGACATGCCGACGAGGGCCGGGAGCTCCCGCCCTCCCGGCCCTGCGTCGTACGAGGTGTCAGCTCGCCTCGGTGAGTCCGAGCGCCACGTCGACGATCATGTCCTCCTGGCCGCCGACCAGGGCCCGCTTGCCGACCTCGACGAGGATCGTGCGGACGTCGACGCCGTAGCGCTCGGCCGCCGCCTCCGCGTGCCGCAGGAACGAGCCGTACACACCCGCGTACCCGAGCGTGAGCGTCTCGCGGTCCACGCGGACCGGGCGGTCCTGGAGCGGGCGCACCAGGTCCTCGGCCGCGTCCTGGAGGGCGAACAGGTCGCAGCCGTGCTTCCAGCCGTTGAGGTCGGCGACCGCGACGAACGGTTCGATGGGGCAGTTGCCCGCGCCCGCCCCCTGCCCGGCGAGCGAGGCGTCCACGCGGGTCACGCCCTCCTCGACGGCGACCATCGAGTTCGCGACGGCGAGGGAGAGGTTCTCGTGGGCGTGGATGCCCAGCTCGGTGGCCGGGTCGAGGACGTCGCGGTAGGCGCGCATCCGCTCGCGGACGCCGTCCATCATCAGCCGGCCGCCGGAGTCGGTGACGTAGACGCAGTGCGCGCCGTAGGACTCCATGAGCTTCGCCTGCGCCGCGAGCGTCTTCGCGTCGGCCATGTGGCTCATCATCAGGAAGCCGGACACGTCCATGCCCAACTCGCGCGCGGTGGCGATGTGTTGGGCCGAGACGTCGGCCTCGGTGCAGTGCGTGGCGACGCGCACGGAGCGCACCCCGAGCGCGTAGGCCCGCTTGAGTTCCTCGATGGTGCCGATGCCGGGCAGGAGGAGGGTGGTCAGGCGGGCGTTGGTGATGTGCGCGGCCGCGGTCTCGATCCACTCCCAGTCGGTGTGGCTGCCGGGGCCGTAGTTGAGGGAGCCGCCGGCGAGTCCGTCGCCGTGGGACACCTCGATGCCGTCGACGCCGGCCGCGTCGAGGGCGGCGACGATGCGGCCCACCTGCTCGGGCTCGATGCGGTGCCGGATGGCGTGCATGCCGTCGCGCAGGGTGACGTCCTGGATGAACAGCTTGGTGTCACCCGCGGTGGCGTCAGTGGTGTCCGTGGTGTCGCTCATGCGTCGGCTCCCTGGAGTTCGGTGGCGCGGGCGGCCATGGCCTCGGCCATCCGCAGGGCCGCGCTGGTCATGATGTCGAGGTTCCCGGCGTACGCCGGCAGGTAGTGTGCGGCGCCCTCGACCTCGAGGAAGACCGACACCTGGTGGGTGACCGGGGACTCGGTGAGGGTGTGCACGGGCTGGTCGGCGGGGACCGGCGCGATCTGCACCTGCTGCTTGAGGCGGTAGCCGGGCACGTAGGCGGACACCTCGTCGACGCGCTTGGCGACGGCCGCGCGGATCGCGTCGTGGCTGGCCTCGTCCGGCGCGTTCACCAGCGCGAGCACGGTGTCCCGCATGATCAGCGGGGGCTCGGCGGGGTTGAGGACGATGACGGCCTTGCCGCGGTCCGCGCCGCCGACGGTCTCGATGGCGTGGCTGGTCGTCTCGGTGAACTCGTCGATGTTCGCGCGGGTGCCGGGGCCCGCGCTCTTCGACGCGATCGAGGCGACGATCTCCGCGTACGGGACCGGGGCCACGGAGGAGACGGCCGCGACGATCGGGATGGTGGCCTGGCCGCCGCACGTCACCATGTTCACGTCGTCCGCGCCGACATGGTCGTCGAGGTTGACCGCCGGGATCACCATCGGGCCGATGGCCGCGGGGGTCAGGTCGACGAGCTGCTTGCCGTACGGGGTGAGCGCGGCGGCGTTGGCGACATGTGCCTTCGCGGACGTGGCGTCGAAGACGATTTTGATGTCGTCGAAGCCGTCCATGGCGATCAGGCCCTGGACGCCCTCGGCGGTCACGGGCACCCCGAGCCGCTCGGCGCGGGCGAGACCGTCGGAGGCGGGGTCTATGCCGACCATCGCGCCCATTTCGAGGGTGTCCGAGAGCCGGAGCACCTTGATCATCAGGTCGGTGCCGATGTTGCCCGAGCCGATGACGGCGACCTTGGTCTTCATGCGGTGGCTCCCTCAGGGGTGGAGGCGTGGAAGCGGACGGAGACGGAGCCGAGTCCGCCGATCTCGGCGGTGAACGTGTCGCCGGCCGCGGCGGGCACCATCGGGCCGAGCGCCCCGGACAGCACGACCTGGCCCGCGCGCAGCGGATCGCCCACGTCGCGGGCGGTTCGGGCGAGCCAGGCAAGGGCGGTGAGCGGGTCGCCCAGGCAGGCCGCGCCGTTCCCGGTGGAGACGGTCTCCTCGCCGCGCTTCATCGTCATCCCGGCCTCGACCGGCTCGAACTCGGCGAGCGGCTTGGCCGGGGAGCCGAGCACGTAGAGCGCGGAGGAGCCGTTGTCGGCGACGGTGTCACCGAAGGTGATGTCCCAGTCGGCGATCCGGCTGTCCACGATCTCCAGGGCGGGCACGGCGTGCGCCACTGCGGCCCGGATCTGCGCGTCGTCGAGCGGACCCTCGGCGAGGTCGGCGCCGAGCACGAACGCGATCTCCGCCTCGACCTTCGGCTGGAGCAGCTCACCGACCGGTACGGACCCCCCGTCCTCGACGCTCATGTCGTCGAACAGCACCCCGAAGTCCGGCTGGTCCACGCCCAGTTGCCGCTGCACGGCGGGGGAGGTGAGGCCGATCTTGCGGCCGGTGACACGACCGCCCGCGTCCAGGTGATGGGCGGTGATCAGCTCCTGGACGGCATAGGCCGCCTTCACGTCGTCGCTGCCGATCAGGTCGCGGACCGGGGCGCAGGGGGAGTGGTCGGCGGCGGCGCGCAGCAGCCGTCGCGCTGCCTGTGCCACGGCGTCGTCGCCGGGGGCGTGTGCGGGGGAGGTGTCGTTCATGCACTCAGCTTGGACAACGGGGTCGCTCGCGGCCCAGCAATGAGTTCCGTCTGGCGGAACTCGCGGGCGAATCAGGTGCCCGTCGGTTCAGTGCCCGTCGGTTCAGCGCCCATCGGTGCTCATCCGTGCTTGCGCAGCTCCGCCTGCCGCCCGAGCGTCGCGGAGATCCCCGCCGCGGCGGCGCGCACACTGTTGGCGTGCCGGGCGGGCTGGAAGCGGTGCACCGGGCCCGTGACGCTGACCGCCGCCACGATCTCGTCCGCCGGACCGAAGATCCCGGCGGCGACGCACACGATGCCGACCGCCGACTCCTCGTACTCGAAGGCCACGCCCTTGGTGAGCACGTCGGACAGCTGCCGCGTCAGGACGTCGACGTTGGTGATGGTCCGCGGCGCCTTGCGCGCCAGCGGACCGCGCAGCGCGGCCTCGCGGTCCTCGGCGGGTGCGTGCGCGAGCAGCACCTTGCCGATCGCCGTCGCGTGCAGCGGCATGCGCCCGCCGAGCCGCGAGGGCGAGTCGGCCTGCTGGTGGCCGCCCATCTTGGCGACGTAGACGACCTCGGTGCCCTCGCGCGTGCCCAGGTGGACCAGTTCGTGCGTGCGCACGTAGAGGTCCTCCAGGAACGGGGTGGCCACTTCGAGCAGGCCGCGCTCGACCGACGCGCGCATCCCGAGCTCGAAGACCAGGCCGGACAGCCGGTAGCGCCCCTGGACCCGGTCGAGGAGGCGCGCGGCCACCAGATCGCCGAGCGTGCGGTGCAGGGTGCTCTTGGCGAAGTCCGTGCGCCGCTGCAACTCGGCGAAGCCCAACGTGATGTCCTCGACGGTGAAGGCCTGCAGCACGGTGAGCGCCTTGGCCAGGACGCCGCTCGGCGCGTCGTCGCTCACGGGTCTTCCTTCCGGGGCTTGCTTCCCATGCGGGGGTGTCTCGACTTTACGGGACGGTGTGCGCGGCCACCGGACCGTGCGCCCGCACCGGAGTGACGGTGTGTCACCACCGCGCACGTAGACTGGGCGGATGAGCGACAAGCAGGTGGGCAAGGCCGTGGGGTCCCAGACCCTCTCCCGTGGACTGCGCGCCCTCGAACTGGTCGCCGGGCAGCCGCAGGGGCTCGCCGTCCAGGACGTGGCGGAACACCTCGGCGTCCACCGGACCATCGCCTATCGCACCCTGGTCACGCTCGCCGAGCACCACCTCGTCGTCCGGGCCTCCGACGGTCGCTACCGCGCCGGTTCCGGCACCGTCACGCTGGCGCGCGGCTATGCGGCGGGCGTCCGTGAGGCGGCCCTTCCGGTGCTGCGCCGCACGGCCGACGAGCTCGGCGCCACGGTCGCGCTGATCGCGGCGGAGGGCGACGAGGCGGTCGCCGTCGCCGTGGTCGAACCGCGGTCCGTGGACTACCACATCGGCTACCGGGTCGGCAGCCGTCACCCCGTCGGGGTCGGCGCCGCCGGGGTGGCGCTCGCGACGCTGCGGCTGCCCGCGCCGGGGGAGTCGGCCGAGGTCGCGCAGGCCCGCGAACAGGGGTACGCCCGCACCTTCGGCCGGATCGAGCCCGGCGCCCACGGTGTCGCCGTACCTCTGCACACGGCGGACCCGGCGCTGCACATGTGCGTCAACCTCATCACCTCGCGCGAGGACGTGGCCGACGCCTCCGTGGCCGCGATGCGGGCGGTCGCCAAGGAGATCTCGGCGCTGGGCTGAGCCCCGCCACCGCACCCCGTAAAGCATCCGACAGGACCTCACGAAGCACCCGACAGGCCCCCACGTCCGACGTGGGGGCCTGTGTCATGTGTGCGCCGGCCGCTTTGATCGATCATCCGGGCGACTCTTGACACCCTCCCGAGCCACCCGCATCGTGTTCGCTATCTACAAGCGCTTGTGCGGAAAATGCACACTAGGTGCGAGGCGGCCGCGGACGACCGGTCGCCGCCCAGGTGCCCAAGCCTCCGCAGCGCGCCGAACCCCCGGAGCCGAAGATGCCCCTCAACGACGCCGCGCGTCGCGCCGAATCGCGCCGGATCGCCCTGTCCAGCTTCGTCGGCAGCGCCATCGAGTTCTACGACTTCCTGCTGTACGGCGCCGCCGCCTCGCTCGTCTTCAACGAACTGTTCTTCACCGACCTGAACCCGCTCGCCGGTACCGTCGCCGCCTTCGGCACCCTCGCCGTCGGCTACGTCGCCCGCCCGCTCGGCGGCATCGTCTTCGGACACTTCGGCGACCGCGTCGGCCGCAAGTCCATGCTGGTGCTGACGATGACCCTCATGGCGCTCGCCAGCTTCGCCATCGGCCTGCTGCCCACCTACGACACCATCGGCATCTGGGCGCCACTGCTGCTGGTCGCCTGCCGCCTGGTCCAGGGCATCGCGGTCGGCGGCGAATGGGGCGGCGCCGCCCTCATGGCCATGGAGCACGCGAGCACCGAACGCCGGGGCCTGATGGCCTCGTTCGCCAACATGGGCGGCCCCGCGGGCGCCGTGCTCGCCACCGCCGTCTTCGCCGCGTTCTCCGCGCTGCCCGAGGACGACTTCCTCGCCTGGGGCTGGCGGGTGCCGTTCCTGCTCAGCCTGCTGCTCATGGCGATCGGCCTGTTCATCCGCATGAAGGTGAGCGAGAGCCCGGTGTTCGCCGAGGCGCAGCGCCGAGCCGAGCGGGAGGCGACCGAACAGAAGGCGGCCAAGCAGGAGGCACCTCTGCTCACGGTGCTGCGCCGCTACCGCAAGAACATCGTCCTGTCCTGCCTCGGCGGGTGCGCGGCTCTCGTCCTCCAGTCGCTGCTCGCCACCTTCATGCTCACCTACGCCACCGGCGTCGGCTTCGAGCGCTCGACCGTGCTGCTCGCCCAGACCGTGTCGTCGGCGCTGCACATCTTCACGATCCCCGCGTTCGCGATCCTCTCGGACCGGGTGGGCCGCCGTCCCGTCATGATCACCGGCGCGCTGGTCACCGCCGCGGCCGCCTTCCCGCTGTTCGCGCTGGTCAACAGCGGTTCCGTGGCGCTCCTGTTCGCGGCGTACATCATCGGCAACCCGATCCTCCAGGCCTCGATGTACGGGCCGATGGCGGCGTTCGTCAGCGAGATGTTCGGCACCCGCGCCCGCTACACCGGCGCCTCGCTCGGCTACCAGCTGGCCTCGACGCTGGGCGCCGGCACGGCCCCGCTGATCGCCAGCAGCCTGCTCGCCGGGGCGGGCGGGGGCACGAACTCCGCCCCGGTCAGCATCTATGTGATCGGCGTCTGCCTGATCAGCGCGGCGGCGATCGCGCTGACCCGGGAGTCCCACCGCGCGGACATCACCGATGGCGTCAGCACTCCACCTCGAACTCGAGCTCCTCGTAACGGTGTTCCGCGAGCTGCTCCCGGCGGCCCGCGATGAGCGTGAGGTAGCCGTCCCCGTCGGACACCGCGCTCTCCGGGACGCGGAGGAGCAGCACGTGACCGCGGTCCTCCACCGGGTTCTGCCAGGCGCGGGAGTGGCCTCCGAGCTGGATGTCATAGGTCCACCGGGGGTAGAGGATCGCGTCGATCTCCCCGATCAGCCGCTCCACGAGACGTCTGCGCTCGGCGTCCTCCCCGGCGTACTCCGCGGCCTCCGCGAGGTCGGACCAGCGCTGGAAGTCGGGCAAGGTGGCGCCCGGGACGGCGTAGAGCGGGAACGGATCGTGGAAGTCCGGCCCGGCCGTTCCCTCGACCTCCCGCAAGGTGTGTTCGGCCGCCCCTGGCGGGAGGTGGATGACGGCGCCTTCCCCCGGGTAGTCGGTGATCTCGGCGAAGACCACCAGGTGTCCGTCCGCGGGGAGTTCGATGTCGAGGGCGTCGGCGGGTATGGCGGCGCAGTCGAGGGTCAGGATGTGTGGCAGGCCGTCGGGAGCCTCCAAGTCCTTCGGTAGCCGGGCGGGCCCGGCGGCTCGGCCGACCGGTCCGGCGCCTGGTCTCTGACGCTCCGGCACCATGTCGTGGGCGCAGAGATGGACGCAGGGGCGCAGGTGGCGGACGAAGGCCTGCGTCACCGGATCGGGGATGCCGAGTTTCCGTCCGGCGTCGAGGACGGCTTCCCGCAGGGTCTCGCGTACGGTCGAAGTCATGGATGGCACAGTGCCATGCGGCACTGACATCGACATCGACATCGGGACCGGTGGACGAGGCGCGTTACGACGGCGCGCGTTGGACGAGGCGCGCTACGACGACTCCCGCACCACCAGCTCCGTATCGAGCACCAGCCGAGTCCGCGCCACCGCCGGGTCCCCGATCTCGCGCAGCAGCGTGCGCGCGATCTTGCTGCCGATCTCCTCCGTGGGCTGGCGGACCGTCGTGAGCGGCGGGTTGGTGTGGCGGGCGAGGTAGGAGTCCTCGAAGCCGACGACCGAGACGTCCTCCGGCACCCGGCGCCCCTGCGCACGCAGTTCGAGGAGCGCGCCCGCGGCCATCAGGTCGGAGGCGGCGAACACGGCGTCCAGATCGGGGGCGCGTTCAAGTAGCGAACGCATCGCCTCGCGGGCGCCCTCCTCGGTGAAGTCCCCGGCCGCGACCAGCTGTTCCCCGGCCGGGACGCCGGCCTCGACGAGCGCCTCCCGGAACCCGCCCAGCCGGCTGCGGCCGACCTCCATGTCCTGGGGGCCCGCGACGGTGGCGATCCGGCGCCGGCCGCGGTCCAGGAGGTGGCGCACGGCGGTGGCGGCGCCGCCCCGGTTGTCGGCGCACACGTAGCTGAGCGGGTCGTCCTCGCGGCGGCGTCCCGCGAGGACCGTCGGCAGCCCGGCGGACTCCAACAGGCCGGGCAGCACGTCGTGTTCGTGCACCGAGACCAACAGCACGCCGTCGACGCGGCGTTCGGCGACGGACTGGGTGAGCTGGTCGCGTTCGGCCTGGTCGCGGACGAGCGTCAGCTGCAGCTGGGTGCGTGTGTCGGCGAGCGCCGCGCTCACTCCGCGGATCACGGCGGAGAAGTAGGGCTCGGAGCCCAGGCGGCTCTCGGACTCCGGGATGACCAGGGCGACGGCGTTGGTGCGGCTGGTGACCAGGCCGCGGGCCACCGAGTTGGGGACGTAGCCCAGTTCGGCGATGGCGTTGAGCACGGCCTCCCGTGCCTCCTCGCTGACCAGTTCCGAGCCGTTCACCACGCGGGAGACGGTGGTGCGCCCGACGCCGGCCAGGGCCGCCACGGTCTTGATGGTCGGCCGGGAGGCGGATGCCCGTGCCCGTACCTGTTCGCCGTTCGTCATCGTCTCCGGTCCTCCAATTCGCCGCCAGGGCCGCCCCGTTGGGCGTGCCGCCTCTCCGGGGCCCCTGGTCCCCTCCCGGCCTGCGCATTCTGCCAGTCGCCACCCCGATTCTGCCCGTCCCGCGGCCCCCTTCGGGAAGCGTCCGTCGATAACGAGGTGGAAACGAGCTGGATTCGACTTCTTGACACGGGAGTTGTCGGCAGCCAGTCTTCCAACAACTCAGTGGGCACGTTCCCACCAACTCTTCAGCAGGCGCGCCAGAGACCGTGAACCTTGTTCGTCGGCCTCCGCCGAACCTGCCCTGAGCTGGGAACTTGATGGTGCCTACCGCGGGCGGCCGGGTTTCGGGCCGACTCGTTCCACCGGTGCGTCGGCGCCGTCTCAGGGAGGACGTTCATGCTCAAGGTCGAGCGGAAACTGCGTACAAAAGTCACAGCCGTGCTGGCCTGTACGGCGGCGGGCGCCCTGCTCGTGGGCTGCGGCGGAGAGGGGGCCGGTGCCACGGGCGGCGGCGTCAAGGACGGCAAGGTCACCATCACGATGGGCTTGTACGGCGTGATGGGCTTCAAGGAGACCGGCCTGATCGAGAAGTACGAGAAGGAGAACCCGAACGTCACGGTCAAGGTCGAGGCGGCCGGTGACGAGCAGACGTACTACACCGCCCTGCAGACGCACCTCGCCAGCGGCTCCGGACTCAAGGACATCCAGGGTATCGAGGTGGCGCGGGCCAAGGAGATAACCGAGACGCAGGCCGGCAAGTTCACGGACTTCGCGGGCATGAAGGGCACCGACCACTTCCAGCCGTGGAAGCAGGCCCAGATCACCACCAAGGACGACAAGGTCCTCGGTCTCGGCACGGACACCGGGCCCATGGCGGTCTGCTACCGCAAGGACCTGTTCGAGCAGGCCGGGCTGCCCACCGACCGCGAGAAGGTCGGCAAGCTGTGGGAGGGGGACTGGAAGAAGTACGTCGAGACCGGCGAGAAGTTCGCCAAGGGCAACAAGGACGAGAAGGTCTCGTACCTGGACTCCGCGTCCGGCCTGTTCAACGCCATGGTCTACGGCAACTCCGAGCAGTACTACGACAAGTCCGGCCAGCTGATCTACAAGACCAACCCGGCGATCAAGGAGGCCTGGAACCTGTCGACGGAGGCGGCGCAGAAGGACCTGACCGCCAAGTTGCCGCAGTTCCAGCCGGGTTGGGACCCTGGGCTCGCCAACGGTACCTTCGCCACCACCGTCTGCCCGGCCTGGATGCTCGCGCACATCAGCGACAAGGCAGGCAAGGCCAACAAGGGCAAGTGGGATGTCGCCAAGGCCCCCAAGGGTGCCAACTGGGGCGGCTCCTTCCTCGGTGTCACCGAGAAGAGCCCGGTGAAGGACGAGGCCAAGAAGCTCGTGGCGTGGCTGACCGCTCCCGAGCAGCAGGCCTACCTCTTCGAGAAGCTCGGCAACTTCCCGTCCTCCAAGACCGCCCTTGAGGACCCGAAGGTGAAGGACGCCGAGGCGGAGTACTTCTCCGGCGCCCCGACCGGCCGGATCTTCGGCGAGGCGGCCAACGAGGTGCCCGCCGAGCAGGTCCTCGGCCGTAAGGACGGCACCATCAAGGACGCCTTCTCGCAGGGCCTCCAGCTGGTCGAGAACGGCAAGTCCCCGGAGCAGGCCTGGAAGACCACCGACGAGCGCGTCAAGAAGGCGGTCGGCTGACGCGTACGGCACTGAACGGGTGCGGCCGGATCGCCCCCGGCCGCCCCCCCCCCCCCCCCCCCCCCCCCCCCCCCCCCCCCCGGGCCCCCCCCCCCCCCCCCCCCCCCCGGGCGGGCCCCCCCCCCCCCCCCCCCCCG